>NZ_JBWZCG010000001.1:0-512038 GCF_059383415.1 Pseudarthrobacter sp. RHLT1-30-1
GTTTTGTGCGGGAAAGGGGAGGGGGCCACTCCGTCCCCCCCTCCCTCCCCAGAGGCTGGGCTCCCGCCGTCGACGTTTAAGCCTCACGGGCGCTGACTGAGCCGCGCCGCCCAACCCCGGTTCACCCCGCGGACGGCACCCCGGTGATCGCATGGCCGAAGCGCAGCAGGTTCCCCGGGTCGTAACTGGACTTCGCGGCCCGCATCCGTTCGTATACGTCGGGTGACCATGCCCGGGCCCGGTCGGCTTCATCGCCGGGTTCGCCGTGGAAGTTGACCAGCGTGCGTCCGGTGGAGTGGGGGGCCATCGCCGCCAGGACGCCGCGGATTGACGCGGCGACGGCCTCGTCAACCGGCGGCATCTTGAACCCGAGGACGAACAGCAGGAACGCTGCGTCCCGCCCCGAGACGGCGTCCGGCACGGCCCCGCCCCGCGCCAGGGCCCCGCCGAGCGGCCGGATCTCAACGAAGAGCAGCGGACAGTCCGAACCCTCACCGGTGAGCTCCAGCAGGTCCGCAACGGTGTCTTCGCCGAGGTCCTTCAGGAGCGCCCCGCCAGCCGTGAAGGGGAGCGGATCCGACGGATCCATGTGGATCTGGTCCACGTCGAGATAGCTCATCGGACCGGCGGTGTCCATCAACGGCCTGGCGACCGCGCGCATCGGGGCCAGCAAGCGGTCGCCGTCCTCACGGCTGCCCAGGAAAGCGAAGCGGAGGTGCACCACGAACTGGCCCCTCAGCGGCTCGGGGACGAACTCCATGTCCGGTGGCCGCAGCAGGGAGATCGACGGCGAGGCGTGGTCCGGAAGCGTGGGCAGCCACGCCCGGAACGCCGTCAGGACGTGCGCGGCGTCTGCTCCGGGATAGATGATTGCGCCGCCGTAAAAGTCCCCCAGCGGGAAGAGGCTGAACTCAAGTTCTGTCACGATTCCGAGGTTGCCCTTGCCACCGCGCATCAGCGCAAACAGTTCGGCTTCGGCCTCGGCGTCGATCCGGCGCAACGCGCCGTCCGCGGTGACGACCTCCATACTGCGGACGTGGTCCGCCGCAAAACCGTACGCGCGGCCCAGCAGGGGCAGCCCGCCGCCGAGAGTGTAGCCAACGACGCCGACGTCGGTGCTGGAGCCGTGCAGCCCGACCAGCCCGTGTGGCACGCTCGCTTCCAGGACGCTGCGCCACTTCACTCCGGCCCCCACCCGCGCGGTGCGTTCGACCGGATCAATCCGCAGCTCCTGCAGGCGCCGGGTGTTGATGAGCAGGCCGCCGTCAACCACCGAGTCGGCGCCGTGCCCGGTGGACTGGACCGCCACCGGGAGCCTGCGTTCTGCCGCCCACTTCACCCCGGCTGCGACGTCGTGTGCGTTCTCGGCGCCCAGGACGACGTTTGGCCGGTGCACGATCGCGGCGTTGAAGGCCAGCGTCTCGGCCGCAAATTCGGGGCTGTCCGGCAGAGCGACCGGGCCGCTGACAGCCGTGGACAGGGCCTGGATGTCGTCGCTGACAAGCATGATGAACTCCTGGGCACTCGCGTGCTGCGAGCAGGTCGGGGGCACGGCAGCGCACGCGTGGAGTACCCCCAGCATCTTTCCCAGTCGGCGGACGGCCCGGCTGATGATAAATCGAGCCTAGGATCACCGTCGAACTGCGGTCTAGGGCCCTAAGTCCCTCACGCCCCCCGGGCGCCACTGGGCAAGGCAGCACCTCCGGGCAGCCCAGCACGCACGACGGCGGCCCCGCACCTTTCACAGGGTGCGGGGCCGCCGTTCATGCGCAGCTGGGGGATGCCGGCTGCTAGTGCGCGGCCAGACGTTCTTTCAGGCTTTCAAGCTCTGAGCGCAGCTCCCCGGGCAGGGAGTCGCCGAACTTGGCGTACCACTCCTCGATAGAGGCCAGCTCGGTGTCCCATTCCGCGCGGTCCACGCGGACCGCATCTTCCACATGGGCGTGCGTCAGCTCCAGGCCGGTGAGGTCCAGCGAGTGCCCGGCCGGCACGAAGCCGATGGGCGTTTCCACGGCGTCCGCCTTGCCTTCAATGCGCTCGATGGCCCACTTGAGGACCCGTGCGTTGTCGCCGAAGCCGGGCCACGCGAAGTCACCGTCGGCCGTGCGCCGGAACCAGTTCACCAGGAAGATGTGCGGCAGACGTTCCGGATTGGCCTTGCCGGAGACGCTGATCCAGTGCTTCAGGTAGTCCCCGGCGTCGTAGCCGATGAACGGCAGCATGGCCATCGGGTCGCGCCGGAGAACGCCCACCTGGCCCGCGGCCGCAGCCGTGGTCTCGGAGGAAAGCGTGGAGCCCATGAAGATACCGTTGGTCCAGCTGCGGGCCTGGGTGACGAGCGGAACCGTGGTCTTGCGGCGGCCGCCGAAGAGGATCGCGGAGAGCTCCACACCCTCGGGGCTGAAGTATTCCTCGGCCAGCATGTCGACCTGCGAAATCGGCGTGCAGAAGCGCGAGTTCGGGTGGGCGGCCGGCTTGTCCGAATCAGGCGTCCACGAGTTGCCCTGCCAGTCGGTGAGATGCGCGGGCGTTTCGTCGGTCATGCCCTCCCACCACACGCCGCCGTCGTCCGTGAGGGCCACGTTGGTGAAGATGCTGTGGCCCTTGGCGATGGCGCGCATGGCGTTCGGGTTGGTGCCCCAGCCGGTGCCCGGGGCGACGCCAAACAGGCCGGCCTCCGGGTTGGTGGCGCGCAGTTCGCCTTCCTTGCCAATCCGCATCCAAGTGATGTCGTCACCGAGGGTTTCAACTTCCCAGCCCTCGATGGCCGGATCCAGCAGAGCGAGGTTGGTCTTGCCGCAGGCCGACGGGAACGCCGCCGAAATGTAGTAGTTCTTCTTTTCCGGCGAGGTCAGCTTGAGGATGAGCATGTGCTCCGCAAGCCAGCCTTCGTCCCGGGCCATCACCGAGGCGATGCGCAGGGCATAGCACTTCTTGCCCAGCAGGGCGTTGCCGCCGTAACCGGAGCCGAAGGACCAGATGGAGCGCTCTTCGGGGAAGTGCACGATCCACTTGTCCGGGTTGCAGGGCCACGCGACGTCGGCCTGGCCGGCGGCCAGGGGTGCGCCCAGCGAGTGCAGCGCCGGAACGAAGAACGCGTTCGTGGCGGTGATCTTGTCCAGGACCTCGGTGCCGATGGTGGCCATGATGCGCATGGAGGCGACAACATAGGCGCTGTCAGTGATCTCCACGCCAAATTTGGGATCCTCGGCGTCCAGGTGGCCCATGACGAACGGGATGACGTACAGCGTGCGGCCGCGCATGGAGCCGCTGAAGAGCCCGCGGAGCTTCTGCTTCATCTCCACCGGTGCCATCCAGTTGTTGGTGAAGCCTGCATCGCGTTCGTTTTCGGAGCAGATGAACGTCTGCTCTTCCACGCGTGCCACGTCGGCCGGGTCGGAGAAGGCCGCGAAGGACTTGGGGAACAGCTTCTCGTTCAGGCGGGTCAGCGTGCCCGCGGCGACGAGCTCGTCCGTGAGCCGGGTGTTCTCTTCCTCAGTGCCGTCTACCCAGTGGATCCGGTCCGGCTGGGTCAGTTCAGCTACCTCTTCGACCCATGCCAGCAGGCCGGCATGTGTGGTGGGTGCTTTTTCAAGCAACGGCAGTCGCGCCAAATCTCCCATTACGGTTCCCTTCCTCGGGTTCAGTCGTGTTCCCTAAATGTAGGGCTAGATCACCCCCCAAAATCGGCGCCAGATGGGTGATGTCCGGTGGCCCCGAAATCAAAAACCGCGGAAACACAAGGAATCCGCCGACCGGAGATATCCCATTTTGTGACTAAGGTCACGTAGACCGGTCTAGTCAGCTAGATTACACCCGTTTCGATTTGTATCTACAGCCCCACCTCGCGTAAAGTAATTCGAGGTTCGGGGAGTGAGAAACTCCAAGAACCGAGAATGCGCCCATAGCTCAGCTGGATAGAGCGTCTGTCTACGGAACAGAAGGTCAGGGGTTCGAATCCCTTTGGGCGCACAGAGAAGAAGATCCGCACCGGTCCGCCGGTGCGGATCTTTTGTTTAAGGACCCGACGGCGGCGGCCCACCGTTACGACGGCCTGGCCGACCCGGTGCCCGGTGCCCGATGCCCGATGCCGTCGAAGTGGCCGCTCAGCCGTTCGGGCCGCGAGCGCTTTGTCCCGGGTCGAGACAGCATCGAGGATCCCCCGATGCGGGGTTGCCACCGCGGGTCAGCGGGAGCGGCCCGGGCGTAGGATTCTGCCATGACGGCACAGCTTGAACGCGAATTCGATGTCATTGTGATCGGCGCGGGCGCCGTGGGCGAGAATGTGGCAGACCGTGCGGTGCGGGGCGGGCTGACCGCGGTCCTGATCGAGGCGGAGCTGGTCGGCGGTGAGTGCTCCTACTGGGCCTGCATGCCCTCCAAAGCGCTGCTGCGCCCGGGCACCGCGCTCCACGGCGCACAGTCCGTGCCCGGCGCCGCGGAAGCCGTCACGCGGACCCTGGACGCGGCCGCGGTGCTCAAACGCCGCGATTATTTCACCTCCAACTGGCAGGACGACAGCCAGGTGAAGTGGGTCGAGGACACCGGAATCGCGCTGATCCGCGGCCACGGGTGGATCACCGGCGCCCGCAAGGTCGAAGTCGCGGGACTGGACGGCAACAGCTACGCGCTCACGGCGCGGCACGCCGTCGTGGTGGCCACCGGGTCCTCCCCGACCGCCCCGCCCATCGAAGGGCTGGCGGACGTGGACTACTGGACCACGAGGGAAGCGACGTCCGCGCACGAAATCCCCGACCGGCTGGCGGTTCTGGGCGGCGGCGTGGCCGGCACCGAACTCGCCCAGGCGTTCGCCCGGCTCGGCACTTCGGTCACCCTGGTGGCCCGGGGCGCCCTGCTGGGCGCCTTCCCGGAGGAGGCAGCCGCGCTGGTCGCCGCCGGGCTGCGCGCGGACGGCGTCGGCCTCCGGCTCCACACCGGAACCAAGCGCGTCCGGGAGAACGACGACGGTTCCCTCACCATCGATCTGGCGGACGGCGGCACCGTAACGGCGGACAGGCTCCTGGTTACCACCGGCCGGCATCCCGCCCTTGAAGGAATCGGGCTGGAAAACGTCGGACTCGCCGCCGCGGACGGGAAGGAAATCCGGCTCAGCACCGACTCCACGGGCCTGGTCCTGGGCGGCCCCGGGAACGACGATGAGCCGTGGCTGTACGCCGCCGGCGACGCAGCCGGCAAGGTCATGCTGACCCATCAGGGCAAGTACGAGGCGCGGACCACCGGTGACGCCATAGCCGCGCGGGCCACGGGCGACCTGAGCGGCAACCCCGCCCCTTGGAGCCGCTACGCCCGGACCGCCAACGACCATGCCATACCCAATGTCGTGTTCACCGATCCGGAACTGGCCAATGTCGGCCGGACGGTTCAGCAGGCCGAACGCGACGGACTCCGGGCGTCTTCGGTGGAACTGCCCATCCAGGTGGCCGGATCCTCGCTGCACGCCGAACGGTACGAGGGCTGGGCCCAGCTCGTGGTCGACGAGGACCGACGGGTGCTGCTGGGCGCCACTTTCGCCGGTCCCGACGTGGCCGAGCTGCTGCATGCCGCCACCATCGCGATCGTCGGGGAAGTAACCCTGGACCGGCTCTGGCACGCCGTGCCGTCCTACCCCACGATCAGCGAGGTCTGGCTCCGCCTGCTCGAGGAGTACGGGCTCTGACCTGCCGGGGTGTCACTTCGCGCCCATGCCGCGGACGAACATCGGCACCAACTCTCACCTCGGCGGAATCGGCCGCGGACGGGACCGGCCATCTGCTTGATCACAATCGCCCAATCTATTTGAACTGACCGGTCAGTTCGGTTAGGCTTTTTGTAGACATTCTTCTGCGAAAGGCTTTCCTTGCTCCGCGTCCAACAACTCTCCGTGAACGGCAGACGGGACGAGTTGCTGCCGGCCACCTCCCTTCAGGTCCGGCGCGGCGAGCTTCTGCTGGTCTCCGGCACACGCCCGGACCAGCGCACCGCCCTGGCCCTGGCCCTGAGCGGGCGCCTCAAGCCCTCTGCCGGGCATTTTGCCTGGGACGGCACAGAGTGGGACGGGAGCGCCCGGATCAGGACCCTGCGGCAGGCGAGCGCCGTCGTGGACTCCCCCGGGGTGAACGAACCGGAGCAGCACCTCAGCGTCCGCGACCTCGTCACCGAAGACCTGGCCCTGGTCCCGCGCCGCTACCGGGGGCCGCTGCTCAGCAAGCCCTGGCTCAAGGTCAACCGCTTTGAGGACATCGCCGGGCTGTGGACCGAGCAGCTCCCGGCCTCCCGCCGGATTGAGCTGCTCACCGCGCTCGCCCTGGCGAACCCCCACACGGACCTGCTTGTGCTGGACTCCCCCGACCGCCACGGCGATCCGGGCGACTGGCTGCCGAGGCTCGAGCAGTTGGCGCACGACGCCGGGCGTCCGCTCGCCGTCGTCGCCGTCGTCATGAGCGTCCCGGCGAGCTGGACCGGCCCGACCGCCGCGATCGGGAACGCAAGTGCACCCGCCCCCGGAAGGCCCCGCGCCGAACTGCAGGACGCCTCCGCCCATCTCGAAACCGCACTCGAACCTGAGGACGCACAGTGACTGTTCTACGGCTGGCCCGTTCCGAACTCAAGCGTATGACCGGCGGCCTGCTGCCCAAGCTGACCATTCTGGCGCTGGCACTGGTGCCCCTGCTCTACGGCGCCGTCTACCTCTACGCCAACTGGGATCCCTACGGAAACCTGAACCAGATCGACGCCGCCCTCGTGGTGGAGGACGCCGGCGCCACCTCCGCCGACGGTACCCGGCTCGAGGCCGGCCGGAAGGTCGCCGACAGCCTCGTGGACGGCCATGTCTTCAACTGGCAGACGGTGACCGGGACGGCGGAAGCGGACCAGGGCGTCAGCACGGGCAAATACGCTTTCGCCCTGAAAATCCCGAAGGACTTCTCGGCGAACCTCGTGTCCCCCGGCAGCTTCGACGCCGCCAACCAGGCCATGCTCAACGTGACCACCAACGACGCGAACAACTACCTGCTGAGCACCATCGTGGACAAACTCACGACGGCTGTGCACACCACGGTGGCCACAGAAGTCGGCGAGGAAACCGCCAACCAGCTCCTCACCGGGTTTGGCACCATCCACACCCAGATGCTCCAGGCTTCCGCCGGAGCCGCGCAGCTTGCCGACGGCGTCACCAGCCTGCACGACGGGAGCGTCACCCTCAAGCAGGGCACGGCCGACCTGAAGAACGGCGCCGCCGAACTCTCCAACGGCCAGCTCAAACTCCGGGACGGTGCCAACGCGCTCAGTACCGGGGCCGCCGAGCTTAACGGCGGCCTGGCGAAGCTCAAGGACAAAACCGCCACCCTGCCCGCCGATACCCGGACGCTTGCGGACGGCGCGGCGCAGGTGGCGGCCGGCAACGCCGCGCTCAACACCCAGTTCAAGGCCCTGGCCGGCCAGCAGGCCGCCGCCGAACAGGCATCCGCCCAGGCCGCCGCCCAGGCAGAGCACAGCCGGGTGGCTGCGTCCACCAGCCGGCTCGTCGCCGCCGGAACCATCACCCCGGCCCAGGCGGAGGCCATCCTGGCGGACTTCGACGCCCACCCTGTCGCGCCGGTCTCCGCCCGTCCGGGCGCCTCCCTCATGGCCGCGGCGGGACAGGTCCAGCAACTGGCGGACGGGTCCGCCGCCGTCAGCGCCGGCGCAGCCCGGCTGGCGGGAGCCACACCCACGCTCAGCGGCGCCATCGCCCAGGCGTCCACCGGCGCGGACCAGCTGGCCGGCGGCGCCGCCACCCTCGCCGCCGGGCAGCAGAGCGCCCTGGACGGCGCCGCACAACTGGCAGCCGGCGCGCAACACCTTGACGACGGCGCTGCCCGGCTCGAAGGCGGCGCGGCCACGGCAGCCGACGGCGCCGGAACGCTCGCAGCGGAACTCACCAAGGGCGCCGGCCAGGTCCCCAACCCCGACGACAGCCAGAAGGACAGCCTCGCCAAGGTAATGGCGGATCCGGTCGCCGTCAGCAATGTCTCGCAGGCCAAGGCGGGCTCCTACGGCGCGGGCCTGGCACCGTTCTTCCTCACCCTGGCCCTGTGGATCGGCGTCTTCATGCTGATCCAGGCGATGCGGCCTGTGACCCAGCGGGCGCTGGCGTCGAACGCTCCGGCGTGGAAAATCGCCGTCGGCGGCTGGCTGCCGTTCCTGGCAGTCTCTGCGGTGCAGGCCAGCCTGCTGACCCTGGTGGTCGACGTCGGGCTGGGCCTGGATCCCGCCCATCCCTGGCTGATGTGGTTCCTGATGCTGGCCGCCGCGATGGCATTCAGCGCGATCATCCAAGGCATCGTTGCGTTGCTGGGGTCCCCCGGCAAGCTGGTGGTGCTGATCCTGCTGGTCCTGCAGCTGGTCTCCTCGGGCGGCACCTTCCCCTGGCAGACAACGCCCCAACCGCTCCACGTCGTGCACCAACTCCTGCCGATGGGATACGTGGTCAACGGCATGCGGCACCTGATTTACGGCGCGGACCTCGCTGTCATCCTGCCCACGATGCTGGGGCTGCTTGGCTACACTTTGCTGGGGACGGCCATGTCCACCCTTGCCGTCCGGAAGCACAAATACTGGACCCTGAAGACCCTGAAACCGGAGATCGCCGTATGACCAGCCGCACGGACAGCAGCACGGAGGTTCCCGCCGACGCGGGGACCCCGGCAGGCGCGGCCAGGAAGCTCCGGCCGGCCAGGACCAACGCGACCAAGCAGAAGCTTTTCGAGGCCTCGATGGAGCTGATTGGCGAACGCGGCGTGGCGGGGGTGACGGTCGATGAGATCGCCGCGGCCGCCGGGGTGTCCAAGGGGACCGTGTACTACAACTTCGGCAGCAAATCGGACCTGATCGCCCAGCTGCTGCGCCACGGGGTGGATATCCTGCTGGCTCGACTGCTGAGCGTCAGGGACGATTCAGCGGACCCGCTCACGGCGATGGACGGGATGATCGGCCAGGCCATCGACTTCATGGACGAATACCCCTCCTTTGCCCGGCTGTGGGTCAGCGAAAACTGGCGGACCCCCAGTGAGTGGCAGGACACCTTCACGGAGCTCCGCGGCCGCCTGCTCACCGTGGTCCGCGCCGCGATCGATGCGGTGGCCGCCGTCTACCCGGTGGATCCGGCGGTGTCCCGGGGCAGCCTGGAGACCGCGATCTTCGGCGCCTGCTTTGTGGTGGGCCTGGACCGGCAGACCTACAATCCGGAGCGGACCCGTGAGCAAAGTGTGACGGCGATTATGGCGTCCATGCGCGGCTTCGTCGTGAAGTAGCGCCCGCTCGGGGATGATTATTCACATGGGCCACATGGGTAACAGCGGC
Source organism: Pseudarthrobacter sp. RHLT1-30-1 (assembly GCF_059383415.1). NCBI lineage: Bacteria > Bacillati > Actinomycetota > Actinomycetes > Micrococcales > Micrococcaceae > Pseudarthrobacter > Pseudarthrobacter sp. RHLT1-30-1. Next base: position 9,340 of record NZ_JBWZCG010000001.1, read on the forward strand.
AGGATTGCCATCGGTGCGTTTCTCGCCGCCCTCGCGCTGTTGGCGCTGACCGGTATCACCCTGCACGGAACGGTGTTCCTCTGGTTCCTGGGGGCATCCGCCGCTGCCTACGTAGCCTGCGTCGCCGAGGTGGTGATCCGCCGGCGGCACCGGACCCTGGCCGCCAGCGGGATCGGGAGCATCCTGTTCATTGCCTTCAGCATCGCCTTCCTGCGGCAGTGGGGTTTGGCTTTCAATGCGGATCCGGACGCGCTGTCGGCCCCGGTGGATGCCGACCATCCGGACCTGTTCTTCTACCTCGCCGCCGCATCCGGTGCGGCCACCCTGCTGCTGCTGGTGGCCGGAACCGTCCTGCCGGGCAGGGGCAGGCGTCCGCGGACTGCCGGCAGCGCTGCGCGGCGGCGTCCTGCGGCCGCGAGGGTCCAGCGGCCCCGGACGGCGGCGGACACCCGCCGCGCACCGTCCCGTACCGCCGCCGCCGCACGCCCGGCACCGAGGTCCGCAACGGGCAGGCCGGCTTCGACTCAGCCGGCTAAATCTCAGCCGGCCAAATCTCAATCAGCCCGCGTTCCCGCCCCGCGGGCCGCTTCCTCGGGGCTCAAGCGGCCAGCTTCGGGCGCCACGGGGTCCGCTGCCAAGTCACCGGCCAAGTCCCCGGCACGCCCCGCCGCGCGGTCCTCCTCGCGCCGCTGAACATGCGGGCGCTGACCATGCGGGCGCAGTCCCCGCGGCGGCGCTGACGGCGGCAAGCTCCGCCGCTGAGTGTCGCGCCGGCGAAAATTCCAGGGCCGCAGCACCGCGGTCGCCACCCCGGCGAGCAGCAGGAGTCCGCCCGTCACCTCGGCCGGAGTGGGCACCTCGGCCAGGACGAGCCACGCCGCCGTCATCCCGACCACCGGAACCAGCAGGGTAAACGGCACCACGGCCGAGGAAGGGTACAGCCCCAGCAGGCGGTTCCAGATGCCGTAGCCGACAAGCGAACCGAACACGGCCGTATAGAGGGCACTCAACAGCGTGACGGGCTGGACTTCCACCAGTGCCTGCGCCACCGCCGGCGGCCCGTCGAGCAGCAGCGAGAGACCCAGCAGGGGCAGTGGCACCACAGCCCCGGACCACACCACCAGCCCCAGCCCGGACGCTGCCTTCGCTTTCCGGGCGACGATGTTGCCAGCGGCCCAGGACAGTGCCGCGGCCAGCACAATCAGAAGCGGCAGCACCGGGGCGACAAGGCTGCGGCCGACCGCCACAACAACGAGTCCGGCGACTCCCAGTACAACCCCGGCGAGTTGCCGTCGGCTCGGCCGCTCGCCGAGAAAGCCTGCCGCCAGAAGCACCGTCAACAGCACCTGCGCCTGCAACACCAGGGACGCCAGGCCCGCGGGCATGCCCAGGGCCATCGCCAGATACAGCAGGCCGAACTGTCCTGCGCTCATCAGCAGCCCGACGCCGACTATCGCCTTCCAGCTCACGTCCGGTTTCCGGATGAAGAAGATGCACGGCACGACCACCAGGATGAACCGCATGGCCACAAACAGCAGCGGCGGCATCTCCGCCCCGTCCGGGTGCAGGCCGAGGTCGATCGCGACGAAGTTGACGCCCCAGAGTACGGCGACGAGCAGGGCCAGGGCGGAATGGCGTGGGTTCACCCTGCCACTATGCCCGGTTCCGGCGTCATCCGCGGCCGGAACCGTCCGGACCCGGCGGACCGGAGGTTAGCCGGCAGGTGAGGGATCAGAGGTTGCGGGGATTGTCGGTGTGGGGATTGTCAGTGCGTGGATTTTCGGTGCGGGGCACGTCGCCGCGGACCGGCTCCGGCGGGACCTGCCTGTTGGGCGTCTGGCTGCCGTCCGGGTCGGGGGTGCGGTCTGCGTCGGCGGGGTTTCGGGCGCTGCGGTCGCGGCGCAGCTCGTCATCTCCGGTGTCTACATCGGACCGCCGGTCGCGGCGCAGCTCGTCATTGCCGGCGTCGGCATCGGACCGCCGGTCCCGGACTTGGCCGTCGCGTTCCGTGGTGACGACGTCCGGGTCCACTTCGTCCGCTTTCCTCAGCTGTTCCTGCGCTCCGGCGCGGACCTGCCCAGCTTCCCGCTGGCGGTCGCGGGCTTCCTCCCGAAGCCTCTCGGCCTCGACTTCTGCCTGTTTTGCGTCGGCCTCTGCCTTTGCGGCCTGCGCCTCGCGTTCCCTCGCCCCGATCTCATCGGTCCGGGCCTTTTCGCGCATTTCGACAGCCCGGTTGCGGTCCGCTTCCACTTTGCGCTTGCGGCTGAGCCTGGTTGCCACGGCGATGATGGCAAGCACAACGATGATGCCGACAATGATCCATATGAGCAGTCCCGAATCCACGATGATTCCGCCTTTTCTCTCGATCCCCGTAAGTTACGAGTAAACAGGATCAGTAAACCGCAGAAATGCCTGCGTGACCATCATTCGGGAATCAGGCAGCCCGCCCGGCGCCGGCGTTATTTGGCCCGGGGAACCTTGAAGTGCGTGAGCCTGGCGTCCTGGCCGTCCAGTTCGGCCCAGGGCTTCTCCGTCTCCATCACCGTCAGGGCGCTCGTGGGGTAGCGCGTGGCGGCGTCCATGTAGGCATCGTGGTTGGAATCGCGGGAGGCAAGGTGCATGGCAAGATCCTGCACGCCGGGCATATGCGAGATCACCATGAGGGTGGTCACGGTGTCCGGAACGTGGTTGATGACCGTCAGCATCCGCGACGCCGAGGCGGCGTAGAGTCCGTCCTCGAGCTTCGGCGTCGGGGCTTTGTCGCCCAGTTCGCTGCAGACCCAGGTGCAGGTCTGACGGGTGCGCAGGGCGCTGGAGCAGAGGATGAAATCGGGGACCACGCCGTGCTTCAGCAGCCATTTTCCGGCCTGCGGGGCGTCGCGGTGGCCGCGCTCTTCAAGCGGCCGGTCGTGATCGGCGACGCCGCCCGGCCAGTCCGCCTTGGCATGGCGCATGATCACCAGCCGTTTGATGTGATGCGCGCTCATGGACCAATCCTAGTGCGGCGGCTGATCCCCGGGCGCGCGTCGCACCAACGGCGGCTCAGTCGTCCAGTACGAAGGTCACTTCCAGCACAACGTGCCAGGCAACGACGGCGCCGTCGCTGATCTCAACCTTCTGCTCCTTCACCCAGGCACCCGTTACATTGCGCAGGGTCTTGTTGGCCCGATCGACGCCCTCCTTGATGGCGGCATCGAACGAGGTCTTGGAGTTCGAACTCAGGGTAGTAATGCGTGCAACAGACATATCTTCCTCTCAGTAGTCGTCTCAACGGGTCCGAGACTACGCCGAAGGAAGGAAACACAACAGGGTCCAAGCGCCGCCCAAGAGCCGCGAAGCCCAACGTCCATCAGCCTGCCCCGCCGAAAGCCTCCACCCCGGAACGGGAGGAAGGTGCGTTCTCAGGAGGAAGTAAGCGCAGCGTGGCGTTTTGCGTAGTGCCGCATCGCAGACTGAGGAACGAGGGAGGACGAGAGCTGGCCGGATTCCTTGTCCGAGCTTGCGAGGTCAAGGGAGCCAGCGAACGCCAGGGCACGGCAAAGTGCCGCCCGCGGCGCGTGAAGCGCAACGGTCAATGCAAAAGCGCCCGCCCCAGTCAAGGAACGGACGCTTGCGCGGGCTGGAAGCTAGATCGAGTATTCCGGAGCGGCCCAGACAACAACTTCGGGGTGCTCGTAGAAGCGGTAGCCCTGGCCGCGGACCGTGCGAACAGTATTGGCGAGGCGGCCAAGCTTGGAGCGCAGACGGCGGATGTGGACGTCGATGGTGCGCTCGTTGGGCACCTCTTCGGCGTTCCGCCACAGGCCCTCAAGCAGCTCGTCGCGGCCCACGGTGCGGGTGCCGTTCTCCACGAGGTAGTTGAGGAGTTCAAACTCCTTGAACGTGAGGTTCAGGGATTCGCCGTCGAGCGCCACTTCGCGGCGGGCAAGGTCAATCAGGACGCCGGACGGACGCGAATCCTGGGGCTGCTGCTGGCGGGAGGTCTCGGCGCGCTGGCGGGCCCCCACCGTGGGGTCACCGAAGGTGGAACGGACGACGTCGAGCGCGGAGCCGGGGGCGCTGGCCGGGGCAACAGCGACGGCCGCGTAGCTTTCGGCGCCGGAGACCAGGGACTGGGCGTAGGCCCGGATTTCCTGGGCCAGCTTGGCAATGGAGGTCCCGGCGGCCGCCGCGGTTTCCTCGTCGATGCCCATGTAGAGCACGAAACCGCGGGCCACATTGTCGGCCGGGACCGGACGGACGGGGGCGGCGGCGCTGCCCGGCGTAATCACGGGAGTCGGGGCCGTGGCCGGCGGAACGGCCCGGAGCTGTCCATAGGAGTTGGGGTTGTAGCCCTGCGGGGCATAGCCGGGGGCGGGGAAGGTGTTGCCGGAGCCGGAGGGGGCGAAGGAAGCGCGGCCGCCGAAGCCCTGGCGGATACCGGAGGCCTGGCCGGCCTTGCTGGCGTTACGGACGGAGATGTGGACGTATCCGGATGCAACTGACATGGATTGCTTACCTCAATGTGAATGGCCGTCATCGCGGCTCGAATGCTACTTTTCCCCGCAATGAAACTTGGGGAGGGGCGCCCGACGCTGGGCTGGGGGCGAATGCCTAGAAACCTTTGGGGTGTAAAAGTTAGGCGTGCATTCGACAACAGCGATTCTCGGTATCAGCGGGTGCGCTGATCCAAAAAACTGCGGCTGCAGGAGCTGTTATGTTCTTGTTCACAATTGAAGTGTGCAACGTAACAATGAAAACTTGCAAGTAACAAAGCATTCATAAGTCCACGATGTGAGACTAAACGGGGAATAGTAGCGCAGATCACAATTCTGACCGGGCGCTGGAAAAACCTTGGATTCGAACAAAAAAGGTCCCGTGGGTCATCTGCCCGAAGAAGCTTCGCGCAGATGCCCCACCGGCCCTGAATCATTCACTGTATCCGGAAACCGTAAAACCGTTCGCCTACTTATCAACGGATGTCCACCGTCCCACAGAGTGGTCACTCCGCAGCCGCGGAAAGTGCCCGTGCAGGGGCTCCCAGGGCCGTCCAGCTCGTTAGGCTGGGATTCACAGGTGCCGCACAGGATTCCCAAAGCCGCGCCTAACCGGCAGATCGGAGAGTTGTCCCATGGCCACTTCGCACTCCATGACGAACAATCTTCCCCAGCTCACCCATCCGGACGGGTCCCCCATCCGTGCCCTGGTCGTGGACGATGAACCGAGTCTTTCCGAGCTGATGAGCATGGGCCTGCGAATGGCGGGCTGGTCCGTGGCCGTCGCCGCCGACGGCCCCGAAGCAGTGAAGCTGGCGAAGGACTTCCGTCCCGATGTGTTAGTGCTCGATGTGATGCTCCCGGGGTTCGACGGCGTAGAGCTGCTGGGCAGGATCCGCGCCTTCGCGCCGGAGGTGCCGGCGTTGTTCCTGACAGCCAAAGACGCCGTCCAGGACCGGATCACCGGCCTGGCAGCCGGCGGGGACGACTACGTCACCAAGCCGTTCAGCATGGAGGAAGTGCTGCTGCGGCTGCACCGGCTCGTCCAGCGCTCCGGCGTGGCTGCAATGGATACCGCCGAACTCGTCGTCGGGGATCTGATCCTGAACATCGACACCAGGGAAGTCCGGCGCGCCGGCGAGGAACTCCACCTTACAGCCACCCAGTTCGAGCTGCTGCGCTACCTCATGGAGAACCCGAAACGCGTTGTCAGCAAGGCCCAAATCCTGGACCGGGTCTGGGACTACGACTTCGGCGGGCAGGCAAACATCGTGGAGCTCTACATCTCCTACCTCCGCAAGAAGGTGGATGCCAACTACCCGCCCATGATCCACACCGTGCGCGGCGCTGGCTATGTCCTGAAGCCGGCGGACTGATTCGTGCCCGAACGCTTCGGCGAGATTCGTCCCTCCGGGTTCACTTGGCGCAACCCCTCCACCTGGCACCTGCGCACCCGGCTGGTCCTGGTCGCCATGGCCCTGCTCGTGGCGATCTGCGGTGCTGTCGGCGTCGTCAGTTATGCCTCGATGGACCTCTTCCTGACCAGACAGCTCGACAAGCAGTTGCAGCAGGCAGAGGATCGTGCCCGCGATTCTGGCCGCGCCGGCGGCCGCACAGATCCCCTTGAGGCGCGGGGCCAGGGAATCGGCACGCTGAATGCGCGGATCGATGAAGATTCAGTCCGCAGCGCAGGGTTCCTGGGCGAGGACGCCACCCGTAAGTCCCTCACCAACGAAGACGACGAAGTTCTCCTTGGACTCAGCCCCCGCAGCGAGCCGGTGGACCGGACCCTTTCCGCGGGAGCCTACCGGCTGGTTGCGGCCGAATCACCAAACGGCGACGTGATTGTCACCGGGCTGCCGCTCGCAGAAAAACAAAACACGCTGGCCTCCCTGGTCTGGACCATGGTGCTTGTTTCAGCAGGCGGCCTGGTCGTGATCGGCCTGGCCGGCACGGCACTGATCCGCCGGACCATGAAGCCACTGGACCAGCTGTCCGAGGTTGCGACGCAGGTGTCCCGGCTGCCGCTCGACGCAGGCGAGGTGGGACTGGCTATGCGGGTTCCGGCGTCCGCGGCGCATCCCGGAACCGAGGTGGGCAGCGTCGGCCATGCCCTGAACCTGATGCTGGACAACGTCTCCAACGCGCTGGAGGCACGGCAGAACAGCGAGATGAAAGTCCGCCAGTTCGTGGCGGACGCCTCGCATGAGCTGCGCACACCCTTGACCGCCATCCGCGGCTACACCGAGCTGATGCGGATGACCGAACATTTCACGCCCGACGGCGAGAAGTCCCTCGCCCGGGTGCAAAGCCAGTCCGAACGGATGACCACCCTGGTGGAGGACCTGCTCCTGCTCGCGCGGCTGGATGAGGGCCAGCCGCTCAAGCTCAGCGACGTGGACCTCACCCAGCTGGCCATCGAGACGGTAAGTGATGAGAAGGTCATGGCCCCTGACCGGATCTGGCACCTGGAGCTCCCGGAGGAGCCCGTGGTGGTCCGGGGCGACGCGACCCAGCTGCACCAGGTGCTGGCCAACCTGCTCTCCAACGCGCGGAAGCACACCGGGCCAGGCACGACGGTCGTGACCGGCGTGAAGCTCACCCAGGACGGGAGCGCCGTCGTGACGGTGACAGACAACGGCCCCGGAATCGCTCCCGAATTTGTGGACCGCGTGTTCGCGCGTTTCACTCGCGCGGACGCCTCCCGGAAGAATCCAGTGCCTGCTGCGTCGCCGGCGCACGGGCGGCGGCCCCTTCCGCGCCCTCCCCTTCACCCGCCGCGCCTGCCTGCTGCTTCCGGCGCCGCTGCCACGGTCACCAGCGCATCCGCCGAAGGAACCAGCGGGCTGGGCTTGTCCATCGTGCAGTCAATCATTGCTGCCCATGGCGGGACCGTAAGCGTCGCATCCCGCCCGGGGCGGACTGAATTCACCGTGCGGCTGCCGGCAACTCCCCTGACGACCGAGGCCAACCGGCCGCTGGAAGCGCAAGACGCCACGCCGCCGTCGTGACCTCCGTTATGCAAATGTGACTTAGCCGGCCAAGTCCTGTACGGTTTTTAGGTGCGGCCATCACTAAGGCCGCACATCCGGACGCACGCCAAGCTCTGCCGCCTCCCGGATTCCGCTGGACCAGGCAGAGGCGGGGAACCCAGAGTTCCCGGGCATTTGCATCTTGCGCCCTTGGGGTGAAGCCGACACGTGAAATTCCGTGCGGCCGGGTGACCTCACCCGAACCCGACAGCTAACTCCGCAGGCGTTGAGAGGCGATCATGACCGACTTCAACGCACAATCGCGCCCTGACGGCGCCGAGAACACCACCCGCTCCAAGCCAACGCGCCACCGCGCCGAACCAGCCACGCCCGCTTCGGGCCTGGCCCGGATCGCCGGCCGCGTCGGCTCCACCGGCCGCCGCGCGGCGGTTGTAGTGGCCGCCTGCGCGGTACTCGTGGGGGCCGGCGCCGCAGGCCAGGCGGCTGAAACCGGCGCCCGCAACGCCAGCACGGGCAATCTCACGCAACCAGCCGCGACGGCGGATCCGTTGACGCACCTCGATTTTGAACGCGTCCGGGTCGACAACCAGGCCGTAGTCCCGACCGGAACCGCCGCCCCGGCAGCCGAGGCGAAGGCGGCCGAAGCGCCCGCCCCGGCAGCCGCGCCAGCCGCTGCCCCGGCACCGGCAGCCGCTCCGGCTCCGGCTCCGGCTCCGGCTCCGGAGCCCGCACCGGCACCTGCCCCGGTTGCCGTCAATGACCCTGCCGGCGCGCAGGCTTACGCGGCCGGCCAGCTGGGGTCCTACGGCTGGGCCGCCGGCCAGATGCCCTGCCTGATGAAGCTCTGGACCAAGGAGTCGGACTGGGAAACGACCGCGACCAACTCGAGCAGCGGTGCCTACGGCGTGGTCCAGTCCCTGCCGGCCGAGAAGATGGCCAGCGCCGGCGCGGACTACCGGACCAACTACCGCACGCAGATCAACTGGGGTTTGCAGTACGTGAAGGATCGCTACGGCTCGCCGTGTGGCGCCCTGAACTTCCACTACGCCAATAACTGGTACTAAGCAGCGTTGCTGCGAAACAACGCTGCTGATCAGCCGCCCGGGCGGTTGGGAATATACTGCACTGCCCACTTATTGCCGTCGGGATCGGCGAAATAGACGAAGTGCCCCCAATCCTGGACGTCGATGTCGCTGACCTCCACACCATTGTCCTTGAGCTGCTGATGGGCCGCCCCGATGTCGCTGACCACCAGCTGCAGGCTGGGGGCGGTACCCGGCGGCGCCTCATTGAGGCCCTCGCCGATGGCGATCGAGCAGGCTGAGCCGGGCGGGGTCAACTGGACGAAGCGGATGCCGTCCATCGGCCGCTCGTCGTAGTCGGCGTGGAAGCCCACCTTGTTGACGTAGAAATCCTTGGCGCGGTCCACATCGGACACCGGGACAAAGACGAGTTCAAGTTTCCAGTCCATGGGGCTCAGGCTAGTCCCGGAGGGTCTCTCCGGGATAGGAAAATCTCAATGGAATCCGCCCACGCGGGCAGCTTCGCAGCGCGCGGGTGGCTTAGCCGGCCACGCCGTAGAGGCGGTCGCCGGCGTCGCCCAGGCCCGGGACGATGTAGGACTTTTCGTTGAGCTTCTCATCGATCGAGGCGAGCACAATCGTCACGTTCGCGTCGGCGAGCTCTTCCTCCAGCTTCGCCAGACCCTCCGGGGCCGCGAGCAGGCAGATGCAGGTGACGTCGGAGGCACCGCGCTTGAAGAGGAACTTGATGGCCTCGCGCAGCGTACCGCCGGTGGCGAGCATGGGGTCCAGGACGAAAATCTGACGGTCGGTGAGGTCCTCGGGGAGGCGCTCCGCGTAGGTGATGATGTCCAGCGTCTCTTCATCGCGGGCCATCCCCAGGAAGCCGACTTCGGCCGTGGGGACCAGCTTGGTCATGCCCTCGAGCATGCCGAGTCCGGCGCGCAGGATGGGGACGACCAATGGCGTGGGCTTAGTGAACGCCGTGCCGATGGTGGTGCTGACCGGGGTCTCGATGGTCACCGGTTCGGTGCGGACTTCGCGGGTTGCCTCGTACGCCAGGAGCGTGACGAGTTCCTCGGTGAGCTGGCGGAAAACCGGCGACGGGGTGTTCTTGTCCCGCAGAACGGTGAGCTTATGGGCGACCAGCGGGTGGTCCACAACGAGAGTGCGCATGGGTCAAAACTATCACCCAACGGATGGTGCGCCGCCCGTGGGACCGCGGGCGCCGACGTCGTTCGTTTCCTATTGATGACTCCTGCCGGCGGCGCCGTCTGTCAGGTGGGCCGAGTTGTCAAAAGTCGGCGCGGGTCCGGCGTGCTCGCGGTGCCGCAGGGCGTGGAAGAGCCGGTGGGCCATGATCACGATTCCGACCCAGGCCAGCCCGAGCACCCAGCCGATGATCACATCGGTCATCCAGTGGTGGCCCAGGTAGACCCGGCTCATGCCCATGGCGAAGATGAAGGCCGCCCCCGCCGCGATCAGGCCGACCCGGGCCAGGGTGCCTTCAATCTGCAGACAGGCGAGGTAGACGACAAGTGCGATGACAACCGTGGTGTTGAGGGTGTGGCCGCTTGGGAACGACGGCGAGTCTTCGTAGGGCGGGACGGCGTCGGCGTGGTCGGGACGGGTCCGGCCGATCAGCTTCTTGCCCACGGATGTCGCGGTCACCGAGACGGCGGCGGCGCCTCCGATCAGGATCAGCGGCCGCCAGGTCCGGCTGGTCCAGATCAGCCACGCGGTCAGGAGACTGCCCAGGATGGGCATCCCAATCCCGCCCCCGATGTTGGTGAACCCGGTGATAAACGCGTCCAGGCCGGGGCTGCGGAGCTGTTCCATGAACCCCAGGGTGGGCTTGTCCAGGTTGGCCAGGCCGGCCTCGTCCACGACGTTGTCATAGACCTCGGCGCTCAGCAGTGCCAGGACCAGCACCACCACGCCGCCGATGAGCATCGTGGCCCACAGCGCCGCGTACGGCACCACCCATTTCCCCCAACGGTGCGTTATCCAGCCCACTGTCCCGTTGTTCACGATCTCTCCCGAATGTTGGTGCCGGCCGCTTGGCTGCACAGCTTGCTTAGCATCGAAACTATCATTGAGCCATGACCTCCCCCGAGCCCCGCCATGCCGAATGGATGGGCCTTGCCCTCATCGAGGCCCGTGCCGCGCTGGCCACGGCCGACGTGCCGATCGGCGCCGTCGTTATCGGTCCGGACGGGACCGTGCTGGGCAGCGGACGCAACGAACGCGAAGCACTTGGGGACCCGACGGCGCACGCTGAGATGGTGGCCATCCGCGAGGCGGCCGTCCGGCTGCAGGAACGGAGTGCGCAGGGCGGAATGGCCGGTGACGGTTGGCGTCTGGAGGACTGCACGCTGGTGGTGACGCTGGAGCCCTGCGCCATGTGCGCCGGGGCCGTGGTGCTGGCCCGGATCCCCCGGGTCGTGTTCGGCGCCTGGGACGAAAAGGCCGGCGCCGCCGGATCCGTGTTCGACATCCTCCGCGAGCGCCGCCTCAACCACTGGGTGGAAGTGTATGGCGGGATCCGCGAGCACGAGTGCGCGGAGCTGCTGCGGGACTTCTTCGCCGGACACCGTGGCTCCTGAACCCTGGCCATCGCGAGTTCCGGTCCCGGCCGTGCTACCGGCCGGCCGCGGAGGCTGCTGCCGACGCTGCTGCCGACGCCGCCAGGGCGTCGGTCCGCTGTTGCCGGGTGGCGGGCGAGTCGAGGCTGAAGGCGCGGAAGTCTCCGAGGTCCTCGCGGATCCACGCCTCGACTTCGGCGATCCGGCGGGTCACGGCGGCTGTGGGGCCGTGGAAAACCCAGGGCACGATCAGTTCCTGGCCGGGATCGTACTGCCACAGCCCGATAATCCGGCCCCGGTCGAAGATGGGATGGTCCGGGAGGTCCGCCTGCAGCGCCAGCGAGCCGATGGCCTTGGTGTGCTGGTCTTCGTCGGCCAGCAGGTCCGCGGCGTTCCGCCGCAGCAGCGCGAGTGAGTCCGTGCCGGCCAGCAGTTGGATCTGTTCATCCGCCGGTTCCTGGAACGTGGCGAGCCCTTCGACGTCGTCGGGCAGCATCCACAGGATGTCCCCGGCGGCGGTGGCAACCTCCAACGCGCCGACCGCAGCCAGCGCCGCTTTGCTCTGGGCCACGGTGAAGGCGGTAAACCACTGGGACTGTTTGAAGGTCGCGCCGCCAGTCCAGCCCAGGTAGCGGCGGATCAGCTCTGCGCGGGTTTCCTCGTCGTCCAGCGGGCTCGGCGGCAGGTTCCAGAGCTCGTAGGCATAGCGCTGCAGGTCCAGGCGCCCATTGACCGGGACCCTGCGGATCCGGCCTTGGGCCTGCAGGATGCCCAAGGCGGTGGGAAGGGTGGTAGTTGCGCCCTTCTTCTTGCCTTCCTCGCCGAGGTTCCGCACAGAGTCGCCGAGTTCCTCCTTGAGCTGCCTTGGGTCCAGCGGGACGCCGGCCTCGCCGAGGGTGTGCAGCACCTGCTCCTCCAACAACGTGATCTCGCCCCGGTCCACGCCCAGCCGGCCGACCACCTTGAAGGTGGCTTCGGCGGAGTCCCGACCGAGCTGCAGCGCCCAGGCGAAGTCGTCGCGGCCGAGGACGTAGGTGCAGCCGCGCGCCGTCGGGAGTTCCAGGATCCGGTGCGCCAGCACGTCGGCGTCCACTTGGTCGCGGCGGATGCCGGCGCGGGCGAAGAGCGTGAGGTAGGGGTTGGCGCCGCCAACGGAGCGCGCCCAGCCTGCCCGGGCCAAGACCTGCTCCGAGGTGCAGCCGGCCAGTGAACCGTCCAGGCCCTGTTTGTGCCAGGCCCAGGCGCGGAGCCGCTCCGGGGTGAGGGTCCGGGCCGGCGGGGTGTTCACGGTCCGGGTCTGCGTGGTCAGGGGCTGGGGCGTCATGGGGTCATTGTCCACCCGGCGGCCCGGCAGGGGAATCTTCTGCGGGAGGCATTTCCGGCGCGGCAGCCGGCGGCGGGACCGCCGGGCATTACCCGTTCAGGGCTTCCAGCACGGCCCGGGCGGTGGCGTCCCAGCCGGTAAGACGGCCCCTTGCGTCTGTCGCAGCGGCCCGCCAGCGGGTGCGGACCCCGGGATCGTCCAGCCAGCGCCGCAGTACTTCGGCGAGCGGAGCCGGGTCCTCCTCGAGGGCGACGGCGGTACCCGGCAGGGTGACAGGGGTCCCCGGCGGAGTGGCTCCGGGAGACGCCGGAGCGGGAGGTGTGGCCGCTGGCGGCGCAGGATGCGCCGGCTCCGGGGCGCCGGCAGCGAGCGCTTCGACGGCGCCGGTGCCTGCCCTGACGATCACGGGAACGCCCCGCGCAATCGACTCCGTGACCACGAGCCCGAAAGTCTCGGCTTGCGAGATGAGCACACTGAGGTCGGCCGCTGCCCATTCCGCCTCAAGCGCCGCGCCGCGCAGCTCCCCCGGGATCCGGAGCCTGTCCTGCAGTCCCAGCCGCTTGGCCCGGTCGCGGACCAGGGCGGCGTAACCCGGATCCGCAGTGTCCGAACCGACCAGGGAAGCGGTCCACGGCAGATCCAGCAGGGCTGACAGCGCCGCCAGCAGCAGCAGCTGGTCCTTGTTGGGCAGCAGGGCGGCCAGGGCAAGGAAATGCGGCGGCTCGGACCCGGAGGCCAGTGCGGCGGGGTCGGTGCCAGGCAGGGCGACCCGCAGACCGTCCATCCCGTGCCGGGCCCGGATCCGGTCCGCAGCCGAGCCGCTGGTACAGATCACCCCGGCGGCCGCCCGCAGGGCCCGGCGTTCCAGGCTGGTTTCCTCCTGTCCGGAGTCGTCCAGCGGCATGTGAAGCAGGATCCAGGCGGGACGTCCGATAGCCGCGGCGGCCGCGAGTTGCTCCGGAGCCCCGCAGCCGAGCAGCCCGTCAACGAGGGTGACGGTGCGGCGGGGGCGGGTGCCGCGGCCGTCGTGGGAATCCCCGTTGGCATTGCTGGCATTTTTATCGTCGCCGTCGCTAAAGTCGTCGGCATTGCCGTCGGCGCCGTCGCCGCAAAGAAGGGCGCCCAGCCGCTGCCTGTCCTCCGCGCTGCCCACCGGCCAGTCGCCGTCGAGCGGGCAAATCTCCACCTCCACTCCCAGGAGGGCAAGCTCACGGGCGAGGGCTGCGTTGTAGACGTTGCCGCCCGAGTTGTGGCGCACGTTGCCGGGCACCACGAGTCGGACGCGGAGGCCGTCCGGCTGCACCCTGTTCCCGGCTGGCACCAGAGTCCTAGCTGGCCTCAAAGTCGAGCGAGTAGCTGGCCCAGGCGTCGGGTGTTTCGCGCAGCGTGACGTCCAGCCCGGCCAGTTCGCGTCCGTCAGCACCGGGGCGGATTCTGGCGGCCACGGCGTCGGCGACATACTGGGCCAGCGCCTCGGTGGTGCTGAGCCGGCCCGCGAAGTCCGGGTGCTCGTCGAGGTTCTTGAAGTTCAGGCCTTCGAGGATCGAATCCAGCACCTCGCCGGCGTCGCCGATGTCCAGGACGATCGAGTCCTCGTTCAGGGTTCGGCGGCGGAAGGTCACCTCCGTCACGAAGGTGGCTCCGTGCATCCCCTGGGCCGGGCCGAAGGCGGGGCGCGGAAGGCTGTGGGCGATCATGAAATTGCGGCGGACGGTCAGGCTGAACACGGCTTTACCTCGTGGCTTCTGTAGGGGCTGGTTCGGTCGCGGGGGCTTTCCGGCCAGGGTTGTCAGGGACAGGGTATTCAATGACGTGACAGAGCGCCTCAAGGGTCCCGTCGGAGAGCCGCTGGACGACGTCGGGCACATCCTCGAACGCCGACGAGCCGGTGAGGAACACGTCGTAGCCGGGATCACCCAACAGGGAGACGGCGAGCCGCAGCCGGTCGGCGTTGGTGCGGCGGTGCCGGCGCGAGCGGGCCACCACGCCGACCTGGCTGGCCCGGATCGACAGCCGGCGCGCGTGGAAGTCTTCCCCGAGCGGCACGGTCACCTTCCGGTCGGCGTACCAGGACATTTCGATCACCTCACCGTCGTCTCCGGCGAGTTGCAGGGCGCGCTCCAGACCGGACTCCGAGGCGGAGCAGTGGATTACGAGGTCGCAGTCCGGCAGGGCGTCGTCGGGGTGGCTGAATTCGACGCCGAGCGTTTCGGCGAAGGCCCGCTTGGCCGGGTCGACGTCGACCAGCTGCAGCCGTCCGAGCGGAAAGGTACTCAGGAGCTTGGCCACCATGCCGCCGACGAGACCGGCGCCGATCACGGTGACGCGGTCGCCGAGCCGGGGCCCGGCCTCCCAGATGCCGTTGATCGCGGTCTCCACGGTGCCGGTCAGTACGGCGCGGCGGGCGGGAACGACGTCCGGAACCACGGTGAGGGACGCCACCGGGACGACGTAGCGGTCCTGGTGCGGGTACAGGCAAAACACTGTCTTGCCCAGCCAGTCGGCCGGGCCGTCCTCGACGACGCCGACAGAGAGGTAGCCGAACTTCACTGGCGAAGGAAAGGTGCCCTCCTGGTTCGGGGCGGCCATTTCCTCGGCCACGCATTCCGGGACGCGGGCGTTGTGCACCACCAGCTCGGTACCCTTGCTGATGCCGGAGTAGAGGCTGCGGACCAGCGCCTCGCCCGGGCCGGGGACAGGCAGGCCTTCGCGCCGGAGTTCCCCCTTCTCGGGGCCGACGGTCCAATATGCGGTGGCTGTGCTGTGCTGTGCTGGTTGCTTGTCCAAGTTAGTCATCTTGCTGACGAATCTAGTCCGTTTTGGGGTTGGGCGCATTGCTCCGGTACCCTATACAGGTTGGTGACGTGTCCGAGCGGCCGAAGGTGCAACACTCGAAATGTTGTTTGGTGAAAGCCAACGTGGGTTCAAATCCCACCGTCACCGCCAAGCGGCAAGACCCCTGCTTCCCTTATAAACACAAGGGAAGCAGGGGTCTTTGCTTTGCTCCGTAATGCGTCCCGCACTAGCCTGCCGGGTCCTGGAAGTTGGACAGTTTGGTTGCCTCACGAATGCAGGCTGGCGGCCACCCCGCCGTCGGGACGGCCGCCAGTTTTAGTGCGGTGTGGGTGCTAGTGCTCGGCGTCTGCCGCAGCAGCCTTCTTGGCGTTCTTCTCGGCGTCCTTCTCGGCGCGCAGAGCCTCAGTCTCGTGCTGTTCCTCGGCCTTTTCCTGGTGGATGACCTCGGCCAGGAGCTTCTCCATCTCCTTGGCCACGCCGGCGGCTGAGGCCGGGTTCTGGCCGGTCACCAGCCGCTCGTCAACCACGACCTTCTCCTCAAAGACATCAGCGGAGACGTGGGTGGCGCCCTGTTCCTCAAGCCGGTCTGCCAAGAAGAACGGGATGACCTTGTCCTTCCCGGCGGCAACCTCCTCGTCATTGGTGAAAGCAGCCACCTTCCGGCCCTCGACCAGCCGAAAGCCGTTGGCCAATTCGACGTTCAGCAGTCCGGCCGGCCCGTGGCAGACAGCGCCCACCACGCCGCCGGCGTTGTAAACGCTGGCCACCAGATTCTGCAGGCCTTCGCTGTCCGGGAAGTCCCACATGGTGCCGTGGCCACCCACGAGGAACACGGCATCGTACTGGTCGGGATCAACGACGTCGACGCGGGCAGTGTTGTAGAGGCCGGCGCGCGTGGTCTCGTCCTCCGTGAAGGCGACCTGGATGGGATCGGATGAGTCCACCTCGTCGCGCGGGGGCTGGCCGCCCTGGATGGACGCAAAGTCGACGAAATGCCCGGAATCCTTGAAGACCTTCCAGGGATGCGCAGCCTCGGCCACGTTGTAGCCGGTCTTCTCTCCGGTATCGCCGATCTCGGAAACGCTGGTCAGTACCATGAGGATTTTCTTCATGAAGTGCTCCTATCGTCTGAACTCCACCCTACGCCCAGCCAATTCGGGCCCTGAGAGTGCGCGAAGTCGCGCATCAGGGCGCGGGGTGCGAATCCCGCCATCACAGCGAAACAGCAAGGCCCCAGGTTCCCTTTTGCATATCAAGGGAGACGGGGGCCTTTGCTTTGTCCGAACGGGGTCTGGGTGCAGTGCCCCGTGGGGAGCGGGAAATTCTGCCAGCTGGCTCCATCGTTTTGAGACCATGGAGCCAGCCGATGCGGAATCCGGCTCGATCGGAACACCGAAATGGTCTCTCCCCAGAAAGATGCCCGGGCCAGATCCCAACGCAAGAGTAAACGGCGAATCCCAGGCGGGCAATAGGCGCCATTTGACTTGAAAATTCGGTCTTCCTGTGGTTAGTCCGACCCGGACCTGCCAGGTTATGCCGGCACGGCGCTCCTCAGCCGGCCGGGACCACCACGTCCTCCAGGACAGACCGGTCGAAGAACCGGATCTCTCCGGTGTCCGGAAAAAACACCGGAACAACCGAAGTGCTCGGGTCCTTCGAGGTTTCGTAGATTTCGGGTGCACCCCCGTGCCGGCGCGCAATCGTTCCGACCAGGTCCGTGCCGCGGACTTTGACGGTCCGGTATTTATAGCTCATTCGGGCTCCTTTAGTGACGTGGGACACAGCCTACTCCTGGCCGCGCGGCAGCTACGGGCCACGCGCCGGTCGTGGCCCATGCCCACCCCGGGCGCGCGCCAGGTGCGTCACGGAAGGAAGGCCGGCCCGCACTGGTGCACAATGCGATCATGACCAATGACGCTCCCCGCCCGGTCTACTTCCTTTCGGACAGTACGGGCATCACCGCAGAAACGCTCGGCAACACCTTGCTGACGCAGTTCCCCGCGAACGATTTTGACCGCATCACCGTCCCCTTCATCACCACCGTCGACCAGGCCCGGGCCGTGGTGAAGGTGATCGACAACCTGGCAGCCACCGGCCTGCAGCCGATCGTCTTTTCCACGGCCGTAAGCAGCGACATCCGCCAGACGCTCGGCACCTGCAAGGGGATCATCGTGGATCTCATCGGCACCCACGTCGGGGTGCTGGAGTCCGCCCTGGGCACACAGGCCAGCGGGGAACCCGGCCGGGCCCACGGCCTGGGCAACGCCGCCCGCTACCAGTCGCGGATGGCCGCCGTCGAATATGCCATGGAACACGACGACGGACAGAGCCTGCGCGCGCTCGAAAAGGCCCAGGTCATCCTGGTGGCCCCGTCACGCTGCGGCAAGACGCCCACCACCATGTACCTGGCGCTGCAGCACGGCATCTTCGCCGCCAACTTCCCGCTGGTGGACGAGGACTTCGAACGGGAAGGACTGCCCAAGCCGCTGCGGCCGTTCGTGTCGAAGTGTTTCGGCCTCACCACCAACCCGCTGCGGCTGAGCCAGGTCCGCACCGAACGCCGCCGCGGCTCGCCCTACGCCTCGCTGCGGCAGTGCGGATTCGAGCTCCGCAGCGCCGAGCGGCTGTACGTCTCGCACGGGATCCCGTACCTGAATTCGGCCAGCGTCTCGGTGGAGGAAATGGCGGCGACCATCCTCCAGAAGATGAACCTCAAACACTAGGGCAGCGGTTCACAAATGTTGCGTGGACCACATCAGGTGGAAACACTGGCCTAGACCTGTCAGTGTGGAAAACAACTTGCGCCCATCAACCGGCGAGCGCCCCATGCGGGGCGGCCATACCGCATGCCATCATCTGCAAAGGAGCAGCAACCATGACGACAGACATCCTGTGGTTCTCAGAACTCGGCCTCAAGGATCTGGACCGGGTGGGCGGTAAGAACGCCTCCCTTGGCGAGATGGTGCAGAACCTGACCTCCGCCGGCGTCCAGGTCCCGGACGGCTTCGCCACCACCGCCGACGCCTACCGCAGCTTCCTGGCGGACTCCGGCCTGGACCAGCGAATTGCCGACCGGCTGGTCGGTCTGGACACCGATGACGTGACGGCGCTGGCCGCCGCGGGCCAGGAGATCCGCAAGCTGATGCGCGAGACTCCCTTCCTGCCGGACTTTGAGGCGCAGATCCGCGCCTCGTACCAGAAGCTGGTGGAAAAGCACGGCGGCTCCGAGGACCTGTCCTGGGCCGTCCGCTCCAGCGCGACGGCGGAAGATCTTCCCGACGCCTCCTTCGCCGGCCAGCAGGAAACCTTCCTCAACGTCCGCGGCATCGAGAACATCCTCGTGGCCATCAAGGATGTCTTCGCGTCGCTCTACAACGACCGCGCCATCGCCTACCGCGTGCACCACAAGTTCGAGCACGCCGAGGTCGCACTCTCGGCGGGCGTCCAGCGCATGGTCCGTTCCGACGTCGGCGCTTCCGGCGTGATGTTCACGATGGACACCGAATCCGGGTTCCAGGACGCCGTCTTCGTCACCTCCTCCTATGGCCTCGGCGAGGCCGTAGTCCAGGGCGCGGTCAACCCGGACGAGTTCTACGTCTACAAGCCCGCCCTGCAGGCCGGCCGCCCCGCCATCCTCAAGCGCGGACTGGGCGAGAAGGCGCTGCAGATGACCTACACGTCCAACCGCGAAATCGGCCACACCATTGACTTCGTCCCGGTGGAGGCCTCGCTGCGGAACCGCTTCAGCCTTACCGACGACGACGTCGAGCAGCTCGCCCGCCACGCCGTCGCCATCGAGAACCACTACGGACGCCCGATGGACATCGAATGGGGCAAGGACGGGATCGACGGCGGCCTGTACATTCTGCAGGCGCGCCCCGAAACCGTACAGTCCCGCCGGGCCGCCGGTAGCCTGAGCCGCTTCCGCCTGAACGGCACCAGCAAGGTGCTCGTCGAGGGCCGCGCGATCGGCCAGCGCATCGGCGCCGGCAGCGTCCGCATCCTCACCTCGATCGACCAGATGGCCGCCTTCAAGACCGGCGACGTCCTGGTCGCGGACATGACCGACCCGGACTGGGAACCGATCATGAAGCGCGCCTCCGCGATCGTGACCAACCGCGGCGGACGCACCTGCCACGCGGCCATCATCGCCCGCGAGCTGGGGATTCCCGCCGTCGTCGGCACCGGGTCCGCCACGGACGTCCTCTCCGACGGACTCGACGTGACCGTCTCCTGCGCCGACGGCGAAACCGGCGTCATCTACGAGGGAATCATCGACTTCAGCGTCGAGGAAACCGAAATCACCCAGCTGCCCGAGGCCCCGGTCAAGGTCATGATGAACGTCGGCACGCCCGAACAGGCCTTCACCTTCGCGCAGCTGCCCAACCACGGTGTGGGCCTGGCCCGGCTGGAATTCATCATCAACCGCCAGATCGGCATCCACCCCAAGGCGCTGCTGAACCTGGAGGACCAGCCGGACGAGGTCAAGGCCGAAATCCGCGAGCGGATCGCCGCCTACGACAACCCGCGTGAGTACTACATCAAGCGACTGGCGGAGGGTGTGGCGACCATCGCCGCGGCGTTCGCGCCCGAGCCGGTGATCGTCCGGATGTCCGACTTCAAGTCCAACGAATACGCGAACCTCCTTGGCGGACCCGCCTACGAGCCGCACGAAGAGAACCCGATGATCGGTTTCCGCGGCGCCTCCCGGTACCTGGAGCCGTCCTTCCGGGACTGCTTCGATCTGGAGTGCGAGGCACTGTCCTTCGTCCGCAACGAGATGGGCCTGACCAACGTCAAGCTGATGATCCCGTTTGTGCGCACCCTGGACGAGGCCAGCGGCGTCATCGGCCTGCTCGCGGAGAACGGCCTGCGCCGCGGCGAGAACGGCCTCGAGGTCGTCATGATGTGTGAGCTGCCGTCCAACGCGCTGCTGGCCGACGAGTTCCTGGACTACTTCGACGGCTTCTCCATCGGCTCCAACGACATGACCCAGCTGACCCTGGGCCTGGACCGGGATTCCGCCATCGTCGCCGGCAGCTTCGACGAGCGGAACCCCGCCGTCAAGAAGCTCCTGAGCATGGCAATCAAGGCCTGCAAGGCGCGCGGCAAGTACGTGGGCATCTGCGGCCAGGGGCCCAGCGACCACCCGGACTTCGCCGAATGGCTGGTCGAGGAAGGCGTGGATTCCGTCTCGCTGAACCCCGACACCGTGGTGGACACCTGGCTCCGGCTCGCCGGCGCCACCGCGGCCGCCACGGCCGCCGCCGTCTAATACGAAAGTAGAGGTGGGTCAGGCGGCGGTGGCCGGGGTGATGGTGAAGTTGTAGCCGAGGCTCGTGAGTTTTTTGATGGCGTTGTTCTGCGAACGCAGCGCGACTCTGGTGGGCGCGCTTGTCCGATCTGACAAGACTTACAGTTGACATTTTCTCTCCCTATACGGTTGTGCCTTTTTCCTCGCTGAAAGGCGCTCTCAGGAGAATAATGAGTGGCTCGTGCCCATGATGAGACGGTTCCACCGACCGGAACCCTCCTACGAGGGATAGCTAGGGGTGGTCGAGTACTTTTCTCCGACATATGGCACCGATGTACTCCTGACCTTCACCCGCTGGCACAGCACCTTTACACTGTCTCTCGTCGAATGAAGCGCGTTCAGGTGTTCAGGTAATCCCCGGAGGCGGCGTCTAATGTGGCGGCGCAAGGACAACGGAACTCCGGCGCCGTGCCACTGGGCGGCGATCCACCATCGATCAAGTGAGAGGCCGCCCAGGACGCTTGGCGGGGTTGGCGGCGGGGCCCGCGGCATCCAAGCCTGTGCCCGGACCACTGCCGTCCGGGGCCGAACCGCGACGCACTTCATGGCCGTGGCCAAAGGGGGCGCAGGCCACCGATGATGCAACTGATTAACACGGCCTTCGCCGCGTACGGGATGCACTAACCTTGCGAACTCTCGTTATGATTCAGGGCTCAATAACGGCACGGTGGCTGGTGTTGTTAAGTTTTTCCTTGCTCTGTCGGTATCTCTAGGGCCCGAGCTGCTTTAGGGGCGTCGGTGGCGCCGCCCTGAGTACAATTTGTTCGAAGCAGATCCTTAGCTCGAATCCGCTGGCACGCTCCAAGAGACGGCGAGGTTCATTTGAGTCGGCTGCCACCCATGCGACGGCGGAATCTTCTGTCGCTTCCTCGATGACGCCGGTTCGTTGCAGAACGCCGTGGCGCCAGATCTCGACCTCCGCTCCGCGCAGTTTGCGCCAGTCGTCGAATCTGATGAAGTTCATGGGTGCCTCACTTGCGTCGGGAAGCAGGGGGCGCCGGACGCGCCGCGCCCCCTGCATTTTCAACTAGCTGGTCACGCGACGCGCGCGCCGGAGGAGAGTTGGACGGCGACGTCGACGATCATGTCTTCCTGTCCGCCGACGTAGCCGGCGCGGCCGATTTCCTCGAGGATCTGCCAGGCGGGGACGCCGTAGCGTTCGGCGGCGCGTTCGGCGTGAATGAGGAAGGAGGAGTAGACTCCGGCGTAGCCCTGCATGATGGAGGCGCGGTCCATGATGGGCATGCGGGTGATGATGGGTTTGACGATGTCATCCGCGGCTGCCATGACCCCGTGAACGTCTACGCCGGTCTGGATGCCAAGGCGTTCGAACGCTGCGGCCAGGACTTCGATGGGTGAGTTCCCGGCCCCGGCGCCGAGGGGCAGGAGGGTCCCGTCGATTTGCTTGGCGCCTGCGCGGGCGGCGTAGACGGAGTTCGCGACGCCGAAGCTGAGGTTCTGGTGGCCGTGGAACCCGATCTGGGCGTCGGTGCCGAGCTCGGCGACCAAGGCCGTGACGCGGTCGGAGACGTCTTCGAGGATCAAAGCGCCGGCGGAGTCCACGACGTAGACGCACTGGCAGCCGGCGTCGACCATGATCCGGGCCTGCTCCGCGAGTTTTTCCGGGGTGGCGCGGTGCGAGAGCATCAGGAACCCGACGGTTTCCATGCCGAGCTTGCGGGCGTGGCCGAAGTGCTGGATGGAGACGTCGGCCTCGGTGCAGTGCGTCGCGATCCGGGCCACCGATGCCCCGGCCTCGTGGGCCTGGTTCAGGTCGTGGATGGTGCCCAGCCCCGGGAGCATGAGCACGGCGATCTTCGCGTTGCGGGCCTCGGCGACGGCGGCGCGGACCAGGTCCAGTTCCGGGGTGAGCGAGAAGCCGTAGTTGAACGAGGACCCGCCGAGGCCGTCGCCGTGGGTGACTTCGATAACTTCGACCTTGGCGTCGTCGAGGGCCCGGACGACGGAGCGGACGTGGTCTTCGGTGAACCGGTGGCTCATGGCGTGGGAGCCATCGCGCAGCGTGGTGTCGGTGAGGCGGATGCTGAGGTTCTGTGCTGTGGTGTCCGAGGTGGGGGTCATGGTTAGGCTCCTACGGGGGTGGCGGGAAGGGCTGCGTCCATGCGTTCGGCGAGCAGGTCCGCGGTGCGGGTGGCGGCGGCGGTGATGATGTCCAGGTTGCCGGCGTATTCGGGCAGGTAATCGGCGGCGCCCTTGACCTGGATCCAGATCCCGACGCGGCCGTTGCCGTCCCAGTCGGCACGGGCGGGGTCGAACTGGGGCTCAACCCGCAGCGAGTAGCCGGGGACGTAGTCCTGGATCTTCACGACGGCCTCATCGATGGCGGCACGGATTTTGTCCTGCAACCCGCCGGGTTGGGCGGCTGCGGCGGGGATGGAGCAGTAGACGGTGTTGCGCATGATTTTGGGCGGTTCGACCGGGTTGATGATGATGATGGCCTTGCCCCGCTTGGCACCACCGACGACTTCCAGGGCCTTGGCGGTGGTTTCGGTGAATTAGTCGACGTTGGCGCGGGTGCCCGGCCCGGCGGACTTGGAGGCAGGATTTCCTAATTCTCAACCGAGTTCATATGGCGAAAGGTTGGCGCGGGAGAGGCATAGGGCGCTGGTTTGCTGCCGAGGTCATCGACTCGTTAAGTCCAGGTGCCGACTTTGCGGCGACATACCCAGCCCCAATGGACGATTCACAGGGGCGAGTACGAAAGAGGGCCGAGGCCAAGCTTAGAAGCGTCTGGAGCGATATCGGCTTCCAGGCGCTCAGTGGAGACGTGATGATCCTGGACCTGAATCTGGTGACCTTCGAGGACAGACTCCAAACCATGCGAAAGAAGTTCGGGGTGGATTGAGCGCAGCGCTTCAATTCTGCGATCGGCGATGTGGCCAGGACCTTCAGCTCTTCGTTCTCAACGACCGGGCCCTGGCTGACCAGTTCTGATCCGACATTTGGGACGAAGAAACGACCCGGTCCTGAGGCCAGAAGCAGCCCCTTTTTGACCACTCCCCCGCCCGTTTTCGAACGCCGATAACGGATCTTACGGAAAGTCCGCTTGACGAATTCACGCATACCGGCCTGTGAAAAATCCCCGGAACCGCGGGGACTATTCACGCATCGATGCCGCCGGCGATCGGTCCCGGTCTTCCAGGGAGGCTGCTTGCCTTCGGTGACGGCGGGTGGCCAGCCGTTTCCGAAGCCAGCGCTCGGAGACGCCCATGACCCGGGTCGCCGCCGCCCGGTAGGCGATGCCAACTGCAAGGGAGGCCGCGACCGCCAGCCCCTTGCTGTCTTGATCGAAAAGTGGATAAACGAGCCAGTGCGTCACGTAGGCGTAGAGCGAGGCGCTGGCCAGGAGGCCGGTGATCCAGTGGAGAGCGCGGGGCACGGGCACTGTAGGGAGCCAGAGCAGGATGAGGACACCGGCGAGGATAGTCAGGTTTCGGAATTCGTCGTCGAACGCCCCGGGGATGGTGAGCACGGCAAGGACGGTCACGATCGTCCGCTTCGGCAGCGCTCGGGACGCGGACGCCGCCCAACCAAGCGCAAACAGCCACAGCACCGGACCCTGACCCGGGTACGGGAGGTCGACGACGCGGAAACGCAGCAGAAGGTCCGCGCCAAAAAGAGCCAGCGGGACGGCCCATGGCCACCGGCGTTCCGCGCGCCCGACCGCGGGTATCGCCAAGAGGACAGTCACGCCGAGCAGGATGTGCACCAACGCCTCCACGAACCAGAAACGGGAGAAATCCGTCCATCCTTCCGGTCCGAGGAGGGAGTTGAGCAGGAATACATTTGCCCAGCTGTACGTGTCGGTCACGGCAAACGCGAAGCCAATCACCGCGACGCTCGGCACCACGATCCGGGCGACTGTCCGCAACTGCCGCCGCAACCGTACACGGGGCGGGCCGCTTAGCTGGAACCGGGCAAAGTTGAATCCAGCGACGGCCACTAGCACGTGCGCCATGCCTTCCCACGAAAACCACCGGATATGGGTAGAGATGATGAAGATGATGCCCAGTGCGCGGAGCACGATTCCGGTCTCCATGGGTGCGAGCAGCCGCCTCCGCCATTTTTGGAACACCGCCCCCACTGGACCTGCGGCATCAGGATCTGCATCCACGCCGCGGGCCCGTGCAAGCTCACCCAGCGGCATCAGATGCCAATCGTGTGGAAGACCTCCGAGCGCACCCTCGAGCCGGACCGATGCGGCAACATAGGACAGCGAATCGCCGCCTAATGCAACAAACGTGTCCGTCTCACGGATGTCGTCCCGTTCGAGGACGTCCGCGAAAATGCTCCGTACATCGTTCGACGCCCCCTCCGGGTCCCCGCCCCTGCCCTTTGCGCTTTCTTCTTTTTTCGTGTGCAGGGCGAGGATCGCGGGATAGTCCGGCTTCCCGCTGCTCAGTCGCGGGATGACCGCCACGGGGTGAAGATGGATGGCTGCGCGCGGCACACCCACGTCCTGAGCGACCGATTTGGCGATCAGGGAAAGGTCATCGGACTCGACGGCGGCGATCACATGGCCGTCTGTGCCCGCGACCGCGGCGGAAAGGCCCAAGCCTGCGAAGATCCGCTCAATCTGGCCAAGGTCCACCCGAAGCCCGACGATCTTCACGAACCGGCTGCGGCGGCCAATAATCTCATAGAGGCCCTCGGCGGTCCGGCGGGCCAGATCGCCGGTGTGAAGCTCCGTGACCGTGCGTCCCAGCTCCAGATCCTCGGGCTTCTCGGCGTACCCGAGCATTACGTTGGGTCCGCTGTAGACAAGTTCGCGGTCATCGAGCCCGGGGACCGGGGCGAGGCGGAACCGGCCGCCCGGAATCGGGATACCGACGGCTTGTGGGTGTTCTGCCGCGACGTCAGGAGGCAGGTAGGCCATCCTGGCCGTGGCTTCCGTCTGCCCGTACATGACGAACAGGTCCCAGCCCCGGCGACGGCCCAACTGCGCGTAGTCACGTACCCGGTCCGGGTCCAGGCGGCCACCTGCCTGGGTGATGTAGCGCAGGCTTGGCAGGTCCTTGTCCGCGAAGCCCACCCGCTCCAACAGGTCGAACGTGTAGGGCACTGCGGCGAAGGAAGTCACCCGCTCCTTGCGGACCAGCTCCCAGAAACAAAGGTCGACCACGGAAAGGTCGGTGAGCACCACCGAGGCCCCTGCGCACAAGTGGCTGTTCACGACCGACATGCCGTAGCAGTAGGACAAGGGGAGGGTGGTTGCGGCCCGGTCATCGGGGCCCAGCTGCAGGTACTCGGCGATCGCGGCAGCGTTGGCCTGGACGGCCTCGGCAGAGAGCCGGACAAGTTTCGGCGAGCCCGTAGAGCCGGAGGTACTCACTAGGAGCGCCAGTTCCGGGTGCAAGGTGTGGCGGGTCCCTTCCCGTCGCACCTCCAACACGGCTTCGCCATCTTGAACGCGTGCCAGCACGTCCGGGTCGTAGGCAGCAACAAGCGATTCAGAGGCCCGCCCGCCACCGGTTGGCAGAATGAGCAGCGGATGTCCGGATGACAGGGCCGCCAGATACACCACGAGGGAGGGCAGGGAATTGTCTGCTTCAAGGGCCACCAGACGGCGTACCGTCCCCAAAGACCGGGCGGCAGTGTCCACCCGGTCGGCGAGTTCACCGTAACTCACGGATTCGCCCTCAACATGTACGGCGGTCCGGTCTCCGAATGCAGCCAGGCCGGCAGCAAACGAGACACCCGCCAAAACCGGCTCAATAGTCACCGATGCACTTTAGAAGGTAATCCTTACCTAACTCAAATTGACAATGCTTAGGCGGTGGCCAGGCTGGTGGCCCTGCGGGCTCGCTACTGCTGGAACGACGGCTCCATCGCCACCGGACCCATCGCCCCGGCAGAGGTCCAGGGCTACGCCGAAGACCTGGCCGGTAAATTCCGGGCTTCCTTTTGGTGCTCCGATTACCTCGGCCCGTACCCGGACATCGCCTTGGACCCTGACAAGGGCGCCGTCGACGGGGTGGCCAGCAACACGGGCAACCTGTTGGGTACGGGCATCCTCAATGCGGAGGATGCCGCGGTGGTGGTGCAGCGTTTGATGCACCCGAGCATGTTCTCCGGCTTCGACATCCGCGCCCTGGACACGGGCAATGCGGGCTACTGGCCGCTGCACGCCCTTTCCGGATCCGTCTGGTCCGCACAAGTTGCCGCGGCGTTGCTGGCCGCCGCGGAAGCCTTCAATGGCCGCATGGGGTCGTTCGGCAGTCGCCCAGTCCCACGCTGTGGGCCAGATCAATCGTTAGGACCACCAGAGGCAAGTGAGCGCGGGGGTGCGGGTCCGCTGTTTCTAGTGCTGGTAGATCTCCCGGCGGTGTCCCATGGCGACGACCAGGACGATCAGCTGTGCGTCCTGGATCTCGTAGATGATCCGGTAGTCGCCGGTGCGGACGCGCCAGTCTCCGCTGCTGCCGGAGAGCTTCTTGGCGCCAGGGGGGCGTGGTGTTTCGGCTAGAAGTTCAATGGCGGCCTGGATGCGGCGGCGGGCGTCGGGCGGGAGCTTGCGCAACTGTCGTACTGCGGCCGGCGCGAGCTGTACGGCATAGCTCACGTCAGTCCCAGTTCCGCCTTGACTTCGTCCCAGGGGACCGGACCTTCACCGGTCTCGGCCATTTCGATCCTCGCTGCGTTCGCCGCCCGGAGATCATCCAGATCTTCAGCCGCCGCGATCAGCGTTGCGAGATCCTCGGCGTCGATCAATGCCGCGACGCGGCGGCCCCGCCGCAACAGGTACACCGGTTCATGGTTCACCCGCGCGGTATCGACCGCTTCCGAGAGCCGGCTTCGCGCGTCGGTCACAGTCATCTCACTCATGACTCTATTTTAGCGGCGAAAACGCTTAAATGTACATAAGCGCGAAAATCGCGGAAACGCCGATAATGGACCTTATGTCAAGTAGTACCCTGCTTATTGCATCTGATGCAATATCAGCCCGTCTCCGCTCGTCTCTTCAGATGTGGATCCTTTGCATGTCATAGATGCCCCGCTGACATGCGGAAATACTCTATTCGACTGCCGTCTTCCGTCACGACATCGTGCCCATTGGAACCCGGCGAGGCCAGGTGCACTGCCTGACGCAAGCCCCTGATCTGAGGATTTGCCTAGATTCTGCATTAATTGCATGATTCATTCATTCAATGCAATGTCAGGGAGGCGTTGTAGCTGTTGATTAGGCGGGGCGGGTGCTCGGATTCGGCCCCGTGCGTTTCCTTCATCCCGAGGATCACGTGTTCGAACAGATGCTCACCGGGTGGCGCAATCAGCAGTTGAGCAGGAATCTGGCGCTTGGCACGATCGAGTCCCGGGAACGACTGGTGACGCGGTTCCAGGCATCCACGATCGAGTATCCGTGGCTATGGACACCGGCCCACGTGGATGAGTTCTTCGGCGATCTTCGTAGTGTGAAGCACGCCGCCCAGTTCACGATCCGCAGGTATCAGGCAGCGCTCAGGGCATTCTGCGCATACGCAGCGTCGCCTGAGTATGGCTGGGACCGGGTCTGCGAACAGTACTTCGGTGCACACCCTACGCAGGTCTGTTTCGACGGGAACACCGCGTCCATGCCCAGGCGACCGAATCGGCTCCTAAGCGGCGCCCCTTCACCCGGCAGGAGCTGCAGGCGTTCTTTGACCGGGCCGATGACGAGGTGGGCCGGATTGTAGCTCTGGGACGCAAGGGCTGGCTGCCGGCCTACCGCGACGCGGTCCTCTTCAAAATCGCCTACTGCTGGGCGCTGCGCCGCAACGAGGTCCGGCACCTGCAGACCGTGGATTTCGCCAGGAATCAACACGCCCGCGAGTTCGGCAAGTACGGGGTGCTCCAGGTCCGGTATGGAAAGGCGATGAGGGGTTCTCCCCCGAAACGCCGCAGCGTCCTGACGGTGTTTGACTGGTCGGCTGAGATCGTTGCCGACTGGCTTGAACGCGGCCGCCCCCACATGACCGACGGGCTGGATCTGTTTCCCCCGGCACACTTGCGAACATGATCCAGTCCGCAGCAACCCTCGGTGCCGCGACTTATGTGGGCGGAGCCACCAACACATGGACGCCCGTCCACGTCGATGACCTGATAGATCTCTATCTGCTTGTGCTCGACCGTCCCGTCCCAGGCGTCTTCAACGCCGTGTCCTCCACGCCCTTCAGCTTCCGCCAGCTCGCGGAGGCAATCGGCCACCTCACCTCAACCCCCGCCGTTTCCTTCTCCCCCGAGGAAGCACCGCACAAGCTCGGATGGCTCGTTGCGCTCGTGTCGAGCACCAACAACGTCCCTAACACCAAAGCAACGTCCACCTTTGGCTGGCGCCCGAACCGGGTGAATCTCCTCGATGACGTCCGGTCCGGCACTTACACCGTTAAATCCTAGCTACGAGCCCACGGACCCGTCTCGGCTAGCCGGACCCTCCGCCCGCAGCGGGCCAAGGAGCCGGAGACCTTGCCACCTAGCGGACGTGTCGATTCCGCCCGAAAAACACTCCCCGATCTGCATGCAACAGGAATCCAGGAAAATCGGATGACCGTCACCCACGACACCTTCCCCGGCTACATCGCCGGCAGCTGGAAACTCGACCCCAAGCACTCCGAGGTTAGTAGCGCTCAGAGAAAGGATTGAACGATTTTCCCCCGTACCTTACGGCCAGCCATTGCAGCCAGCGCAGCGGGCACCTCTTCGAGCTTCACCGTGCTGGACACCATTGGATCGAGTTTCCCCTCGGCAGCGAGTGATAGGAGCTCTGCAAGCATCGTGGCCAGATCCGCGCGCGAACGGGCATCACCGACGCTGTAGGCCGCACCGAGCGCAATCTCATGCACGGATGGCCCTATGGAGAACGGCGGAACGGTTGATAAGTCGGGCCGCCCTGCGGTGGTGGTGATGCCACCGCCGTGGACAAGCAGTCCGAGATTCACGGTTGCCGACTCCGAGCTGACTGTGTCCAGCACGGCATCTACCCCACGGCCACCCGTCATCTCTCGGACTCGTCCAGCGATGTCTTCGGATTGGAAGTCAATAAACTCGTCCGCACCCAAGGACCGGACGTGTTCCTCGTTATGCCCCGCATCGGTGGCGATGACCCGTGCCCCTGCAAGAGACGCAAGTTGAACTGCGTAGCCGCCTACCCCACCTGCTCCGCCCGTGATCAGTACAGTGTCATTCTTTGACACGTGCAATCGACGCACGATGGACTGATAGGCGGTTAGGCCCGCCGAAGGAATAGCGGCAGCGCTGACCGGCTCGAGTGAATCCGGTACAACGGCTACGACCGCGCCATCCGCCAAAGCGTATTCGGCAAAGCCGCCGCGCTTACTGACGTTTCCGTGAAAGGCCACGCGCTGGCCTGGCGCAACTTTAGTCACGTCCGCGCCGACCGTATCAACGATTCCTACGACATCGAGACCCAGGACCGCTGGCCATTCCCAGTCGGGCATGCCATAGGCCGCCCGTTGGTAGTCGGAGGGATTCAGGCCGCACGCTTCGACCCTGACTCGAATCTCGCCCTGGCCGGGCTCTGGAAGCGGAATGTCGGATATGCGGAGGTTGTCGGGAGTCCCGACCTGATCGAGAACTAGAGCTTTCATGAGACATTTACTCCTGTTTCAGTATGGTGACCTTGGTACCAAGGTCATCCGTGAAAGTGAGGCTGGTTGGGTGTGGATGATCAGATTAATCAGTGAGTGTGAGGAGGGGCGAGCTGTTAGCGCTTCCGCCCGGTGCCACTTCTTACATGCGAGCTGAAAATTGCCTGCGAGGCCGTGGCCCAGGCACCAACCAGATCGAATACGTCGGGCTCGCGGCACCACATCATTTGAAGTCCAATAAGGCTCGAGTAGGCGTGGATCGCGCGGTCCCTAGAGCTATCGCCAGCGGTCACCTCAAGCGCGGCGAGGCGATCAATTGCTCGCCGGTCGCGGTCCACCAGATGGTTATGCGCGGGGTGAGCCCGTGATAGAGATTCTGCCTGCAGCACGAGTAGGAATCTGACAAGCTCTGGTCGACGGACGTTTGCTCTAACCGCGGCTGCGCAAATATCTGCCAGCGAGACGCGCTTAGCCCAGTCCTCGTATGGGAGACCGCTCTCCAGCCCGAGCTCCGCCGATAGAAGACGTTCATCCTCGGCGTCGACGTACTCAAGGACCTTGGCCAGGAGGCCCTCTTTGGACCCCACATGATGAAGTATCCCGGGTACGGTCAGACCGCACGCATCGGCAACATCTTGCATGGAAAGCCCCCAGTAGCCGCGGTCTGCAATAAGCACAATGGTGACTTCGAGGATCTGTTGGGCTCGCGCTGGGCCGGTCATTCGCGTTCGTACCCGGCGATGCACGTCTCCGGCGCTCCGCACCATGATCTCCTTCGCTAACTGAGTACCTACTAAGTGATAGGTTAGTGTAAATGGCGCTCGATGCAAACCTGCCGTCCCCAACGATGACCGGCAGGCTGGGGTGTACTGGAGTCAGATGGACTGACCCGATCCCCCAGGAAGCCGATAGCCCTTCCGCTGCGAACCTGCCCGGTGAACGGCGGGAGCGTTGCAGGAGAGGCAGACAAGCATTTTGCGATGGCGGTTCTGCCATTGGTCGTCCTTTTTGCTGAACTCCTCTGCGTCCCAGTCGTGGCCGTCCAGAAGACACTTAGCACGGTTCATCGCTCTTCCCTGTGGTCTGAATGGAAATTGACTGCCTGCTTATGTGGCACCTAGCCGAAGAGGAGACTGGCTTCGTCCCATCGTTCCTGAGGTACGGTTTTCAGGCTCCCCAGGACGGTATCGAAATCAATGGATTCGATTGACGTTCCCTTGAGGGTGACCATGGTCCCCCAGCGGTTGTGCGCCACGGAGTCGAATGCGGCCATGCCCAGCCGTGTGGCCAGGACGCGGTCGAATGCAGAGGGCACTCCCCCACGTTGGATGGGCCAAGCACGGTGGCGCGGGTTTCGATTCCAGTCCGTGCCTCGATCTCGGGGGGAGCTTTTCACCGATTCCGCCCAGGCGCGGCCGTCCGAAGGTAGTGGGCGGATACCCCGCCGGGATGGACTCCCCGGCTATGCGGCCGGCCGACCGCCACCAATCAGGGCCTGAAGCGGCGCGCCATAGAGGTCCACGACTTTGGTCATGCGGCCTTGCCGCGAGTTCAGGATCCTCCAGGATCCAGAGTTCAAGTAATCGCTCAGAAGGGGCTGCGAGTGCGCCCATCCCTTTCCCTCTCGGGGACGCTCCTTTTACCCTCCCGCCGGGTGCGAAGCCGGATGCTTTTGTTCGTCCGTGGCGGACGCGTTGAGGACGACGGAGGGAGCTCCATGTCGTTGTTACTGGGAAGGCGACCCCTCCCAGTACGGGGTCCGCTCAGGTGAGCGTGGCCCCGGTGCGCTGCGCGTACGCCTCGAGCAGACGGTCCTGCGCAGCGGTGTTGCGGACATCGGCGTGCACGCGGGTTTCCGGCGCCTGGTGGAAGAAGAATTGTCCCGTGACCCGGCTAGCGGGCTCGATGCCTTCTGCGAGCCACACCTGGGTCATGTAGCCTGCGCGCAGGTTATCGGGCGCGTAAGGGCCGTTGTGGAACCCCATTACGGTCGGCACCCATCCCGGGGCCACCGCGTTGACCTGCACCGTGGGCCGCCGTCGGGCCACGGTCATGGCGAGCGTGAGGATCTGGGTCTTGGTGTCGTCGTAGCTGAAGTCACGGCCACCGGATCGCAACGCATCCGGTTTGAGGGAGCCGCCAAGGTGCAGATCCGAGGTGAGGTAGATCAGCTGGGCAGGAGCGTTGACCAGTGCCGTCAGCAAGTAAGGTGAGAGCGAATTCGCGTTCAGCATCTCTTCACCCGAGAGGCCGAACTCCCCGGCGTTGTTGATGATGACGTCAAACGCCCCCAGCTTGTTGATCTGGCCGGCGAGGGTGCGTGTTTCATCGAGGTCCCTCAACTCGCCGACTACGACGGCATCGAGGCCAGGAAGATCGCGCCGCGCGTCCGCAGCACGCTGCTCGTTGCGCGCGTGCGCGACGACCCGGTGGCCACGGGCGAGAAGATGCGCGGCGGCGAGTTGGCCGAGGCCCGCGGTGGAACCGGTGATCAGGATCCTCTTCCGTTCTCCTTCTCCTGTGGTGAGCGGGCGGATGTTCTCCTCGATGTAGCGCAGCTCGTCCGCGACTTCCTGAGTGTTGTAGCCTCCGCCCCCGTACCGGCCCCCGCTCGCGGCGGCGCCACCGCCGGCTGTTTGCGTGGTGCCAGGTGCTGGCGGGTTCTCGAGGGACGGAGCCGCCGTGCACGCGGTCAGGATGCCCGTGCCGAGCAGGGCTGTCGAAAGGAGGAGGGTGCGTCTGGTCATGCCGATCATGGCGGTTTGCTGCTTTCTCTGAGATGTTACGGGGACGGTCTGGATGTGATGACGGCTACATGGTGAGGCGTTCGTGGTGGATCCGTGCGGACGAGACCCCGAGGGTTCGCTGCATGGCGACGACAGCGGTGTTGGGGCCCACGACGACATACACGGCGCCGTCCAGCTGCTCCTGCGTCAGCTGATTCGCGAGGTGCACACAGGTGAAGCGCCCCCACCTGGACCGAAATCCAAGATCACGAGAGCAACGTATACCGCCATGGCGGCGGCCAGGATGCTCAGGGCCCTGCCTCGTCTCTGCACGGAGCTGAGGCGCCCCTCTCAGGGTCGTCGCGGGTCACGTCGCAATCCAGATCGTAAAGGCTTATCTCGCGCAGAACCGAGACCGCCGAAGCACCATCGTCCAGGCCGGGAGCAGCATCACACAGGCTGAGAAGCGGTCCTCATGGCAAAAGCTCCTGTGATTTGGACGCCGTGTTCCTTCATGATGCGCTGGTCTTCGCTGCGCGGGAAGAACGGGCGGGATTCGATTTGGTTCACCGCGCGGGTGATTCCATTGCGGGTGATGAGGTCTCCGAAGCGGTCCAGATGGAAGTTCGAGACCCCGATGGCTTGGGCGAATCGACGGTTGGAGATAGGCGGGGAGTGGGCCTGCCCTAGCTTCATTCTCGCCTAGCCAATCCACCGTCGAGCATCAGGACTGTAGAGACAGCGGCGGGGTGGGCTAAGCGACCGGAGTCCAGCCACGGGTGTGGACCGGGCACGCATGCGGTGCGTGTGCCGTTCGTTGCCCTGGCCCGCCCCGGACTATGCGCACCGACCACCGCAGTCGTCGCCGGAAGATCAACAGACAGAGTACGGCGACGGCCGCCGTGTCGGGCCACCGGGGCGCCGGCCAGTTGTCGGGCACGGGCGGGTACCCTCCCCGGGACAGGCCCGCGTCCTGCTCAAAGTGGTTGCGTGATGCGGGAAACACTGCCTCGTCAAGGAAGTAGGCGGCCGGGAACGCGAACGGGCCGGCCATAAGGTTCGCTACAGCCCACTGGTCCACGTGGCGTGACTCGTGGTAGCCGAGCTCCTCCTCCTCCTCGCGGGCCTGCGAAATGTTGGGGCCGTACCTGACGTACAACCGCTCACCCTCGGTCCCGTACCCGTCGATACTCAAGGGTCCCGCGCGCGTTTCGCCCGGTGGCATCCACGCGACGAACACGTCACCCAAGGTGCTTCCGCCGCCGCTTGTGCGGGGAGCTGGCCAGAACATGACCAGCAGCGGCGGTCCCGAGCAAGACTCCATACCCATCGCCCGGCCGGCCAGGACCCCTACTCCGCTGATGGGCGCGACCAACACGTTCCGGGTGACACTCCATGCCAGGGGCGGCGAGATCTGAAGATACGGCTCCGGTTGCACTTGCCCATCGGGGGTGATGTGACTATGGCAGATGATCTGCGGCGACGCCGCCTCGAGTGTGCGAGCCGCAGCTCCGGCGACCAGCAACGCCGCAACTAGGAACACGGCCACGGTGCGCATCCTCATGTGTGACGCGCAGGTTCGGCACGTCGCCGCCCGTCGCAGGCGGCGGACCCGAAGACGTGGCACAGACCAGACCAGGCCGGCCAGGCCGAAGCAGATGCCGCACGCCAGAGCACGCAGGAGCGGACGAGCGCGTCTGACTGTCCGGCCCACTGTTCCCGCCATGCGCGTACACCTCGCGTCTTTCGGCGCTGCCGAAAGTACGGCAAACCCCTACCTTCCACCCACGATGGTCGCCGCCGAAGCAAACTTCAACCCTTGAGATGACCCAATACCGGGTCCCGAGGCCGGCGACTGGTGAGGGGATCGCGCGGACCAGGAACGGCCGCGCGATCCCCCGACCTCACTTCAGGTTGGAGCGGAAGAAGGTAGTGAGCTTGTCGAACGGGATGAGGCCGACGCGGTCGTAGAGATCAACGTGGCCGGCCCCCGGGACCCAGAAGAGTTCCTTGGGCCCGGTGGCGAGCCGGTACGCCTCTTCGCTGAACTCCCTGGAGTGCGCCTGGTCACCGGTGATGAACAGCAGCGGCCGGGGCGAGAGCAATTCCAGGTCGGCGAACGGGTGGAAGTTCATGAACTTGGCGTTGGTGGCCAGCGCGGGATGCGTCGTGGTGTTCGGGCAGTAGCCACGTGCTGTCCGATAGAAGTCGTAGAACTCCCGGTCCACCGCGGTCGATGCCGCAGTGAGCTCTTCCGGCGTTCCGCCGGTGTACTGGGTTTTTCCGCCGGCGAACTCGACGTCGCGCTGGTTGGCGGCCTGGTCGATCATCGCCTTGCGCTGTTCCAGGGTCACGGACTTCCGGAGCCCGTCGCGGTTAGCGGCGCCCATGTCGTACATGCTTACCGTGGCGACGGCCTTGATCCTGGGGTCGATCTTTGCCGCGCTGAGAACGAAGCTGCCGCTGCCGCAGATCCCGATGGCTCCGACACGCTCCCTGTCAACGAACGACTGCGCGCGCAGAAAATCCGCTGCGGCACTGAAGTCTTCGCTGTAGATCTCGGGCGCAACGGCGTTCCCGGGCTTCCCTGCACTTTCTCCCCAGAACGACAGGTCGAAGGACAGGGCGACAAATCCCTGCTCCGCCATCTTCGTCGCGTAGAGGTTAGCGCTCTGTTCCTTCACGGCGCCCATGGGATGCCCGACCACCAGCGCCGGATTGCCCGTGCTGCGGTTCAGGTCATTGGGGACGAACAGGTTACCTACGACCTTCATCTCGTACTGGTTCTTGAACGAGACCTTCCGGACCGTGACCCTGTCACTCGTGTAAAAGTTGTCCGCGCCGTTTGACGTGTCCCCCGGCTCCAGATCCTTCCTCGATGCAGGCGTGGACGCGAAGGCCTGTCCGGGTGTTGCCAGCCCCGCTGCGCCGGCGAGCCCGACCGCAGCCGCACCGGCACCGGTCAGCCTCATCAGGTTCCGGCGTGAGACGCCTTGCTCCGCCCAGCCCGTCCCGGTGGCCGTCTTCTTGGTTCCGTCAGCATTCGTGCTCATGATGATGTCATCTTCCTGATAGCCGTTTACGAACGTTGAAACTTTCCTGCTTCATTTCCAGCTCACCACGGCTCGCCGGTACGGAGGAGCCCCTGCCGGGGCTGGTACTGCGAGGGACCCTCAGCAAAACGACGCGCGCAAGGCCAGAAAGTTGAAGCGGCGCAACCGCCATCCGTATTCGGTTTGCATTCGGGTGGACCCTCACTATTGCTTTCCTTAGTCCTATTCACGTCCCCTAATTCCGCTCATGAATGGGAGGCTGGGAGGCTTATGAATGGGAGGTCCGCGTGATAGTGGTACTGCGAGGGACTCCCTTGTCTGCGAGGCTTGACGTAGCGTGGAGGGTATGGATAACCGAGCGCAAGTACGCGAATTTCTCATCTCGCGCCGTGCCCAGGTCAGCCCGGAGCAGGTGGGACTGCCCGCTGGGACGAACCGGCGGGTACGTGGTTTGCGCCGCGGCGAGGTGGCCACGATTGCCGGTTTGAGTGTGGAGTATTACACCCGCCTGGAGCGTGGTGTGATTAGCGGCGCCTCGCCCCAAGTGCTCGAAAGCATCGCCCGGGCGTTGTGCCTGAGCGACGCTGAACGGGCCCACCTGTTTGATCTTGCGCACGCCGCCAGCCCGGTCGCGCGGCCGCCGCGACGGCGGAATCCGAAGTCCTGGGCGCCCCATCAGAGCCTGCAATGGGCGCTTGATGGGGTCACGGCTGGTCCTGCATTTGTCCGCAACGGCAGGATGGACCTGCTGGCTGCTAACGCGTTGGCGCGGGCGTTCTACAAGGACGTGTACGACATGCCGGGGCAATCACCGAACATCGCCCGATTCACCTTCCTGGACGAACGCGCGTACGAGTTTTACCCAGACTGGGATGCGTTCGCGGAAGTGACGGTCTCTATCCTGCGCACGGAAGCCGGCCGGGACCCGCATAACAAGGAACTCCACGACCTCATTGGTGAGCTGGGTACGCGCAGCGAGGAGTTCCGACGCCGCTGGGGTGCGCACAACGTCCGTCACCACGGCACCGGTTTCAAGACCTTTCATCACCCGGTGGTCGGTGAGATGACGCTGGCTTTCGAGGGGCTGGAGATGGCCGCTGAGCCGGGTCTGACGCTGACGATCTATACCGCGGAGCCCGGGTCGCCGTCGGCTGAGCGCATGCAGCTGCTCGCTTCGTGGGCGGCCAGTGAGTATGGAAAAGCCGTCTCCTCCGTGTTGGAGAGGACGCGGACGGACGGCTGACGGCTAACGGAGTCCTTGCGACCGGTAGCGACTGGGCGGTGTAACCGCCGTCAACGGGTAGCGCGACGCCGGTGACATTGCCCGATGCCGGGCTGCAGAGGACGGCAGCGGCGATGTCTTCAGGCTCTCCCAAACGCGCCATCGGCGACCGCGCGGGTCGCGTTAAGTCGCGCCCACCAGCGAGACTCATGCGGTCAACCGTGGGTGTGGCGCCTGGCGCTGGTGCCGGGGCATGCCGCGTTGACGCTGTTGCGCGCAAACGAACGGTCACTATTTGCGCTCCTCTAGAGTGCCGCGTTTGCCGCGCGGAGGGAGTCCCGGTTGGTAGGGGTACTCAAAGGGACTCCCTGACCCGGGCGCATTTGCCTACCGTTGAAGAAGACTCGCGCTCCGGATCAACACCAGGACGATGCAGACGTGCAGTCACATGGAGCGAGGAAAGGAACAATATGACGACGTTAGCGATCATCGGAGCAGGGCCCGGACTCGGGGCTGCCGTTGCCGAGAAATTTGGACGCGGCGGATTCTCCGTCGCGCTTATCTCCCGCAATCAGGAGAAGCTCGGTACTCTCAGCACAGCCTTGGGGGCCGCCGGTATAGAGGCACGTGGGTACACCGCGGACGTCCAGGACCGTTCTGCCATCACCCGCGCGCTCGATGCGGCCGCCGAAGAACTTGGCCCAGTCGAGGTGCTCCAATACAGCCCCGTTCCTCGGAAAGAGTTCCTGCGCCCCGTGCTGGACACGACGGTGGAGGATCTCTCTGCTGCCACCGGGTTCTCCATCCTCGGCCCCGTCACCGCCGTCCAGCAGGTCCTGCCCGGCATGAATGAACTCGGACGCGGCACCATCCTCCTCGTCAACGGCTCCAGCGCCGCGACGCCCAACGGCAACGTCGCGGCCACGTCGATCGCGTTCGCCGGGGAATCGGCCTACGGGGCGATGCTGCACGAAGCCCTCGCGCCCCGGAACGTCCACGTCGGCCAGCTCATCATCCCTGGCGCAATCGGCGGCGGAGACCCGATCTACGCTCCCGAGGCCCTGGCCGACCAGCTCTGGATGATCCACACCCAGCGCGGCCCGTTCCGAACCACCGTCGGCGCGGACGCTGCATGACCGGGGAAACTAAACGCAGGAGGCAACGCATCGGTGCGCTCTCCAGCAGCCTGATCGCCCTGTCTGCGCTGACCGCCTGCACCGCCGAACCGGCCCAGATGCCCGCCTCGCCAACGCCCACGCTGAGCGTCCCGGTCACGGCGTTCGGCGAACCGGAAGTCGTAGCTGACGGGCTCCACGCCCCATGGTCAATCGCCTTCCACGGGGACACCCCACTCCTCAGTGAGCGGGACACCGCCCGCATCCTCGAACTCCGCATCGACGGGAGCACCCGGGAGATCGCCACCATCGCCGTGGTCGAGTCCATCGGTGAAGGCGGACTCCTCGGCATCGCCGTACACAGCGGTTACCTGTATTCGTACTTCACCGGAAGCGGCGGGAACCGCATCGAACGATACCAGCTCACCGGCGGCCCGGGAGCCCTCGTGCTCGGCCCGGCAGAGACGATCCTGGCCGGGATTCCCTCAGCGAGCTACCACAACGGCGGCCGCATCGCGTTCGGCCCGGAGGGCATGCTGTACGCCACCGTCGGGGACGCCGGCAACCGCGACAACGCGCAGAACCTCAGCATGCCCTCTGGCAAGATCCTTCGCATGACCCCTGGCGGAGAGGTTCCGGAGGATAATCCGTTCCCGGGTTCGCTGGTCTACAGCTACGGACACCGCAACCCCCAGGGCATCGCCTGGACCCAAGACGGCACCCTGTACGCCAGCGAATTCGGGCAGAACACGTGGGACGAGCTTAACGTGATACAGCCCGGCGGCAACTACGGGTGGCCCGAGGTCGAAGGCATCGCGGAGGAGACAGGATTCATCGACCCAGTGCAGCAATGGGAACCCGCGGATGCCAGCCCAAGCGGCATCGCGATCCACAACGAAACAATTTACATCGCCAACCTCCGCGGCCAACGCCTCCGAGAAGTGCCCTTGAGCGACCCGTCGACCGCAGCCGAACAGTTTGTCGGCGAGTACGGACGACTTCGAGACGCCGCGGTCGCCCCCGACGGGTCGCTCTGGATACTGACCAACAACACCGACGGCCGCGGAGACCCCTCACCCGACGATGACCGGATCGTCCGCGTTCCCCTCACCTGACGCAGAGACGAACACACCACGGAATTGAACGCTTGCGCAGCCATCCTCGAACTTGCTCCTCACAATCAGCTGGCCGGTGGCAAACGTGAGCATTGATGTCTCTATAGAGAGGCCGTCACGGTGAGTGCTTAGAACGCCGGCGGGCACCCTCCTTGTGGCCAACTGCAACAAGGCTCCACACCCACGGCGCCGAAAACATTCACGCCCATTCCCAGCCAGTAATAACCGCGCAACCCATTGCGGTTAAGGAGAATAATGAACACCACCACCGCCGTTCCGGCGCCGTCCCCGGTAGTTACTGAAAAACCGAAACAGCTACCGCTCACGACTCTGGTCGCTCTGGCGATCATCGGCTTCGTCCTCGTCGCGATGGAGACCATGCCGGCTGGCCTGCTGCCGGTTATCGCGACCGGAATGGGGACCAGTGAAGGCACCGTCGGACTGTTCGTCAGCGCCTACGCCCTCGGCACGGTGATCATCACGATCCCCGCCATCACCCTGACCCGGGGCATGCGCCGCAAGCCATTACTCCTTGGCGCGATCCTCGGCCTCATCCTGGCCAACAGCACCACCGCCCTCTCAAGCGACGTGACCCTCTCGCTGGTGTCGCGTTTCGTTGCCGGCGCGTTCTCCGGAATCATCTGGGGAATGCTGGCCGCCTACGGCCGGAAGATCAGCCCGCCCTCCCGTGCAGGCCTGTCGTTGGCGATCGTCTCCGTCGGGGCACCCGTCGGATTCGCTCTCGGCACACCACTGGGGTCATGGCTCGGAACGACATTCGGCTGGCGGTGGGCCTTCGCCGGACTCACCGCAGTGGCCG
Source organism: Pseudarthrobacter sp. RHLT1-30-1 (assembly GCF_059383415.1). Lineage (NCBI taxonomy): Bacteria > Bacillati > Actinomycetota > Actinomycetes > Micrococcales > Micrococcaceae > Pseudarthrobacter > Pseudarthrobacter sp. RHLT1-30-1. Next base: position 49,505 of record NZ_JBWZCG010000001.1, read on the forward strand.
TTATCGCCGGTGTGTTCATCGCTGTTATCGCGCCCGATGCCGAAGGGCAGCCGGGGACCTCGCGGCTCCCCCTGGTCCGGGTGTTCCGCATCCCCGGCATCGCCGTGATCCTGGCCGTCATCTTCACCTGGATGCTGGCACACAACACCATCTACACCTACATCTCCCCGTATCTGAGGACTACCGGCAGCAGCCTCACCGTCGACGTCGAACTCTTCATCTTCGGGGTCGCCTCGATCGCCGGAATCGTCATCACCGGGGCGCTCCTGGACCGCCACCCCCGCCCGTTGCTGCACGGCAGCGTCGCCCTGTTCATCGCAGCCGCGGTGGTGCTGCTGGTCGGCCACACATCGGCCCCGGCGATCATCGTCGCCACCGTGCTGTGGGGGATCACGTTCGGCGGGGCGGCCGCCCAGCTCCAAGCTGCCCTCACCACCACCGGGGGCGCGGACTCGGACGTCGCCAACTCCTTCCTGCCGGTGGCGTTCAACCTCGCCATCTTCGCCGCCGGCATCCTCGGCGCCGCCCTGCTAACGAATTTCAGCGGCCTGGTACTTGCGGTCGTGATGATCGTCGCCGGCCTGGCCGCGCTCATGCTGACCATCTACGGACGCCGCACCGCATTCCCCGCCCGCCTCTAGAAAACACCGGCAGGCCCCCGCAGACCCTGCCCTCCCACAATCCCCGGAAAGGGATCCATCATGAACACTCGCAACCGCTTCACTGACAGAGTCGCCTTCGTCACCGGTGCCGGTTCCGGCATCGGACGGGCAACCGCGTTGGCGTTCGCCGCCGAAGGCGCCCGAGTGGTCGCCGCCGACCTCCCCAGCGCCGGCCAGGACGAGACCGTACAGCTGATCACCGGCCTCGGAGGAACAGCCTCTGCTGTCGATTGCGACGTCACCAGCGCCAGCGACGTTGTCGCTGCCCTCGAATTCACGACTTCGACCTATGGCCGCCTGGACGCGGCGTTCAACAACGCCGGAATTGAACAATCCCACGACTTCGTGGCCGACCTCGACGACGACGAATGGGACCGCATCATCGACGTCGACCTGCGCGGGGTGTATCTGTGCATGAAACACCAGATCCGTCTCATGGTCGCCGCCGGCGGCGGCACTATCGTCAACACCTCATCCGGCGCCGGAGTCATCGGCATCGCCGGACAAGCGGCGTACGCGGCCGCGAAGCACGCCGTCATCGGCCTGAGCAAGTCCGCGGCGCTGGAATACGTCGGCGACGGGGTGCGCATCAACGTCGTCGCCCCCGGCGTCATCGACACCAAGATGATCGAACGGGTATCCGGCGGTACCGAAGAGGGGCGCAAGGAGATGGAGTCTATGGAACCCATCGGCCGTCTCGGGCGACCGGAGGAAATCGCATCCGCCGTGCTGTGGTTGTCCTCGGACGAGGGAGCCTTCACCGTCGGGCACACGCTCGTCGTCGACGGCGGACAGACGGTCGGCTGATGAGCAAGCGTTTCTCACCCAGAAGAGCTCTGCGACCAGGTGTCGTGGTGCCTGCGATCGTCCTGATCGCCATCGTCCTCGCCGGCTGCACCTCCAACCCGGCCGGCAACGCTGAGACACGTTCACCCTCCCCGGCCACGCCAACGGCCGATCCGGCAGCCACCCGGACACCATCGTCAGCGGCTACACCGATTGTCATCGAGGTCGACGGCCGGAGAATCGCTGGAGAACTCGACGGCAGCGCCACGTCAGCCTCGCTGCTGGCCCAGCTTCCCCTGACTCTGTCGTTCCGTGACCATGGCGGCCAGGAAAAGATCTCGGAACTACCCGCCCCGCTGGACCTCGCGGGCGCACCAGAGGGAAGTGACGCCGCGCCGCTAACGATCGGGTACTACGCCCCCGAGCAAAGCCTCGTCCTCTACTACCGGCACGTCGGCTACTTCACCGGCATCGTACCCATCGGCACCTACGAAAACACCGAGGCCGTCCAAAACCAGACCAACGATTTCACCGCCACCATCCGTAAAGCCGACTGACCCACTGCAGCCTGCCTGATCCGTCGTACCGCCCGCCCACCACTCATCTGGAGATAGCAATGAAAGCCACCTACATGTTCGGCCCCGGCGACGTCCGCATCATCGACGCCCCCGACCCCGTCCTCAAAAACTCCACCGACGCAGTAGTCCGGATCGTCCGGGCGTGCGTCTGCGGATCGGACCTGCACCCTTTCCACAGCATGGACAGCACCCCCGGCGGAGTGTCCATGGGACACGAGTTCATCGGCGTCGTCGACGAGATCGGATCCGACGTTCGCACCCTTACACCCGGCGACCTTGTGATCGCCCCCTTCGCGTACTCCGACGGAACCTGCGAATTCTGCCGCGAAGGCCTCCACACCTCGTGCCTGCACGGAGGCTTCTGGGATGCACCCGGAATGGGCGGCGGCCAAGCCGAAGGCATCCGGGTTCCGTTCGCCGACGGGACCCTCGTGAAAGTACCCGGCGTTGACGAGGAGTCCCCGCTGTTGACCTCGCTGCTGACCCTGTCCGACGTGTACGGCACCGGGTGGCACGCAGCTGCACGCGCCGGCGTCACCGACGGAGACACCGTTGCGGTCATCGGCGACGGCGCGGTAGGCCTCATGGCCGTGCTGTCCGCCAAGCAGCTGGGCGCCGAACGCATCATCCTGATGGGACGCCACCAGTCCCGCACCGACCTCGGCATCGAGTTCGGGGCAACCGACATCGTCCCCGAACGCGGCGAGGAAGGTATCGCGAAAGTCCGTGAACTCGCCGGCGGTCAGGGTGTTCGGAAGGTGCTCGAGGCGGTCGGACACATGCCGGCCTACGAGCAGGCTTACGGCATCGTCCGCCCCGGCGGGATCATCAGCCGCGTCGGGGTTCCCCAGTACGAAGAGGCATCGGTCGGTTTCGGCAGCCTCTTCGGCGGCAACGTCACCCTCACCGGCGGTCCCGCACCCGTGCGCGCCTACATCGAACAGCTGATGCCGGCCGTCCTTGACGGTACCGTCAACCCGGGCAGGGTCTTCGACCGCACCGTTAGTCTCGACGGGGTCCCCGACGCCTACCGCGCCATGGACGACCGCGAAGCCCTCAAAGTGATGATCGCCTTCTGACCAAACAAGCGTTCGGGGGTTATGCCACGGAGACCTGCCCCGAGGCACGCCCCTGTAAGCGAGGCCAGACCGGCTCCTCCGCCAGGATCGGTTCCGCGCTCGTCACGACCGCCGCGATGGAAGATCTGTTCTCCGGTGCGCCGAGGACGCCTAGAGCAGAAGCCTGCACCTTCCTTGACCAGGCTGCCGCTCAACGCGACAAGCCTCCCTGGCCGTCCACGAAAGCCAAAGACCCCGCTGCAACCGTCAGTTGCAGCAGTGCACGCACAGAAAGAAGGATCATCATGACTGACCAACCCAAGCAGCTCGGAGGCGGCCGGAAGATGTTCGGCGACTTCGCCCCGAAACTTGCCGAGCTCACCGACGACGTCCTCTTCGAGGACGTCTGGAACCGGCTCGAACTGAGCGCACGGGATCGCAGCCTCATCACCGTTGCTGTGCTCACCGCAGGCGGGAACACCGAGCAGCTGGGCTACCACCTCGGCCGCGCCGTCGAGAACGGCGTGACTCAGGAGGAGCTCATCGAAGCTATCACCCATGTCACACTCTACGCAGGCTGGCCCAAGGGCATGTCCGCGATGGGCGTCGCCAAGCAACTCTTCACCGACAACAAGTAAGGAAAACCATGCACATCGAACCCACCGTGCCCACCTCGAAAAACCCGGCCGCGCAGTTCGCCGGCGACGTCTGGCTCGACCCGATAGCGCTGCCCCACGAGAGTGACCAGACGATGGTCGTTGCGACCGTCCGGTTCGCTCCCGGGGCCCGCACCGCCTGGCACTCCCACGAGCACGGCCAGTACCTTCGGGTCACCCAGGGCGTCGCACGCTTCGGCGGCCGCGATGGCAAGATCATTGAAGTCCACCCCGGCCAGACGCTGTACACCCCGCCCGGCGAGGAGCACTGGCACGCTGCCGCCCCCGGCTGCTTCATGGAACACATCGCCATGCTCCAGAACGGTGAGGACCCCGCCAAGACCACCACCTGGCGCGAGCACATCACCGACGACGAGTACAACGGCAACTAGGTAGACCGGAACGGTTCCGGCCGCGGCCGACCCATTGGCCGCGGCCGCTCCCAGCTGTGCACGTTATCCGGACCAATTTGAATGGGCATATCGGCGTCTCGGAAACTCCTTGTAGGTGACGCAAACGTATGACATCGAAACCCCAATCCCACCAGCAAGACCCCGGCGCAGTTCGCCGGCGATGTGTGGCCATCGCACTTCCCGACGAAGGCGACCAGCGCATGGTTGTCGCCACAGTACGCTTCGCCCAGGGCGCCCACACCGCCTGGCGAACACACTGGCACGCCGCCGCACCCGGCTGTTTCATGGAGCACATAGCCATGCTGGAGAACGGCGACGACCCGGCAGAGACCACCACCTGGCGCGAACACATCACCGCCGACGAGTACAACGGCACCACGCCGGCGTAGCCCCCATCTGCCCCCTTTCATCTCAACTGTGAACCCCGGTACGTCCATCTTCCCGGGGCTCGTCAGCCCAGGACGCGCATGACCACACACCCCACCGCCCCGGACCCTACCCGCGTCAAGGCCCGCGGCTTCGTCACGGCGACGGTTTCGTTCGTCGCGGTCTTCGCCGCCGGTGCAACGCCCATCCCGCTTTACGACAGCTATCGGACTCTCGACGGGCTGAGCAACGATGAATTCTCACTCGTCGCGGTCGCCTACTTCGTTTGCGCCGTTTTCGCACTGCTCTTCCTTGGGCGGCTTTCCAATCACTACGGACGCCGTCCCGTCTCAGTTGCGGCGCTCCTGATCGCCGTCGCTGGCTGTATGACGTTGCTATGGGTCGACAGCTTCTTTCCTCTGTTCATGGGCCGCGTCCTCCAAGGACTCGCCGCCGGTCTCGCCTCCAGCGCGATCGGCGCTTACGTCGTCGATACGGCTCCCCGGCGACCCGGCTGGCTTGTCCCGGCCGTCACCACCGCTGCCGCTACCGTCGGTCTTGCCCTCGGTGTCTTCCTCTCCGGAGCGCTCGTCGAGTTCGCGCCGGCCCCGCGGCAGCTGCCTTTCTGTGTGTTCGCCGTGATCCTGCTCGGCTGCGCGATCGCTCTGGGCACTCGCCCCGAGACCGTCCCCCGCACCGCCGGCGCGTGGTCATCGCTGATCCCCCGGCTAGCAGTCCCAAAGGCGTCACGCCGCTACCTGCCCTTAGCGTCCGGGGTCTTCGTCGCAACCTGGGCCTTTGGCGGATACTTCACTTCGTTCGGGCCCTCCATCGCCGCCGACGACCTCGGCTCCCACAGCCCTCTCGCCGCGGCCGCCGTGTTCGCTTCCTACATGGCGCCGAGTTTCCTAGGCGGTTTCATCGCCGGACACTTCACGCCGGCAACTGCCCAACGCGTCGGGATGACGCTTGTTGCCGCCGCCGGTGTAGGTCTCGCGTTTGCCAGCACCGCCGGAGTCCTCGTGATGTTCATCGGCGCGGGCGTCGTCGGCGGCATCGGCATGGGCGTCGCCGCCTCCGGCAGCATGAACACCCTCCTCCCGGAAGCGCGCCCCCAGGAACGTGCGGGCTGCTTGCGGTCATCTACTCCATCTCCTACACCGGCTCCGCCGTCCCCAGCCTCATCGCCGGACAAGCAAGCCGAACCGTCAGCCTCCCGACAATCACTGTCGGCTACGCCATCCTCGCCGTCCTCGTCTGGATCAGCACGCTCGTGGCCGCCCGCAACCCACCCACGGCGTCATCGTCGGGCCAAATAGCCCGACCCTGATATCGCTCCGGTCCACTGGCCCGCAACCATTCAGGGTCTGGCCCACAAGCACACTCACGTAAGGAACTACACATGACGAAAACCATGACCGCCCTGTTCTCGCGCCGGCCCGGACTGGAACGTCAGGGCAGTAGCTGTCCCGGAGCCGGGATCAGGCCAGGTGCTGGAGACGCGGCCTTGCGGTCAGCCCTGATTGAGCACAAACGCGGAACCATGCTGCGGCTGCGGGACGAGCGGCGTCTTGAACTCTCTCACCTGTCTCAACTCGCCCTACTGAAACACCGGTAACGGATCTATGTCGTTTCAGCGCCAAGGAGGGGTAAGTGAACGGCTAGAACGTAGCGCATTGCGTCAGCCTGGGAGATCCAAGCAGTAGTATCAGCGGCGTTACGTTGAGCATCGCCATTCCGGGGCAGTTCTGTAGCTGTCCCTACCGCCATGATGGAGGCCCAGGAGGCGAATTCTCCGGGGCCCATTCGGAATTCGGCCGTGGCCATGAGCGCGTTCGGGTCACATCACTGCGGTGGCGTTGGCGGGTGACCCGGTTCCGCCGGTGATGTTCAGCGGCTTGATGCCGATGAAAGCGTCCCAGTGGCCGGTGGTTTTCATGTGGCGGCTGAGGGGGCCGAGCCGCCACAGTTCGCCTAGGGGCATGCCGAGTTTGGCGAGGAGTTGCTGGTGCATCATGCCGTGGTCGTTCGGCGCGCTGTTTAGAAAGGGGCTTCCGGGAATGGCGGGCAGGCATTCGAAGGCAAAGTTGTCGGCGGCGAGGAGTGCGAGCCGGTGGTCCCAGGCCCAGGCGACAAACTCCTCTGTCTGGGCGATGCCGGTGGCACGCCGGCCGTCGCGGGTCCGCCGTTTTTCCTCGGGTTTCAGGGCGAGGAACCATTCGCACCAGCCGGTGTGGAGCATGAGGATGTCGCCCGGCCGGAGGCTGAGGTCCTGCGCCTCCATGGCCTCCCGGATCAGGTTGAGGCTGAGCGGTTCTCCGCATGCATGGTCGATGGGGGCGCCCAGACGGTTGCGGTGCCCGTCGAGGTCTATCAGCACTCCCCTGCCGACGATGGGCTTGTCCGCCCATTCCTGGATGCCGAGGTCCGGGGTGCCTTCTGTGATTCGGTCATCCGGCGTGCCGTTGTAGAAGCCGATGTCGTCTGCCCGGCGGTGGCGGAGTCCGTCGATCTGGGTGGATCCCTGGAGGTAGTACCCGTCGAGGTAGTCGTCGCGGTGGGCGGGGTGGGAGGAGTAGATGGTGTGGCGCGGTGCGCTGCGTTTGAGGGACATTCCGGGATCGAAGGCGTCGGCCGGGTAGTCCAGGCCGAAGACCGTACCGGTCCTGATGCAGTTCGTGGCTTCCAGGATGGTGTCCGGTGTGATGAAGGACGGCGTTCCGCGGTCCGGGTAGGGAAACAATCCCCAGGATGTCCCGGCTAGCCCACCCTCCCTTTCCAGCAACCCGGCAAATGTCGGGTACGTCCCGTCCCCGGCAAGGAATGTCATCGCGTCGCTACCTCCTGGGGCGCCTCTACTTTTTTCTGCTGGTGCTTGTAGCTGAGGAGGAAACCGGCGCCCGCACACACGGAGGCAGCGATGCACAGCGGGGGCTTGAACGCGCCATTGAAGAATTGCAGCCAGTCACCTTGCCCGGCGATGAGGGCGATGGCCTGGCCTGCCACGAATACGACGCCTCCCAGGAGGAGTAGGGCGAGGGTCAGGACGAAGATGACTTCGATGGTTCGTCTGGTCTGCTGCATGTCTTGTTCCTTTAGATCGGCAGGATGCCGACGATGATTAGCACGCCGATTCCCAGCAGCGGCAGGGCGTAGTGGGTGAGCAGGCGGGAGAAGGTCTTGACCGGGTCCACGTCAGCGATGCCGCAGGCGACGTAGAGCGGTGCGCCTCCGGGGGGAACCGCTGCTTCGCAGGAGGAGAAGATCAGCACGGCAACGGCGGCAGTGGTCGCCGGGACGCCGGCGGCGACGAGTGTGGCGACGCCGACGGTTCCGACGGCGGCCATGGTAGCTGTGGCGGAGAGGGGCGCGGCGACGGCGATGACGATCAGCCCGATGAGGATGGCGAGGAGCCACAGGGGCAGGTTCAGCTGGTTCAGCAGGGCGGTCATCTGTTTGGGCAGGCCGGTGGCGGCGAGGGCGTTGGCCCCCGCGAAGGCGAAGACCACGGTGATGCCGACGATGCCGAACCTCGGGGAGGAGTCCCGCAGCAGGGTCCACCAGGCGCGGCCGCTGCCGGGCAGCTTTTTCCTGCCCAGCAGGGCCCCGGTGATGAGGAGGACCACCGGAATCCAGACGATAACGCTGACGGTTTTGGTGACATCTCCCCCGGTCCAGTCCGACAGGGCCGTGGCGATGGCGCCGGAGGTGATGATCAGCGGGATGGCCACCACAATGAAGAGCAGCAGGGTGGCCCAGCCGCGCCCGAAGGCTACCCGGGCAGTCAGCCGGTGTGCGGGGTCCAGCGGCGTCATCCCGCTCTTGCGGATCAGCAGCCAGGTGACAATCAGCCGGTGCAGGAAGCACCACAGACCGCCGATGAGCAGGGGAAGAACGAGCGAATTGACGTTTAGCAGGGGGCCGACGGTGGCGGATCCGACCAGGACGAACATGGAGGCGCTGAAGGGGAAGGTGATGCCCATTCCGGCATTTCCGGCCACGAGCGTCGCGGCCGAGGGCTTGTCGAGGCTGGACTTCTCCATCCAGGGGATGGTCACCGAGCCGACGGTCGCGGCGATGGCCGCCTGGTTGTGCACCACCCCGCCCAGACCGGCGGACGCCACGGTGGACACCCAGGCGGGGCCGCCTCTGACGCCGCCGATCAGGGAGTTCAGCAGGTCGATGAGCCGGTCAAGCACGCCTGTCTTGTCCAGCAGGTACCCCATGAACACGAACGCCATGGTGGCGTAGACAATTTCGTCGGTCACCGCGGAGTACAGGGACGCCCAGCCGATCTGTGCCGCGGCGGCTCCCGTGAACGGGAGCACGGCCAGGAAGCCGAGGATCATGGCTTCCCCGACGCTGCGTTTGATCAGTGTCGTCCAGATCAGGATGACGGCCAGGTAGGCCCCGAGAGCCCAGATGCCGATCATGATGCTGCTCCTGACGGGGAATTTATTGGCGAATAGTTCATCGTTGGTTCCTGTAAATGATTGTGCCTGATGCCCGGGTCAGCGCAAGGCAGGCGCCATCGGCGCCGTATCCTGGGCCATGCGTGTAAGGGCCGTGGCTGAGGCTGCCGTCATTTCGGCGGGCACCCCCAGGTCCGAGAGGTAGCTGGCGGTGTCCTGCATCTCCTTGGAACGGCGCAGGGCGTGCTTGGCAGTGCCGGTGAGGAACCTGTCGATGACAGCGTGGCCGTTACCGGCGAGCTGCCCGGCGATCTGGGTGCGGATCCAGTCCTCCAGCCCGGCGGCGCGTCCGGCAGTGACCGCCTCTACGACGACTGAGGCCAGGCCTTTCATCAGGACACTGCGGAGCAGTTTATGGGCCATCGCGGCCCCGGGTTCCCCGTCCGCCATTTCGACGTCGGCGCCCAGCGGGGAAAGGAGTTCGGCCACTGCCCGGGAGCCGGGTCCGCTGACCATCAGGGGTGTCTTGACGCCTTGGGTGGGGACGGGGCCGAGGATGGCGACGTCGGCGAAGAGCGCCTGGCCGGGCAGCTGCCCCAGTTCCTGCATGACCTGCGGTGAAGAGGAGGTGAAGTCCGCGTAGCAGCTCCCTGCCGGGAGTACCGGGAGGCATTCCTGGGCCACGCTTCGCGCTGCGCCCGCCCCGGTGAGGACGAGGACGATATCCGCGCGGGCACAGGCTTGTGCTGCGGTTGCTGCCCGGGTGACGCCGGCTGGGGTGGAGGGTGCGACGGGATCGAATCCTGTCACGCTGTGGCCCGCGGCGACGAGGGCGGCCGCGTAGGTGGCTCCGGCCTCACCGAGGCCTATGACGGTGCACGCTGTCATTTGGTATGTGTCTTTTCTGTCTAGTGGCGGTCGGCGATGATGGCGGCCCGGCGGCTGGTTTCGTCGGCGAAGACGGCTTCGGCGGCTTCCGCGACGTTGGCTGCCTGTTCCCTGGGGATGACGACGACGCCGTCTGAATCGCCGATGATGATGTCCCCCGGGAGGACGGGGACTCCGCCGAAGGAGATGGGCGTGCCGAGGCGGGAGGGGCCGTTCTTGTACGGGCCCGCCGGTGTAATGGCGCGGGCGAAGACGGGCATGCCGATCTCGCCGAGGGCTTCGGCGTCGCGGGCTGCGCCGTCCAGGGCAAAGCCCGCGAGGCCGAGGTTGATGGCGCGTTCGCCGATGAGTTCGCCCAGCAGCGCCCGGGATTCGTCCCCGCCGCCGGAGACGACGATCACGTCTCCTGGGCGGGCGAGCTGCAGTGCCCGGTGGATGCCCTGGTTGTCTCCGGGTCGTGTCCAGACGGTGAAGGCCGGTCCGGCGAGGCGGGCGCCGGGCCAGATGGCCCGGATGGCTGAGTCTGCGACTCCAAGGCGGTCCATGGCGTCGCCGATGTTGGCGGCGGGCAGTTTGGCGAGGCGGTCGAGCACGACCTTGTCGGGTCGGGCGAAGTCTGCGTCGATGTCCTCAAGGACGGGCGTTGTCATGGTGGTTTCTTCCGTGAGTGGTGGCAGTGGGGGTTAGTCTTTTTTCTGGACCAGCGGGAGGACCTTCTTGAAGTCCTCCTCCTGTCCGGCCCAGAACTTCTCGTAGTCGCCGCCCGTGAGGTAGCTGGTCTGAAGGCCGAGGGCGCTCATTTTCTCCTTGACAGCGGGGTCCTCGATGGCCTTCTGCAGGGCGGCTTCGAGCTTTTTGGCGACGGCGTCCGGCAGGCCGGCCGGTGCCGAGTAGCCACGGACGGTGCCGGCGACAAAGTCGTAACCGGCTTCCTTGAAGGTCGGAACATCGGGCAGCGAGGGGGCACGCTCGGCGGTCATGACGCCCAGGACGCGGGCTTTGCCCTGTTTGGTCAGGTCGTTCACGTCACTGACGTTGGCGACCAGCACGTCCACGTGTTTGCCGAGGAATGCGGTGGTGGCCTGGGAGGCGCCCTCGGAGAAGTGGACCGGGGCGAACTCGGAGCCGGTGGCCTCCTGGATCTGGGCCAGGGCGAAGTGTTCGCCGGTCTGCAGCCCGGTGGTGCTCGCGGTCATGGATTTCGGGTTGGCCTTAACCGCGTCGAGGAGCTCCTTCAAGGTCTGATACGGGCTGTCGGGCTGGACGGCGATGACCGTGGGGTCGATGACCTGGCGGCCCAGGGGCTGGAAGCTGCTGCGGGTGTATTTTGCGCCGCGGCTCGGGTCCAGGGGTGAGACGACGACTGACGGGGAGCCGGTGGCGCCGATGGTGTACCCGTCGGGCTTGGCGCTGGTCAGAGCCGTGTAGCCGATCTGTCCACCGGCGCCGGGCTTGTTGATGACCTCAACATTGGTGCCGAGCTCCTTCTCCAGGATCGGCTGAACGAGGCGGGCTGCGGTGTCCACGGCCCCGCCGGAGCCGAAGGCCACGATCAAGTCGATGGACTTGCCCTTCTTGGGGAAATCGTCCCCGGAGGCGGCGTTGTTGGCACTGGCGTTGGCGCCGCAGCCGGTGAGGGCGAGGAGGGCTGCTGCGGCGAAGGCTGCGGTGATTTTCTTGCGTGACAAGGGTCTTCTCCTTTGAAGAAATGCGTGATTTGGGGTTGATATTTAGTAAGGCGTAGTGGTGGGCAGGTTTAGGCTTCGGGGTCCTCGGTGAGGGCCTTGGGTTTGCGGAACTTGAGCAGCGGGCTGCAGATGATCAGCACGCCGACGCCGATCAGCACGGCGGAAATGGGGCGGCTGGTGAAGACACCGAAGTCGCCCTGGGAAATTTCCAGGGATTCGCGCAGTGAGCGTTCCATCAGCGGGCCCAGAACCAGGGTGAGGACCATGGGCGCCAGCGGGATGTCCAGGTTCCGCAGGGCCAGGCCGAGGAGGCCGAAGCCGATCATCACGAAAACGTCGAAAACGCTGAAGTTGATGGTGTAAGCGCCGATGACCATGAAGAGCAGGATCAGGGCGGTCAGGATGGGGGTGGGAACGCGCAGGATGGAGGTCCAAAGGCCTACCAGGGGGACGTTGAGCAGCAGCAGCAGCACGTTGCCGATGAAGAGGCTGGCGATGATGGCCCAGGCGATCTCGGAGTGATCCGTGAACAAGGCGGGCCCGGGCGTCAGGCCCTGCTGGAGGAACGCGCCCATCAGCACGGCGATGGTCGGGGATGCCGGGATGCCGAGGGTGAAGAGCGGGATCAGGGCGGCGTTGGCGTGGGCGTTGTTGGCTGTTTCCGGACCGGCGACGCCCTCCACCGCACCCTTGCCGAGTTGGTGGCGGAAGCGGGAGAACTTCTTTTCCGCGGCGTAGGACAACAGGGACGACACCGATCCGGTCATGCCGGGAATAAGGCCAAGTCCGAAGCCGACGCCGGTGCCCCGGGCTATGGCGGGGGCACTGCGCCGCCATTCTGTCCGGGTCGGGAGCAGTGAGCGCATGCCGGGGGCATGAACCAAGGGAGTCTCCGCGCTCTTGCGGTAGGAAAGGATTTCAGAGAGCCCGAAGACGCCGACGATGACAGCGACGAAACTGACGCCGTCCAGGAGCCGGTCCATCCCGAAGGTGAAGCGCGGGGCGCCGGCGACGGGGTCAATGCCGACCATGGAGATCAGCAGACCCACGGCACCGGAGATGATGGCCTTAACCATGGACTTGCCGGCCAGAGCAACCAGCAGGGATATGCCGACGACCATGAGCGCGAAGAACTCCGGGGGCCCGACGAGCAGGCCCAGTTCACCCAGGGGTTTGGCGGCGGCGACCAGGCCGATGGTGGCGATGGTTCCGCCGACGAAAGATCCCACGGCGGCCAAGGTCAGCGCCGCACCTGCCCTGCCGAGTTTGGTCATCGCGTAGCCGTCGATGGTGGTGATCGCCGACGACGCCTCACCCGGTGTGTTCAAAAGGACGCTGGTGATGGTGCCGCCATACTGGGTGCCGTAGAAAATGGCACACAGCATGATGATCGAGCCGGCGGGATCCAGGTTCAAGGTGAGTGGGATGAGCAGGGCCACGCCAGCCACCGGACCAACACCGGGAAGGACTCCAATGATGGTGCCCAGCAGGCAGCCCAGAAAAGCAAAGAGCAGGTTTTGCCAGGTCATGGCGGTGGCGAAGCCGCCGAGCAATTCGTTGATTGTGTCCACGTTTAGAGTCCGATCAGGTTCAGCGGAGCGAATGCCGAAACGGGAAGCGCGACGTTCAGCCCGTAGTTAAAGGCATAGAACGCACCGACGCTTCCGGCGAGGGCGATGATCAGCGAGGACACCCAGCTCCGGCGCCCGCGCAGTTTCAGGTGATAGAGCAGGAACAGGAACATGCTCACCTGAAAGCCCAGGAGATCCAGGACGGACGCCAGGACAACAAGGCTGACCACGACCGAGATGACCACACCCCGGTCGATCCCCTCGGCCCTCTCGCTCGGCCGGCGCAGCTCCTGGACCAGCCAGAGCGCCGACATCGCGACCAGCACTCCCCCCATGGCGAACGGGAACAGGCCCGGGCCGGGGCCCAGCGACGTCCACAGGCCGAGGCTGACCGAACTGGCCAGTACATACACGCCGACGGCGGCGAACGCGCCGATGCCCGTAAGCACCGACGTAGCGACGCGGATGGCGCGCTCCGGTTTGGTCAGTAGTGACTCCGTTGTCATCGATTCCTTCTTACATTCCGTGATCATTCATTTCATTCTATGAAAGAATGTTTCGTCTGAAGAAATAGTGACAGACGACACATGAGCTGTCAAGGGCAAGGAGATTACATAGAATGAAAGAATGACGGTGACTTCGACACACTCGGCAAGTTCGGCCGAAGACGGCCCTAAGGCCGCCAACATGCGCTCTCTCTCCAGGGCCATGGAGGTCTTCGCGGAACTCCAGCGCGCGGACCGGCCGCAGCGGCTCAGTGATCTCGCCAGGACCTGCGGCATGAGCCTGCCGACCACCCTGCGGATCCTGCGGGTCCTTCAGGACTTCGGCATGGTCAGCCAGACGGACAAGTCCTACCGGATCGGACCGGCCGTACTGCCGGCCGCCCGCAGCTACCTCGAGAATGACCCCTTGGTAGTGGCAGCCCGCCCGATCCTTCAGCAGGTCGCCTCCCAGACAGGCCTCACCGCATCCCTCTACACCAGGCTTGGCTTCGAACGAATCCTGGTTGCACGTGTCGACGGCGACGCGCCCCTCCGGTATGACCTGCCGCTCGGCAAGCGGCTCCCCCTCACGGTCGGAGCGGCAGGCAAAATTCTGCTGGCCTCACTTTCGGAGGAAGAACTGCAGCAGGCAGCCGCCGCGGCCATCGCGGCAGGCCACGAAAAGGCCGCGTTTACGCACGACGAGCTCCGCGCCCGCCTGCCTGAACCCGGCACGGACTACTCCTATTCAGCGGATGAACGCGCCACCGGCGTGCTGTCCGTCGCCGTCGCCGTCCCCAACAGGGCAGGTCGCCCCAGCGAGTCCATCTCCCTGACCAGCCCCGTCGAAGCCGCCACCGAAAGCAGGCTCATGGGCGGCGTTCCGGAACTCCGGCGTGCAGCCGCCAGACTGTCCGAACTGCTGGAAAGCTCCGTCTACTAGTCCGGCCTCACAGCCACGCGGCCAGGACCCTCAGTGGGCAGGGAGTCTGCGGTCACCGACCCGTGCGGGCTCGCTCCATGGGACTTGCCGCCGAGGATTCCGCCACTGACCCCTATGCCGGTACGCCGTCGGTCTCGCCGCCTACTCGTTCGTACTGGTTCCTCTGCCCTTGTCCTGGAAGGAAATTTCGCAGTCGCTGGCCCTTTGGATCGGCGTTTTCCTGACTTACGCCATTTTCGCTGTTGGGCTGTGGGCGTACTTCCGTCTCACAGCCAACGTCGCTGCAACCCCGGCCACCGGCAACGCTGTTGCCGCGGGCTCCGGGGGCGACGAAATAGCAGCCCCAGCGGCGGCAGAAGGCCACCTTGGGAGCGGGCAGCTGGCCGCGCCCGTTGCCGAAACGGCCCTTGGGCTCCCGGAGGCATCAGCAGAAACGGACCGGTCTGAAACGGCGAGCGTTCCTTCCCCCTGATCCGGAACAGCCAGGAGGTCCGTGGCAGGGACAGGTTCGACTGCGGTCATGGCACCAGCGTCCATCCAGCGAGCGTGCTGGAACGACCACAGTCCTGCGATCAACCGTCTCCTGGAGAGCCGGGAGACTTTGTCCCTCAAAGCATCGGGCCGTTCATCCACAAAGGGTGCTAATCACCGGTGCGGGCACGGGAGACCGAACAAGTGGCCCTCCGCATACGGTCGTTCCGGAGACACTTACGGACGCGGTCAACCTCGCTGTCCTGCCGGTACTAGCGGTTGACTCCCTCTGCGCCGGGCTGCCGCCAACACCCCAACGTGGCGCACACCTTCACGGCGGTCCTCATTGGTTTCAAAGTATTCGAGTTCCCTCTGAATGGAGCGCAGAGAACCTTCAACTTCTTTGTAATTTAAGGTTTTCACGTGGGTAGCGATGAAGCGGAGGTTTGGCGTCTGCTCCTGGACTTGCCACTTGAGCCTCGCATCCAGCTCGTCCAAGGCCTTCCTATCGCCAAAGGGCATTGCACCCCGGGCCGTCCCACCGACTGCCAGACGCTCCAGGGCCCACGCCCGGGAAGCTCCGGTCTCATAACTGGGCTCAGCGACGGCAGACTCGCCCACTATCCCTTCAGCAAAGGCACCTGGGGCGCCCGGACCTTCGTAGGCAGAGGATGGGGCACCTACTACATCTCCCGCTAGAACCAGCCCGGTCGGAACACAAACCGACCCCGGCGCAAAACCAGTTGATCGTGCAAGCCGCCGCATGTATTCAGGTGATAACCCTTGGGGCTACTATGAAGACATCACGTCTGTCCATGCATTATGGGGAGAAATGGATACTTCTCGAGTCGCCGCCGGAATCGCGCTCTTGGCGCTAATGCTCACTGCATGCTCTGGCCCGCAACCCCAGGCAGCACCGACAGCCTCAATTGCACCCGCATCGGCGCCGAGCGCAAGACCTACCCCCAATGAGGGCGCTGCCGGCAATGAAAACGAACGCGGCCAGGTGGTCCAGGAGATCGGTGAAACGGCCGTACTCGTTACCGACGGATATGACGCCCCTCCTACGATGACCTTCAAGGTGACGTCCATTGAGCCGGTCAAATGCGACGCACCTAACGCACCCCGGCCACATGGAATTGCCATCGCGGTAGCCCTTGAAATCGTCACCACCCCATCGTTTTCGGGACCACTGGTAGTTAATGGCCAGCCAGGGATGATCAGTTTCCGCCCGCACTACTGGAAGGGCTATGCCTCCAACGGCACGCCGATGAACACCATTGAGTCCTCCATCGAGCACGGCTGCCTTGCCGACAGAACAAAGCTTCTGCCCGATTATTTTGGTAAAGACCGAAAGCTGAACGGGTTGGTCATCCTTGATGTGACGACGCCGACCGGCCAGGTTGCCTTCGTTCCGAACGGCATTGGGGGCTGGGTCTGGGAGTACCCCGGGGATGATTCGGGAACCAGCATCGGACCAGCTTGACGGAATCACGGTTATCGGTGATTCAGGGTGTGATTTGAGATGTGTTTAGAGCCTTGATTCAGCGTGTCTTTTTGTGGGACCATGAACTATGACTGCATTGACAGGCGCCCGCGGCGGGCTCAAGGCGCACCAGGATTCCATCCGGCTTCCCGACGACGTGCTGGTCCAGGACCTGCGGGACCTGCTCGGGGCGAAACTGGTCGCCTACATCGGGTCCGTGAAGGAAACCCGGGCCGTCCGGCAATGGGTGGACGGGGAACGGAAACCCTCCGCCGACGTGATGCACCGGTTAAGAACCGCCTACCACGTGGCCGCCCTGCTCGCGGAGCGTGATTCCCGGGCCGTGGTGCAGGCCTGGTTCCAAGGCATGAACCCGCAGCTGGACGATGTCCCGCCGGCCCGCCTGCTCCGCGAAGGCCAGCTCGACGACGCCGGCCCACAGGTGTTGGCCGCCGCCCGCGCGTTCGCGGCCGCAGGCTGACCGGGTGGTGCGCACGTCAAGTTTCTGAGACAGTTTCATCGTTGTTTTTCGGTTACGCGGCCAGGGGTTCCTGGTCGCGGGTCTGGTGGGCGGTGAGGGCTGCCGCCGGGGGTCGGTGGCCCGCTCGGGCGTTGGGCCGTTTGCGGTTGTACCAGGACTCGATGTAGTCCATGACCGAGGTGCGGGCGGCGAGCCGGTTGGTGAAGCTGTGGTGGTGGTAGAACTCGGTCTTCAGGTGCGAGAAGAAATTTTCGGCGACGGCGTTATCCCAGCACACGCCGACCTTGCCCATGGATTGGGTGACGTTGTTCCCGGCGCACCAGCCCTGGAATTCGGCGGAGGTGTACTGGGTGCCGCGGTCTGAAGGGAAGACCGCCCCGTCCGCGTGCAGGTAGCCGTGATCGCGGGCCATGGCCAGCGCCCCGGTGCACAGTTCGGTGCGCATGTGGCGGTCCATGTTCCAGCCGATCACCATGCCGGTGCACAGATCGATCACGGTGGCCAGATACAGCCAGCCCTCGCCCGTCTTCAGGTACGTGATGTCCCCGCACAGCCGGGTGCCGGGCACCTGGGAGGAGAAGTCCCGCTTGCCGTTTTCGTCGAGCATGTGGTTCTCGATATGGGCGGTCTTCGCCTGCGGATCCTGCTCGGTGGTTTTCTTCCACGCCCGGGTCCGTACGGCGCGCAGGCCCTGCTCGCGCATGATGGCCCCGACGGTGGGTTGGGAAACGCTGATCCCGTCCTGGTTGAGCATCCGGGTCAGCTGGTCCCTGCCGGCTCTACCCTGGGCGTCGTTGAACTTTCCGGCCACCGCCTCCACGAGTACCTGGTGCCGCACGGCCCGCGGGGACGGGCCCGCAGGGTTGCGCCACCGGTAGAACGAGGCCCGGGAGACCTTCAGGGTCCGGCACAGCCAGGCGACAGGATGGTTCGCCTTCTCCGCTTCGATGAACTCGTAGAATTCCTCTACCGTTGCTTCGCTGCAAAGAAGGCGCTGACTTTTCCCAGGAACTCAATTTCCTGCTTCAGCTTCGCGTTCTCGGCCAGCGCTTTCTGGTGATCTTCCCAAGGCACGGCTGCCTTCTCCTCGGTGAGGAACCGATCAGGATGATCCTCACCGTATTTGCGCACCCAGGTCCCCAGAGTGCCCTCGTTCACGCCGATATCCGGCGCCACCTGGGCGATCGGGCGGCCCGAGGAAATCACGAGCCCAACGGCGTCGTCCTTGTACTTCTGGCTATACCTCTTACGGTCGGTCATGCGAAGACGGGCTCCTAACAAGCTGTCTCACAAAACCATACGGCCGCACTGCTTCACGCAGGAACTCAGTGGTGACCTGATCTAGAAGAACCGATGAGCTGGGATCAGCCAGTGCCTGGGAAAGTCGTTCGCGGAACCACGTGACCTGCTGGGCAGTGGCGTCCTCAAAGCGCGTTCCATCGCTGATCAGGGTGACAGAGCCGGCCTCCAACGCCATGTTCAGCTCCAACCCTTCTGCGCTGTGCAAGACCTCGGCTGCCTGCTGCCTAAAATCGACGATCGCCGGACGCCATAGCGCCTCCCCTTCGAGGCGCTGCGGGTCATTGTCCGGCCTGACGGCCAACTTGCGCAGTGCTCTGCGAAATTCTTGAGGTGTCACTTCTTTGACTCCCAGGCGCTGCAGGGTCTCGGAAGGAAGATTCGCAACGGTCAACAAGGGATCGTCAGGATCTGTGTCCAACAACGGAGAAAAGGTACCTATCCACGCCGCGCTGGGCGCGACGAGATCCACATGATCTGCGTAGAGCAGAGAACTGCGCAATAGTCGCAGCTCGTCATACAACGCTGGCTGGCCGCTATTTTTCATACGCGGACTGGCACCGACTGTGACAGTCAGGCCAGAGCGAGGCGGTCCAAGGATATTTCGATTCCGACGAGATGGCCTGCGTGACTTTTTCCCCATGGAATCATCATCGCTCATGCGGGTAGGTGGCAAGTTGATTGATAGCGCCCGTAAGCCGGTCGATCATCGGGCGTCCCCGCACCCTAAAGTCCGTCTGTATGGATGCTGGAACTGACGTGCCGTATATCCCGCCCGACTAAATGCCCCCTGAAGGTGACCCACCAGCAACAACCTTGGCGTCGCACAACCCTAGCGTTTTGAGGCAATAAGGTTCGAGACACCGTCTTGAGATGGGAACCCCCTTACGGTCGATTCCTGTAGCGCTTGGCGTACCAAGCGCAGCCGTGACTGCCGGTAGGAGGTGACTTGGTTCTGGCTAGTGGGTCGCGCCGAGTTCGATGAGGAGGACGCCGCCGATGATGAGGATGATGCCAAGGCTCATTAGCCACGTGAGGGGATCTTTGAAGAGGAACTTGGAAAGGACGGCGGTAAGGGCGACGCCTGTTGCGGCCCAGATTCCGTATGCGATGCCAATGGGCATCCCATGAGCGAGGGTGAGGCCGAGCATGCTAAAGGACACCACGTACCCGACCGCAACTGCTGCGTACCAGCGTGTGTTGTCGATGGCTAGGCGGAGGCTGATCGTGCCGGAGACCTCAAACAGGATGGCGCCGATGAGGAGAAGATAGGACATCAGGCAATCTCTGCCTTCTTGTGGGCGGCCTGGGCTCCGAGCTCCACACACAGGACGCCGGCGATGATGACGATGATTCCGATGCCCATGAGGGCGGTGATCGGTTCTCCGAAGAGCAGGAGGGAGCCAACGGCAGTGAGGGCGACACCGGTAGCTCCCCAGATACCGTAGGCAACCCCGAGGGCCATACCCGTGCGGAGTATCTTGGCGAGCACGACGAATCCGCTGAGGTAGCCGATGACAACGACGACGTAGAGGGCAGGGTGCTCGAGTGCGCCCTTGAGGGCGAGCGAGGCCGCCACTTCGACCAGGATCGCGGGAATTAGGAGTAGCCATGCCTTAGTGGTGTTGGTCATGGGGTTGGTTCCTTGCGTGATGAGCTACTGGGTGATCTGGAGGACGAGGTGGCTCTCGTAGCCACGAACGAGGGAAAGAGTATGTCTGCAAAAGTCATGCGATGATCCCGTCCTTCACCCTGCAGCAGGAAGCTAACGGTTGCGTAGATGCTTATTCAAGATGATTTGGCCTAGAGGGAGGTTCTGTAAGTGATGCGTTTCCTTTCAGAATGCATCGTTGAGGTTTGCCCACACGCCTGATTCGGCTGCCCGCCGACGGTGGTACGCCGGCGGGCTCAGTGCCCACTGAGCGATCGGTGTGCGGCCGGTTCTAGTTCAAGATGCATAGTCCGGGCATGCTGAGTGCATGATGACCACCGTCGCGGTACTTTCTACCGGGTACTATGGCCCCGTGCGGCGGAGGTGATGAGGTCACTCTTGGTCAGCGCCGCGCTCGTACGCAGTGCTTCGGCCCAGGTCGCGGTGTCGGCGACGGCGGCCCAGTTCGAGTGCAGCAGCGCCATGAGGGTCTCATGGACCTGGCGTGCGGGCGCGGTGCCGGCGTCGTTGGCGAGGTCGATTGCTCCCGTAGCGTCTCTGAGGACCTCGACGGTGAATCCAAGAGGCTCGGCGGCTGCGGCGGAGGCGATCACACAGTTGTTTGTCATGTAGCCAACGAGGGTGATGGTGTCGATGCCCTGTTCACGCAACCAGGCTTCGAGATCCGTGTCAGCGAAGATGCTGGAGAACTGCTTGCCAACTCGCTTGGCTGCCGCGTCCTCGTGGGCAACTACTTCGGGGTGGTTTTGCCAGGTCGCCGACCCGGAGCCGAACACCGGGGCTTCTGCGGGAAGCTCGTGCTGGACGAGCACGACCGGCGTTCCGGTCTGCTCTGCGGCCTTGATCGCGGTCTGGATGCTGGTGATGGATTGGTCACGGTCCGGGTACTGGATCGGAAGCAGTCCGTCGAAGTATTCCTGTTGGGCGTCAATGACGATTAGGGCTCGGTGGGGGGCGGTCATGGGGTTCTCCTTCAAGGGGTGTGTTGTGAATGTCGGGGCATTGAAATGGCTCTATTGCGCGGTGGCCGGTAGAGGTGCGTTCAGGTGCGGGAGTTCGTAGTGATCGGCGATCAGGCTGATCCCTTCCTGGTCGAGCGATGTGGAGTGGCCGCCGACGACGAGCATCACCTCATCGGCGCCGGTGCGCTCGTGCAGGGTTTCGAGACGGTCGGCGACCGCCTCGGGCGTGCCGTGGAAACTGCGGCTGGTGTAGGCGTCGAGGATCTGCCGCTCCTGAATTGTGGCTTGGTAGGCCTCGACCTCGTCCGGGGGAAGGAGTAGGTACCCTTCGCTTTTGAACATGCGCAGCATCGCCATCGCCGATGTTGCCGCCTGCCGTTTTGCCTCAGTCGGGTCGTCGCTGATCGCCACGGGTACGCTGACGAGGGTGTGTGGCTCTGCGAGCACGTCGGAGGGCTGGAAGCTCTCACGGTAGAGACGCATGGCCGTGTCGATGTCAGCGTCGCCGAACTGCAAGGCGAACGCATATGGCCGGCCGAGCTGTCCGGCTAGCTGTGCTGAGTACGGAGAGGAGCCGAGCACCCACACCTCTGGAGCGGTCGAAGGTGCGGACACCCGGTTTTCCCTTGCCTGCCAGGGGCCTGGCACCGCGTGGACGTTCCGGTATGGGTGTCCGGGAGGAAACCCGTCGCCCAGGAACCCGAGCAACTCGAGTACTTGCTGTGGGAATCCGTCGTTCGCATCCGCGCCCCTACGCAGAGCCGCAGCAGTCGCCCCATCAGTGCCTGGGGCGCGTCCTAGCCCAAGATCGATCCGGCCTGGGGCGAGAGCCTCCAGCATCCCGAATTGCTCGGCGATCAGCAACGGTGCGTGGTTGGGCAGCATTACCCCTCCGGCGCCAAGGCGGATGCGCGTCGTCTCAGCGATGAGGCGGGCGACCATCAACGGAGGTGATGACACCGAGGTCGCTCCCATCGCATGATGCTCAGACATCCAGAACCGGTGATAGCCGCGCTGGTCCGCCGTCCGCGCCAACTCGATCGTGCCCGCGAGCCCCTCCTCAGCGGTCATCCCCACTCCGGTGCCGCCCGCGGAAAGCACGGACAGTGTGAATGGGGCCGTGCCGGCTGCTTGACCGAACTTCATAAAAACTCCTCATGGAAAAACATGTTTTTTGGCGTGATTCGAGCGTAGCAGCTGCCTCATGCTTAAATGAAACTGATACCATGAGAACCATGTCCGAAACACTGCTAGCAGCCGTACCAGGCGCCAAAGAGCATCCCAGCCTCGCACTGGTCAACAGCGCAAGCGAACTGCCCGGAGGCAAACGCTACGACGAATTGGACGGTCCTGACGACGCCGCGGCTTGGCTGAGAGCACACGATCTCATCGCACCGGAGACTGTGCTGCACGAGCACTGCCGGGGCAGGCTCGCAGACCTGCGCGCAGACCTGCGCGATCTATTCACCGCGCACACCACAGGGGACGTCCCCACGACAGCGGCCATGCAAGCTCTAAATCGTGCGCTGACTTGTGCACCCGGGGCGCTCCTGCTTCAATTCGACCCGGAGTCAGGGTTTACCCGCAGCGCCAGCCACCCCGTGACACAAGTCGTCGAGCACGTCATGGCCGTCATCGCCGACGACGCTGCCTCGCTGCTAAGCCGCGACCAAGCATCGGTGCTCGCGTCCTGCGAAGCGGACGGGTGCCAGCGATTCTTCCTCCGCACCCACGCGCGACGGCAATGGTGCTCAACCCGCTGCGGCGACCGCGTCCGCGCCGCACGGGCCTACGCGCGCAAACGCGCGCTACACAGCGCATGACATCATGTGCTGCCGAAGCCAACCTTCGGCCCGATGGAACAAGCACGCACAGCTTCAAAGTAACTTTGTGAGCGAAGTCCGGCCCACACATCTTCGTAGCAGGCCGCCACGATTGGTTCCGGCTCCACTGGCCGGGGGTATAAAGAATAAAAAGGCCTGCTGGAGGGACTTCGACGACGGTGCCAGCTAGTCTCATATCCCTTGGGATGTGAGACGGTCCGGCGAGACAACAGTGCGGCTTGGAACTCCGGGGCTCCGAGTGTCTTGCCACCATGTATCGCAGCCTCCTGCTAGTTTGCTGACATGAGTATTGGTTGCAAGACACTTACGGGGTTTATATGGGAAAACTGATCGGTTACGTCCGCGTCTCGACCAAGGCCCAGGACTTCGACCGGCAGGTTCGGGACCTGCTCGCAGCCGGTGTGCGACGTGATGACCTCTACACCGACCACGGGGTCAGCGGCGCCCGGGCATCGAGGCCGGCATTCAATAGGGCGCTGGAAGCACTGCACGAGGGGGACACGCTGGTGATCACCACGTTGGACCGGCTGGGAAGGTCCACGGTGAACATGCTCGGCCTTGCCGAAGAGCTGCGGGCCAGGGGCATCAACCTTCGGGTGCTGAATTTGGGCGGCGGGAATGTGGACACCGGCACCCCGATGGGATCCATGGTCTTCACCGTCATGGCGGCCCTGGCCCAGATGGAACTCGAGATTAAGCGCGAACGCATCAACGACTCCGTCTCCAAACGCCGGGCCGCGGGGAAAGATCTGGGCGGGCGGCGGCAGCATTTCAGCGACAGCCAGATCAGCAACGCCCGCCGCCTCATCGACTCCGGGGAGGCAGCCACCCACGTCGCCCGTGACCTGGGTATGTCGCGGGCGACCCTGTACCGGCGGATCGGAGAGCTGGATGCCCGGCAATGGATCACCTCTCAGACGCCCTGAGGCAGGCCGGCAGCAGTGGCCCCCGCACCGGCCGGTTCACCCTTCGGCCCTTTCAGGCCCCAGCTGATGCCAAGCCGCCTCGGCGACTTCCGCTTTTGAAGCCAACTGTTGCCCCTGCCAACGATCGCCCATAGGCTCATCCATGTGAGTGGCGGGGACGGTATTCCGAGAAGCGGAACCGCCCAGCGACCCGTGAAGGAAATCAAGCATGGCAACAGGTACTGTCAAGTGGTTCAACTCCGAAAAGGGCTTCGGGTTCATTGCCCCTGACGACGGAAGCGCTGACGTGTTCGCACACTATTCGGCAATCGCATCCAGCGGTTACAAGTCCCTGGACGAGAACCAGAAGGTTCAGTTCGACATCACCCAGGGCCCCAAGGGCCCCCAGGCTGAGAACATCCAGCCGCTCTAGCAGTCCCCGAGAGACTGGTCAGCCCTTGCGGCCGGCCAGTCTCTTGCTGTGTCCGGGGCGAGAGTAAACTTCTGGCACGATGACGTTAATCCGGGCGGTAGCCGCCGCGGAGCCTTGGACCCGTTGCGACAAATCAGGCGCCGGCCCGAACACGACATGGGCAAGCGCGTCGCGCACCTGGTCCTGGGCTCGATTCTTGACTATGTGGAATTCGAGGACGACTTCGTCATGATCCGCACCAGCCCGCCCTCCGCCGCCCGCGACCGGCCGCTGTTTACAAGGAATCAAATCCACAAGGGTCAGACGTTTCCGTGCCGTGGTAGATTGCGTTCACGGCCTTCCCCCGAGACACGGGGTGTTGGTGTGTGGAAGAGGCGGGCCGGTTCCGGACTCAGCCGGGACAGGGAACAAGGGAATAGCCCATGTCTATGGAACCGTCGTCCTCTCCAACATCCTCCAAAGGCCAATCTTTCGCTGACCCGGCACCGGGCGGGTGCTCCCGTGATACCGCTACGGGTATACGCCGGCAGGCCTCAGCCATTATCGAAACGGTGCTCGCAGACCCCATTCCGGAGCAGGGCCGTATCAGGGATCAGCTTCGCGAACACGTTGCCGCCCATCCCGATCACCCGGAAACAGCACTGACCGAACACCTGATTGCCCTCAGGTCTCTGACCGGGCTCCCGGGCGGCACCTCGATGGCGTTTGCCCCGGCCGTCGGGCCCGCCATTGAACCGCACGCCGGAACCCCGTCACCGGCAGAGCGTGCCTCGCGGATCGAGGCGGTCCTGAAAGGCAGGCTGCTTTTGACCGCTTTTCAGCCGATCTACGAACTCTCCACCGGCTCCGCTGTCGGGGTCGAAGCGTTCACACGGTTCGTCACTGACGGGAGCAGCGCCGCGGACTACTGGTTCGCGGAAGCCGCCGAGGCGCAGTTGGGAAGCGAACTTGAATTCGCGGCCCTGGAATCCGCACTCGACGCCGCGCAGCGGCTCCCGACCCACCTTTACGTGGCGTTGAAACTGTCCCCGGCCACCTGTTTGGACCCCCTGCTGCCGGGCTTGCTTGAGGAATCTATGCTGGCCCCTGACCGCATGGTCCTGGAACTCACCGAAGCCCTGACCGTGGAGCAGACCGCCGCCCTGGTCACCGCGCTGGCACCCCTGCGACATCGCGGAATCCGGCTCGCCATCGACCATGCAGGCTCGTACTTCGACTCGATCCGCCACATCAGGAAGCTCCAAACCGACATCATCAAACTGGACCGCAACCTCATCGCCGGAATCGACACGGACCCCCTCCGACACGCCTGCGTCGGGGCCATGGTCGGCTTCGCCGAGCAGCTCGGATCAACGCTTATCGCCGCAGGAATCGAAACCCAGGACGAACTCGCGGCCGTCGCCAGTCTCGGCGTGAAGTCCGTGCAAGGCTACCTCCTCGACCGGCCCAGCACCCGCCACCAGGACTGGGCCCGATGGAGCCTCCCGGTTCTTTCGAAGACGGGATCGGACATTTCTCACCCAATAGCATCGATTTGGTATTGACCACGGTCCCGCAGCGGGAGCACTGAGCTGCCAACCTTTCTGAGATTCCATCAAGGTGAATGCCACCTCGATGGAGCCCGAGTCTCCTGTTGCGGTCCTCTTCATGATTGCCGGGGCCATTTTGGCCGGAGCGCTCCCCATGGCGCTGATCTGGGCTTGGCCTGACGTCGCGCACTTCTACGAAAGTGCGGGATCCCCGGGGGGATGGGTTTTGATGGCTGAATACCAGCAGAAATTGACGCATGTTGCTTTCCTGCTCGCGGACCTTGAGGTCCGCGAAGCCTGGTTAATGTATTTCGGGGCTAGGGGCAACCAGGATATATGGGTCATTGATGCGTATCTGAACGGACTGATGCCGCTGCCCGCCCACGACTGCGACCTGCTGGCGTTGATCCTCAACGAGCGCCTGACTGAACTTCATTTGCCGCACCTCGCCTCCTACCGTGGCTAAGGACGCGTCACGGAGCATGGTCCCGATGATGTTCAGGCGGCGCGGGGCCCGGGCATGTTTGGCCTGAATGTGCGTTTATCTTTACTGTGCAGAGCAAACACCTCGTTCTGCTCTACGCTCATCGGCAACAACAAGATTCGGGGTTGGTGCCAGCATTCGTGAGCTTGCTGGCCGCGGCGATCAGTCGTGCGACGGGCGCCAGGTCCGCGGCTAGCTGACGGGCCGGGCCGCCAGATGCGGCATCAGGTCGCGGATGTCCGGTCGGCCGCCGCGCCGGTCCCGGATCTTCCATCGCTCGATCTGTGATTCAGCTGCTTCCTGGCTGCTGAAGCTGCCCATTCCGGTGTTCTTGTTGTTGCGGACGTCGTATGTTTCCCAGCGCATCATAAGAGCCTCTCGTGGTGCTGTTGGCGGTGCCGGACCCGAATCTTGGGGGATACGCGGGCCCGGCACCGCCGCCCACCCTAACAGGCCCAACTGGACGCTACGTGGGACATTAGGTTTGCTGCGCCGCGCATTCTGCGGCGCAGCAAACCGCCCTTCTTCCCCTCAGCGC
The DNA here is from genome assembly GCF_059383415.1 of Pseudarthrobacter sp. RHLT1-30-1. NCBI lineage: Bacteria > Bacillati > Actinomycetota > Actinomycetes > Micrococcales > Micrococcaceae > Pseudarthrobacter > Pseudarthrobacter sp. RHLT1-30-1. Next base: position 76,115 of record NZ_JBWZCG010000001.1, read on the forward strand.
CCCGTATTCGGGTTGTTGCTGGCGGCCCTGGTCCGGGGTCCGCGGTTGGGCGGTTGTGGCGGTGGCGGACGCGGATCCTGTTGGCGGCGGGAATGAGGCGTTCACGAGCCGTTGCATTTTTTCATCCGGGGATCGATTTCGGCCGGGGGTTCGGGCTGTGCCGATTCTTCCGGTTTTGCGGCGTCGGCCATGAGCTGGTTGATGCGTACTGAGTCCGCCAGGGCGGCGTTGAGCGCGTCGGCGTGTTTGAAGGGTTCCGCCAGGGCTTTCTCTGCTTGTTCGACGTGGGTGAGTGCTTCCTGCCGTCGTATTTCGACGTCGGCTGCCAGTTTTGGGAGGGATGAGACTCTGTTTTCGAGCTGCCTGATGGTGCCTAGATCGGCGGACAGCAGGCTGCGGCGGGCTATTTGTGTGGTTGCTCTGGGTACTCCTTCGATGCGTATTTCGACGGTTGCCCGGTCGAGGTCCCGGGCCGGCATGAGGCGGGCGCGGAGTTCGTGGCCGCCGAGGGTGGCGATGGTTCCGAGCTCGTCGTGGCCGTAGAGATTCATGAGCCGGTGGCCTTGTTTGCCGGCCCATGCCCGGAGTGCTTCGGCTGCGTCGCCGCGGTTGTTGAGGGACTTTCCGTCGATGGTGGCTTTGAAGGCATCCGCGGTGGTGTCGAGGGTCCGGGCCGCTGCTGCCTGGATCAGGGGCAGGTCTTGGGCGGCGGTGTCGGCTGCCGATTGTTCGCCGCGTTTGGTGTGGGCGACAGCAACCATGTTGCGGTTGTAGGCCCGGTCCAGGCGGCTCAGGCGGGATAGTTCCTGGTCGGCGACGGCCTTTTCCAGCACCAGCGGGTTACCGCTGGTGCTGGCTTTCGCCTGGGCGAAGTTCGGGGTGTTGTCTCCGATGTCTTCGATTTCCCGGACGTCCAGGCGGCCGCGCATGATCTGGTTGATGAACCGGGATTTCCGTTCCAGTCCCTGCCACATGAAGGAGTCGAAGGATTCCTTGGTGACGACCTGGGAGATGCGCACCTCGGGGTTCTGGTTGCCCTGGCGCAGGATGCGGCCGTGGCGTTGCTCGACGTCGGAGGGCCGCCAAGGGGCGTCCATGTCCACCAGGTGCACGGCGCGTTTTTGGATGTTCGTGCCGACACCCATTTTCGAGGTCGATCCCATCAGAACGGCGATCTGCCCGGAACGTGCGGCGGCAAAGAGCCGGCCTTTTTCGGTGTCGTTCTTTGCTTCGTGGATGAACCGGACCATGTGCTCGGGGACGCCCCGGCGGCGCAGTTGGTCTTTGAGTTCGCCGTAGACGTTCCACCGGTCCGAGGGTGTGCCGAAGTCGCAGAAGACCAGCTGCAGGGCGCCGGGCATGGGGTCTGGCTCGCCGGTTTTCGGGTCGGTGTAGATGCGGTCCTTGTGTTCTTCGTAGACGCTGGCCAGCAGGTCAGCGGTGGCGCTGATCTTGGTGGGTCCGCGCTGGAACAGTGTGGGGTCGACGAGTCTCATGTCCAGGGCGGCCTTGCGGCCGTCTGAGGAGACCTTGAGCATGTTGTCTTCCTCGGAGGCCACGAGGCGTTGCTGGATGCGGTCCACGCGGTTGCCGATGTCCTGGATGTATTCGCGCAGCTCCGGGCTGGGTTCCACGGTGAGCATGTTCGGCTGGCGCAGCCCGTCCCCGTCCCGTGGGGCGAGGTTCGGGACGGGCAGTTTCAGGTCTTCGGCGGTTTTGACGTCCGCGAAGGTGTGGAACATTTTCAGCAGCTCGGGGACGTTTTGGAACTTGGCGAACCGGCTCTTGAGTTTGAACCGGTCCCCGCCGGCTACGGAGAGTTCCATTTCCTCAACGACCTGGCCGAAGGTCGCGGCCCAGGTGTTGAAGTCCTGGATCCCGGCAGCCTGCAGCAGGTCCGGCCGCAGGTAGCGCTGCATGACGTACATTTCGGTGACGGAGTTGGCGATGGGTGTCGCTGTGGCTCCGGTGATTACGCGCCGTCCCTCGCGTTGGCGCAGGAACTCTGTCTTCATGTGCAGGTCCGAGGCACGGTTGGATCCTTGGATTCCGGCGCCGGGGATGTTGCTGGGTGTCTCCAGGTTCTTGTAGTCGTGCAGCTCGTCCACCACGAGGTAGTCAATGCCGGTTTCCTCGAAGCTGATTCCCGGATCGGCGGGGGTGTCGAGCTTGGCTTTGAGGCGTTCTTCCCGTCCCAGGACCACCTTTTCGAGCCGCTTGACGATGCTCGCGCTTGGCTTTGATTGGGTCCAGGCGGGTGAAGTGGTCGGCGCCGGGGTCGGCGTAGCATTCGCCGTCGGCGAGCATGTGCCAGACGGCGGTGATGATGGAGTGTTCGACGGCCACGATGGCTTTCATGGGTCCGCGGCGGGCGGCGACGCGCCAGTATTTTGCGGCCAGGTAGGTGTTCTTGCTCCGGGAAGCGGACAGGGCTGCGATGCCCAGGGCACTTTTGAGGTATTTGTTGCCGGGCAGGATGTGCGCAGACTTGATCCGTCCGGCGGATTCGTTGGCGCCGGGACAGACGCCGGTCCAGGATGCGAGCCGGCCGGGTGTTTCGAAGCGGGACATGTCCGCGCCGGTTTCGGCGATGATCACGTCGGTGACTTTGAGTGAGACTCCGGGGATGGTGGCCAGGAATTCCCTGGCGGCACGAAAGGGCTCCATCGCTTCCTCGATCCGCCCGGTGAGCGCATCGATGATGCGGGACTGGGCATCGATCTGGTCCAGATGCAACCGGGCCATGAACGCGTGGTGGCTTTTGAAGCGGCCGGTGAGGGCCTCCACGAGCTCGGGGATTTTGGAGCGGAGGGTGCCTTTGGCGAGGCCGGCGAGGACCCCTGGGTCCCGCTCACCGCTGACGAGGGCTTCGAGCATCGCCCGGGACGAAGCACCGGTGAGGTCCGAGACCACGGAGGAGAGCTTGATTCCGGAGCCTTCCAGGAACTTCTCCAGGCGCTGGATCTCCCGTGTCCGGTCACGGGTGGCGATCGACCGGGCCCGGGTCAGGTCCCGCAGTTCACGGATCGGCTCCGGCGGGACGAACGAGGCCCGGAGCAGCCCGTGTGCGCCCAGCTGGGCCAGCCAGGCCGCGTCGGAAGCATCGGTTTTGCGGCCAGGGATATTCCTTGCGGCCTTGGCGTTGACCAGCATCACGGGCAGCGTTTCTTCGAGGAGATAGAAGAAGGGTTTCCAGTAATCACTGGTGGCCTCCATCACCACGGTGGTGACGTGTTCGCGTTCCAGGAAGTCCTGCAGTGCAAGGATTTGGCCCGTGGTCGCACCCCAGGTGGTGACCGTGGAGGTGTAGGTTCCGGCCCGTTGCCCGGGTAGCCGGAGACAGACCTTCGCGTCGCGTTTGGAAATGTCCAAACCGGCAGCCCGCTCATGCACGATATCCATGACTGTTCCTCCTGACACCTCGACCTGGTTAGCTGGCGTCTGCCGCCGGGAGGACAGGGAAAACAGAGGAATCTAACACTCGTGCTCCAAAGGCAACAATCCACGGTTCCCGTGGAAGCCCTCCGCGCCACGCTAGCCCACAGGCTCAACCACGGCACCATAGACGAACCGGCGTCCACCGCGGCAGACACCTCCATGATCTGCCCGAAACCTCATTCGCGGCCAGAGCCCGGGGCGAGGCAACCGCATACTTTCTCCCACCACGGCGCGACAGCGACGCTGGACCGCTAGCCCGGTGACCTGACACGGTGCGCTGGGGCTAGCCCTGGCACGCCACTGAAAAATGGAAACACCCCGGTCTTCAGACCGGGGTGTTTTTTCGTGGCGGGCGGCCGCTTCACGTACCGGCCCGTTTTCGCACCGCGGTAGAACTCGCCGGTAGAATCAGGACAAACCCGCAGCCCCAACGGGAGCAACCATGGCCGCCGCCGGTGGAGGGAGTGTTCGATGCGCACAGCCGCCAGAGCACCGTTCCACGCCCTGCGCTCGGCCATGGTGGCGCTCACCGTCCTGACCCTGGCGGCCGGCGCCCACACCCTTGCCGGCGGGCAGCTCCCGGCCGCCGGCATCCTGCTGGCCCTGCTGGCGCTGACCGGGTTGGCCGCCACCACCGCGACCCGGCTGAAGCTGACCCTCCCCGCGATGGCGGGCCTGCTCGGGGCCGGACAACTGGTCCTGCACCACGCCTTCGCCGCCTTCAGCGGCCCGGCCCTGGCCGGCTCCGTATCCGGACCGGCGGCCGGAACCGTTCCGCACCACCTCGGAACGGTTCCCTTCCCGGTCGGCGGTGGCAGCCAGCTCGCGGCACCCGGGCTGGAGTCCGGGCTCCCGCTACTGATGCTGGCGGGCCACGCGCTGGCCACCCTCCTCTGCGCCGTACTCCTCGCAAGGGGTGAGGATGCGCTGTGGTCGCTGGCAGCCTGGCTCCGCCCGCTGCTCCGGCTCCCCGCCGCCAGAATGCCCGACGCCGTCGCAGCACCGTCCGTGGCCGGCTGGCCGGCGGAGTCCGCGCCGCTGCCCTGGCGGAACCTCCGGCGCGATTGCCGGCGCGGGCCGCCTGCCGCCGTCGAATTTTCCTGACTTCTTTCCCGGCCGCGGCCGCGTCTGTTCCCTGACACCAGGCCCAGCACCGCCGCGCCACCCCATTTTTTGGTGCGCCTGCCGCTGTGCTGCGCCCACGCCTGAAAGGCACCCCCTGTGAAAATTTCCTCCCACCCTGTCCTGCGCCGCACCCTCACCGCGACGGCAGTCGCCGGCGGAACCGCTGCCCTGATGCTTGCCGGCCTGTCCGGTGCGTCGGCGCACGTCGGCGTCACTCCGGATAAGACCACCGCGAACTCCCCAGCCCTGTTGACGTTCGCAATCCCGCACGGCTGCGAGGAGTCCGGCACCACCAAGGTGACCATCACCCTGCCCGCCGAACTCAACGATGCGCAGCCCACGGTCAACCCGAACTGGACGGCCGCCAAGGTCACCGAACAGCTGGCCGAACCGAAGAAACTCGCCGACGGCACCAGCATCACCAAACGGACCAGCCAGATCGTCTACACCGCCAAGGCACCCCTGGAACCGGCCCTCCGCGATGCCCTGGTGCTCTCGGTGAAACTGCCCGACGCTGCCGGCAAGACCCTGTACTTCCCGACACTGCAGAACTGCGAGACCGGCCAGACCGACTGGTCGCAGCTCCCCGCCGAGGGGCAGGATCCGCACTCGCTCAAGGCACCGGCACCCTCCGTTGCAGTCACCGCCGCCGCTGCCGACGGACACACTGCCCACGCCGCGAGCGCCCCGGAAACCACCGTCGGGACGGTCCAGGCCGCTGCGGTGAGCGACGACGGCGCCCAGGCCCGCAGCTGGGCCGGGCTCGTGGCCGGCGTCGGCGGGCTCGCCCTCGGCGGCCTTGCCCTGGCCCGAGGCCGGGGGAACACGCCCTCACCGGTTCGGGCTCCGGCACCCGTCGCCGCACCCGGTTCCGCACCCGGTTCCGCACCTAAGGAGTAGCTGACCTCGGTTGATGCCCGGAAATCACAATCCGGGCATCAATCGGGCGCCGCCGTCGTGGCGTCATTGACTCAGGGCGGGAAGGGCATGAAGGTGGTGCCATGACGGCTCAGCGAATCACGAACAGACTGGTATTCACGACGGCGGCAGCCGCGGCAGCGCTCTTCCTCACCGGCTGCGGCGGCGGCACACCGCAGGCCCAGACATCCAGCACCGCGGCGTCCCCGCTCGCCACCACTTCGAGCCAGCCGGCCACCTCTGCGGCCCCGACCGCCACCAGCGCTCCCAGCTCCTCCGCAGCAGCGCCGGCACAGTCCACGCCGGCCGGCCCCGGATTGTGCAAGGCCTCCGGACTGGCAGCCACGATCGATTCCACCGGCGGCGGCGCCGCTGGCAGCGTCTACATGACGCTGATCCTGACGAACTCCGGCGCCGAGCCGTGCCTGCTGAGGGGCTTTGCCGGCGTCTCCCTCACCGCCAATGCGAACGGCGAACCGATCGGCGCCCCCGCGGCGCGCGACGAGACCACACCCGCAGCCGACGTGCTGCTCGCACCCGGCCGGGCCGGAACCGCCACGCTGCGCTACACGCAGGCCCGCAACTACCCGGACTGCACCGTCGTTCCGGCAGCCGGCTTCCGGATCTACCCGCCGGAGGACACGGCGTCGCTGTTCATCGCCCAGCCCAGGGACGCCTGCAGCAACCCGGGACCCAAACTGCTCACCATCGGCGTATTCACAGCCACGTAACCCCGACAACGCCGAGGTGAGATTTCGCGCCCATCTGCCCACGGCACATCGGCGCGAAGTCTCACCTCGGAGGGGGTCCCGGCTGTTCACGGCGGCCGGAATCCGCTCCCTGATACCGCCCGCCAATGACTGTCACTGCCGTAAGGCATGATGGAGGAATGAAGGGGCAGGAGCTCGCCGGCGGGACACTCGCGGCCGACGCCATGGACCGGTTCAGCCGGCCGACCCGGGACTGGTTCCTGGGTGCATTCGCTGCGCCCACTCCCGCCCAGGACGGCGCCTGGAACGCAATTTCCTCCGGCGCGCACGCCCTCGTGGTCGCCCCCACAGGCTCCGGCAAAACACTCGCGGCGTTCCTCTGGGCGCTCGACCGGCTCCTCGTCTCGGCCCCCGCAGAGCCCGAGGGGCTGCCCGGCCTGGAGACGGCGAAAGGTGCCCGGCAGAAAACGCCCAAGCGCAAGACCCGGGTGCTCTACATCTCCCCGCTCAAGGCGCTGGGCGTCGACGTCGAACGCAACCTTCGCGCCCCCTTGATCGGAATCACCCAGACCGCCAAACGGCTCGGCCTGCCCGCGCCGTTGATCACCGTGGGGGTCCGCTCCGGCGACACCCCGGCGTCGGAGCGCCGCTCGCTGCTGAGCCACCCGCCTGACATCCTGATCACCACGCCCGAATCGCTGTTCCTCATGCTCACTTCCAAGGCCCGGGAGACCCTCAGCGAGGTGGACACCATCATCGTTGACGAGGTCCACGCCGTGGCGGGCACCAAACGCGGCGCGCACCTGGCCGTGTCGCTGGAACGCCTCGATGCCCTGCTGCCGAAACCCGCCCAGCGGATCGGGCTTTCGGCCACCGTTGAGCCCAAGGAGCTGGTGGCACAGTTCCTCGCCGGCTCCGCGCCAGTGGAAATCGTCAGCCCGCCGTCGAAGAAAACCTGGGACCTGACGGTTTCCGTCCCGGTGGAGGACATGTCCGATCTGCAGGGCGCCGCCGGTGCGTTCGACTCCGGCCCCGCGTCCGGACTGCAGCCGCAGGCCTCGATCTGGCCGCACGTGGAGGAAAAAATCGTGGATCTGGTGCTGGCCAACCAGTCCACGATTGTGTTCGCCAACTCCCGCCGGCTCGCCGAACGCCTCACCGCACGGCTCAATGAGATCTATGCCGAGCGGCAGCTGATGGCCGAGGGCGTCGGCTGGAACGAGTTCGGCGCAGGCGCCCCCGACTTCGAATCCGTGCCGGCGGGAGCACCGGCCGGCGGCGCCCCCGTGCCGCCACGCTCCAGCTCCGCGCCAGGCCCGGCGCTGCCAACCTCCACCGCGACGCCGGCCCACATGATGGCCCAGGCCGGCAGCACCGCGGGCGCCGATCCGGTCCTCGCCCGGGCCCACCACGGCTCGGTGTCCAAGGACCAGAGAGCCCTGATCGAGGATGACCTGAAATCCGGCCGGCTGCGCTGCGTCGTGGCCACGTCCTCGCTGGAACTGGGCATCGACATGGGCGCCGTGGACCTCGTGGTGCAGGTGGAATCCCCGCCGTCCGTGGCCAGCGGGCTGCAGCGGGTGGGCCGCGCCGGCCACCAGGTCGGCGAGATCTCGCAGGGTGTGCTGTTCCCCAAGCACCGCGCAGATCTGGTGCACACCGCCATCACGGTGGAACGGATGCTCGCCGGCAAGATCGAACGGCTCTACGTGCCGGCGAATCCCCTGGACATCCTCGCCCAGCAGACCGTTGCGGCCACGGCGCTGGGATCCATCGATGTGGAGGAATGGTTCTCCACCGTGCGGCGGTCAGCGCCGTTCGCCTCACTTCCCCGCTCCGCGTTCGAGGCCACCCTGGACCTGCTCGCGGGCCGCTATCCCTCCGACGAGTTCGCCGAACTGCGGCCCCGGATCATCTGGGACCGCAACGCCGGCACCATCGAGGGGCGCCCCGGCGCGCAGCGGCTGGCCGTCACCTCCGGCGGCACGATCCCGGACCGCGGGCTCTTCGGCGTCTACATCATCGGCACCGAGGTCGAAGGCACCGGGTCCTCCGGCGCTGCCGGCTCCGCCAGCGCCGGCGGACGGGCCGCCAGCCCGGCCGCCGCCGCTGCCAAGGGCGGCCGGCGCGTCGGTGAACTCGACGAGGAAATGGTCTACGAATCCCGGGTCGGTGACGTCTTCGCCCTGGGCGCCACCAGCTGGAAGATCGAGGACATCACCCACGACCGGGTCCTGGTCTCCCCCGCCTTCGGCCAGCCGGGCAAACTCCCGTTCTGGAAGGGCGACTCCTTGGGCCGGCCGGTGGATCTGGGCCGCGCCCTCGGTGCGTTCGTCCGCGAACTGTCCGCGTCCGACGTCGGGCCGGCGATGGAACGCTGCAAGGCCAGCGGCCTGGACGATTTCGCCGCCAACAACCTGATCCAGTACCTCGCGGAGCAGAAGCTGGCCACCGAGGTGGTCCCCAGCGACACCACTTTGGTGGTGGAGCGTTTCCACGACGAACTCGGCGACTGGCGGGTGGTGCTGCACAGCCCGTTCGGCATGCCGGTGCATGCCCCGTGGGCTCTCGCCGTCGGGCAGCGGCTGCACCAGCGCTATGGGATGGACGGCTCCGCGATGGCCGCCGACGACGGGATCGTGCTGCGCGTGCCGATGATGGAGGACGAGCCGCCCGGGGCCGAGCTGTTCCTGTTCGACCCGGAGGAACTCGAACAGATCGTGACCGCGGAGGTCGGCGGGAGCGCCCTGTTTGCCTCCCGCTTCCGGGAGTGCGCCGCCCGGGCCCTGCTGCTGCCCCGGCAGAATCCGGGCAAACGGCAGCCCCTGTGGCAGCAGCGCCAACGCTCCGCGCAGCTGCTCGATGTCGCGCGGAAGTACCCCACGTTCCCGATCGTCCTCGAGACCGTCCGCGAATGCCTGCAGGATGTGTACGACCTTCCGGCGCTCAAGGACATTGCGGCGTCCATCGAGCGGCGGGAGCTCCGGATCCTGCAGACCACCACCCAGCAGCCCTCGCCCTACGCCAAGTCCCTGCTCTTCGGGTATGTCGCGCAGTTCCTGTATGAGGGCGATTCCCCGCTGGCCGAACGCCGGGCCGCCGCGCTGGCGCTGGATTCGACCCTCCTCAATGAGCTCCTCGGCCGGGTGGAGCTGCGCGAGCTGCTCGATGCCAAAGTCATTGATGCCACCGAGCGGGAGCTGCAGCGGCTCGCGCCGGATCGGAAGGTGCGCGGGCTCGAGGGGGTCGCGGACCTGCTCCGCCTGCTCGGTCCGCTGACTCCGGAGGAAGTCGGCATCCGGCTCGAAACGGCAGCCGACACTGCACCCGTTGCCGGGCCGGGCCCGGCGGCTGGGCCGGGCCCGGCGGCGGAGGCTGCGCCGGCTGACGCTGCACCGGCCGACGCTGCACCGGCCGACGGACAGGTGGTCGAGCGCGCGGCCCCCGTCGCCGCTGCACTCATGGCCGATGCCGCCGCGCATCTGGCAGCGCTCCAGCGCGCCAACCGCGCCATCAAGGTCAACATCGGCGGAACCGAGCGTTTCGCCGCGGTGGAGGACGCCGCCCGCCTCCGTGATGCCTTGGGCGTGCCGCTGCCGATGGGTGTGCCGCTGGCCTTCATCGAGCCGGTCGCTGATCCACTCGGAGACCTCGTCTCGCGCTATGCCCGCACCCACGGCCCCTTCACTTCCGCCGAGGCGGCCACCCGGCTGGGACTCGGCGTCGCCGTCGTCGCCACGGCGCTGAAGCGCCTCGCGGCGGACGGCCGGGTGGTGGAAGGCGAGTTCCGCCCGCATGCCTCACCCCCGCCCGCACCCACTCCGGCGCCGGAAGCCGACGACGGCGGCGGCGACACGGCGTCCAGCCCGTCGTCGGGCACCGCCGGCACCGCCGCGCCCCTGCCCCCCTCGCTGGCCGGTGTCAGCGAATGGTGCGATGCCGAAGTCCTGCGGAAGCTCCGCCGGCGTTCGCTTGCCGCGCTGCGCGCCGAGGTCGAGCCCGTGGATGCCGCCGCCTACGGACGCTTCCTGCCGGCCTGGCAAAACGTTCGGATCCCGGGCAAGCGCGGCCAGTCGGCGCTGCGCGGGCTGGACGGGATCATCACCGCGGTCGACCAGCTGTCCGGGGTGCCGATTCCGGCGTCCGCCTGGGAACCCCTGATCCTCGCCAGCCGGGTGTCCGACTACCAGCCCGCGATGCTCGATGAGCTCATGGCGGCCGGCGAAGTGCTCTGGTCCGGCGCCGGCGCGCTCCCCGGCAACGACGGCTGGGTCAGCCTGCACCTGGCCGATTCCGCCGAACTGACCCTGAATCCGGCCATCGACTTCGCGCCGGGCGACTCCCAGCAGCGGCTGCTGGACCACCTGCGGAACAACGGCGGCGGCTACTTCTTCCGGCAACTGACCGAGGTCGCCGGCGGCATGGACACGGTGCTCAGCGACCAGGACGTTGTCACCGCGCTCTGGGACCTTGCGTGGGCGGGCCGGGTCACCGGCGACACCTTCGCCCCGGTCCGGGCCATGATTGCCGGCGGCCACACCGCGCACCGGCAGGTCGCCCGCGCACCCCGCGCCCGCGCCCCCAGGCTGAGCCGGCTGGGTCGGGCCCACGGAGCCGGTCTGCTCGGATCCCCCGGGCTGACCGGCGGCCGGTACGGATCCGTCACCGGCGCGGCGCCCACTCCCCCGCTCGCTGCAGGCCGCTGGTCCGCACTGCCCGACCCCGAACTGGATGCCACCATCCATGCCCGGGCCACCGCGGAACTCCTCCTCGACCGGTATGGCGTGGTCACCCGTGGTTCCGTCATGGCCGAGAACATCCTGGGCGGCTTCGGCCTGATGTACAAGGTCCTGGCCCGGCTGGAGGAAGCCGGCCGGTGCCGGCGAGGGTACTTCATCGAGCACCTTGGCGCGGCGCAGTTTGCCGTTCCGGCGACGGTGGACCGGCTGCGCTCGTACGCCGAAGACACGCAGATCCAAAAACCCGAACCGGTGGCCCTTGCCCTCGCCGCGCCGGACCCCGCCAATCCTTACGGCGCCGCCCTGCCCTGGCCCGCACTGAACGTCGAAGCAGGAACCGGCCACCGTCCGGGCCGGAAGGCCGGCGCTCTGGTGGTGCTGGTCGACGGTGCCCTGGTCCTTTACGTGGAACGCGGCGGCAAGACCCTGCTGGCGTTCAGCGAGGACACGGAGGTGCTGGCTGCGGCCGGCGCGGCCCTGGTCAGTGTTGTCACCCGGGGTGCGGTGGACAAGCTGATTATGGAAAAGGTCAACGGCCACGGGATCCTCGACACGCCCATCGCCGCGGCCCTGGCGCACGCCGGGGCCTACTCCACGCCCAAGGGGCTGAGGATCCGTGCCTGAGGGCGATTCGGTCTTCCGCGCGGCGGCCCAGCTGCATGCTGCGCTGGCCGGCCGGCAGCTGATCTCCTCCGACTTCCGTGTGCCGCGGTTCGCGACCCTGAAACTGGGCGGCTGGACCGTGACCGAGGTGGTCCCGCGGGGCAAACACCTGCTGATGCGGCTGCAGGGCCCGGCCCGGCCCGGTGACGGCGGCACGGCCGAACCGGACCGGCTGACGATCCATTCCCACCTCAAAATGGAAGGCACCTGGCAGGTCTACCCTCCGGGTGGCCGCTGGCGGAAGCCGGGATTCACCGCCCGCTGTGTGCTGCGCACCGCTGCGGCCGACGCCGTCGGGTTCTCGCTCGGCATCCTCGAAGTGGTCCGCACCTCCGAGGAAGACTCCGTGGTTGGCCACCTGGGACCGGACCTGCTCGGCCCCGGCTGGGACCTGTCCGAGGCCGAGCGGCGGATCCGCGCCGCACCGGAGGTCCCGATCGGCGTCGCCCTGCTGGACCAGCGGAACCTCGCGGGGATCGGCAACATCTACCGCTGCGAGGCCTGCTTCCTCTCCGGAGTTCATCCGGCGGCCCCCGTGTCGGCGGTGCCGGACGTGGCGGCCATAATCACCGATGCCAAGGTGCTGCTGGAAGCGAACCTGGGGGCGGGGCGCCGGACCACCGTCCTGAATCCGAGGGGCGTGGCCGTGGGCCGCACGTCGGGGCTGCCCGGCTACTGGGTCTACCGCCGGGAACACCAGCCGTGCCTGAAGTGCGGAACCCCGGTGCGGCGCGGAGTCCTCGCCCGCGGCACCGGAACCGAGGAGCGCGACATCTACTACTGCCCGAAGTGCCAGCCCTTGCCGGGCGCCGGAATGGTCCCGGCACAGTGACGCCCATGACGCGGCAACGGGCCTGCGACGCGCCAATTATTTGAGGCGCCCCGGTAGCGAGCGGCAACCTGCGCGTTGCGAGGGAATTTCCGGCCGTCAGGGTGCGACGACGGCCGGATCGGCCGCCGCCACCGCGAGTTCGGGCTTCTTCGGCTCGGGAACGGTGAACCGCGGCAGCAGGAACTGCACCAGCGGGCCGATCGCCAGGGCGTAGAGCACGGTCCCGATACCGACGGAGCCGCCGAGCAGCCAGCCCGCAGCCAGCACCACAACTTCGATGCCGGTGCGCGCCGTCCGGACGGACCAGCCCGTTCGGCGGGCGAGGCCGGTCATCAGCCCGTCCCGGGCACCGGGTCCCAGCCGGGCCCCGATGTAGCAGGCGGAGGCGATTCCGTTGAGCAGGATGGCCCCGGCAAGCATGCCGGCCTGCCCGCCGAGGTGGGAGAACGCGGGGATCAGTGCCAGTCCAACGTCGGCGAAGACGCCCACCAGCACGGCATTGCACAGGGTTCCGAGGCCCGGCCACTGCCGCAGCGGGATCCACAGGAGCAGCACGAGGAAGCTGACGATCACCACGACGGTGCCGATGCTCAGCCCGGTCTTGACCGCGAGTCCCTGGTGGAACACGTCCCAGGGGTCAAGGCCGAGACCGGCGCGGATGAACATAGCCAGGGATACGCCGTACATGGCGAGGCCGATAAGGAGTTGAAGGAGCCTGCGGGTCATCATGGTCCCCATCCTCTCGAACAACTGGCCTTGCATTCCATAGCCAGTTTGAAATACTGGCTCTATGCCCGGATCCCTGAACCCCACTGCGCTGGCAAGACTGCTCGGCGAGTGGAACATCGGTGCCGCCCCCGCCTACCGTGAGCTCGCCGACGTCGTCCGCCTTCTCGTCCTCGACGGCCGGGTGCCCCTCGAGATGGCGATGCCCAGCGAACGGGCGCTGGCCGCGACGCTGGGCATCAGCCGGACGACCGTCACTGCCGCCTACTCGATGCTGCGCGACCAGGGCTTCCTGAGCAGCGGCCAGGGCAGCCGCAGCCGGACAAGGATCCCGCAGACCAATCCACCCGGCAGCCTGAACGGGTACGGAACAAATCTCAGCGGGGCTCCGGGCCTGGCCGCTCCGAACGGAATCATCGACCTTGCCTATGCCTCGCTGCCGGCCAGCGGCGAGGTGGTGCACCGCGCGTTCGCCTCCGCCCTGACCGAACTTCCGGCACTGCTGCCCGGCTTCGGCTACGACGCGCTCGGCGTGAACGCCCTGAGGGAGGCCATCGCCGGCCACTATTCCGCGGCCGGCGTGCCGACCACGGCGCACCAGGTGCTGGTAACCTCCGGGGCGCAGCACGCACTGAACATCGTGCTGCGCACCCTGGCCGGCCGGTCGGACAAGGTCCTCGTGGAGCACCCCAGCTACCCCAATGCGATCGACGCGATCCGGGCCGCGGGCTGCCGGCTGGTTCCGGTCGCCATGGCCGCCGCCCCTGCCTATGCCCGCTCAGACACCCGCCGGGGGGCCGGGCCCCGGACCCGTCCGGGCTGGGATCTGGAGGCGATCGAGGCCGCACTTATGCAGCAGCGGCCCGCCATGGCCTACGTGGTCCCGGACTTCCACAATCCCACCGGGCGGCTAATGTCCGATTCCCAGCGGCGCCGGCTGGTCCGGGCTGCCGCAGCCGCCGGTACCGTCCTCGTCGTCGACGAGACGCTGCGCGAACTGAACCTCGACGGCGTCGCCTCCACGCCGATGGCCGCCTTCAGCCCCGCCGTCGTCTCCATCGGCTCCCTCAGCAAGTCCCATTGGGCCGGACTGCGGACCGGTTGGATCCGGGCCGACGAATCCCTCATCCAGCGATTCGCCGCCGCCCGCACCACCATGGATCTCGGCGGTCCGGTGGTCGAGCAGCTCGCCGCGGCCCACCTGGTCAACGCGCTCGCCGAGCCGCTCCCGGCGCGGCTCGCCACCCTTCGGGACAATCGGGACGCCCTGCTGGACCTCATCGCCGGACGATTGCCGGGCTGGCAGACCGAACGGCCCGACGGCGGCTTGTCCGTGTGGTGCCGCCTTCCGGCCCCGATCAGCACCGCCCTTGCCGTGGTGGCCCCGGACTTCGGCATCCGGCTCGCGGCTGGGCCCCGGTTCGGCATTGGCGGCGCCTTCGAACACCATCTCCGGGTGCCGTTCACCCTTCCCCCGGAACGGCTCGAAACCGCGGTTGCGGCGTTGCGCTCAGCCCAGGACCGCCTCGAGGCGTCCCCGCAGTTGCGGCGCAGCTTTGGCGCCCCGCCTGCAGCTGCCATCGCCTGAACCGGCGCCGACCGGTCCGTGCAGCCCGAGCTTGCGGCCCGGCGACGCGGCCCTGGAGACGCCGCCCCCCGCCCGGAGACGCCGACAGTGCCTTACGACGCTGGTTGCTCCTTGATGACGCGCAGAAAGCCTGGCGCCACCACAATTCGGTAGCGCCAGGCTTTCCGTGTCGCACGGCGGGCTGCGCGTCGCCACGAAGCCCCGGGGAGGCGCCGCCTAGGCGTAAACCTTCTCGAAGAAACCGCCCCATGCCTTCGCTGTGGCGTCGGAGTTCCCGCTGCCGCTGAAGTCGTGGACCGTCATGCCGACGGTAGCGCCGAAGGCATTGCGGCCGAAGAACCGGTACATCGCGCTGGCCGTGCGCAGACCGAGGAAATTTTCGTTGGCGAAGTCCACCTCGCCCGAGAGCTTCCCCACACCGTCCAGCTCCAGCTCTACGGCACTGCCCGGCGCAGTCCCCTCAACGCCCAGGGCCTTCTTGAGCCGGACAAAGCCGTCCGGCACCGCCGAAGCGGCAGGTGCCTGGATGTCGGCGAAGACCACCGGCCTGCCGTCAAAGTACTTCAGGTACTGGCCGAGGGTGTGCAGGTAGAACTCGGTGTGCTTGCTTGCTCCGTCATACTGCTGGTCCCAGTCCTCGGCGAAGATGCCATTGTGGACATAGTGCAGCCGGGTGCCGCCGCCGTCGAGCGGTTCCAACACGTGTTCCAGCTGGTTGAACCAGCCGTCCGGACCCTCCATGCGGGACACCAGATGGCGGGGATAGTCGTCCACTGTCCGCACGGCCGGCCATTCGTCCGTGGGGAACATCCACGCCGGGGTGCCCGCGGTGACCGCTTCCCAGACCCGCTCGGGGGTGCCGGGCAGTTCCGTGTCTACGGTGATTTCGAAGTTCCGTTTGTCAGTCATTTTTCCTGCTCCTTAACTGATGGGTTTTTGGGTGATGTTTTGGGTGGTGTCTTGAGCGACGGGTGAAGCGCGACGACAAGGCGGTGCCTGCGGCCGCCGCCCGCGGTGACGCCCGGCTCCGGGGCGCCCGGTCCGCCGTGGCCGCCCGGGCCGCCGTGGCCGCCCGGGCCGCCGTTATGGTATTTGTCCACGAGCCAGGTCACGGCGACACCGAGTTCCTCGGCGAATGCCGCACGATCCGCGGCGGTCCGGAAGGTAATCTCGCCGTCGATCGCGAAAGTGGCGAGTTCCTGCTTGGCCGCCGCCGCTCCGGCGATCAGCTGGCCCATTTCCTGGACCATGCGGCTGGCGAGCGCCAGCAGCCAGAAAGCCGAAAAGCGGTCCGAAAACCTGTGCGGATCCGGAGCCACCGAGGCCAACGCCGCCGGGGAAATCAGGTAGGAGGCCGCGCTGGCGCGCAGGATCCGCTCCGTAACGTTGCCCTTCCGGCGCTCCTCCACGAGTTCCACGAGCCCGTGCCGTTCCAGGGCCTTGAGGTGGTAGTTCACCTTCTGCCGGGGCAGTCCAACTTTCGCGGCGAGCTGCGTGGCCGATCCGGGCTGGCTGAGTTCCATCAGGATGCGGGTCCGGATGGGGTCCAGGGAAGCCTCCGCCGCGGCCGGGTCTTCGATCACTTCGATGTCCAACATGCTTCCAGTGTCGCAACCGACAGTTTTATTTGTCAAGAACTATTTTGCTGTCGGTGGGGCTTTATCGCCAGGGTCGCCGGAAGAGGTCGGGAGCGCGGGGTTGCGAG
Source organism: Pseudarthrobacter sp. RHLT1-30-1 (assembly GCF_059383415.1). NCBI lineage: Bacteria > Bacillati > Actinomycetota > Actinomycetes > Micrococcales > Micrococcaceae > Pseudarthrobacter > Pseudarthrobacter sp. RHLT1-30-1. The sequence goes on from NZ_JBWZCG010000001.1 coordinate 92,559, forward strand.
CTTACGGCTACCTGGCAAGTGTCCAGCGATCTCGCGGCCGTTCCCATTCCGGCGGCCGTGCCCCTGCTCATAGACGTTCCCATGCCGGCGGCGGCCGAGGTCCCTGCGGCTCTGCGATCCTCGCGCCGCGGTCGCCGGACAACGTCGATTTCGCAGGGGAGCTTACGGCGAACTGGCAAGTGTCCCGCGATCTAGGGGCCGTAGCAGTGCTGGGGCCGTACGCGTCCCATGCTCGCGGCCGTACACGTCCCGGCGGCCATGCCGACTCCCGCAGGGGCAGGCAGCACACGACGCTGAACCGTCCGTCCCGGGCCCGGCCAGTAGAATGGACCGGTGATGCAATCCCCCCTGCCCGTGCGCGACGGCGTGAACGCGACCCGCCTCCGCCTGCCGGACGAGGGCCCGTGGCACACCGCCATGGACTATATGATGCACCGCTGGGGCCATATCGACCCCCAGGGCATCGAGGACCGCTTCGACGCCGGGGAGATCGTGGGCGAGGCCGGCATCCCGCTGGACCGCGCCACCCCGCTGCGCAACCACACCTTCATCTGGTACTACCGCACACTTCCGCCGGAAACCCGGATCCCGGTGGAGCTCAACATCCTGCACCAGGACGAGCACCTCCTTGTGGTCGACAAGCCGCACTTCCTGCCCACCACTCCCGGCGGCACCTACATCCAGGAGTCGGCGCTGGTGCGGCTCCGGAACCAACTGGACCTGCCGGACCTCATTCCGATGCACCGTCTGGACCGCATGACCGCCGGAATCCTGCTGCTCTCCACAAATCCGGAAACCCGGGGAAAGTACCAGGTGCTGTTTGAAAAGCGCCAGGTCCAGAAGGAATACGAATGTGTAGCCGCGGCCCAGCCGGTTCCCGGGCACCCGGCCGTTGACTTCCCCACCGTAGTGCGGAACCGGATGACCAAGTCCCGCAGCTACCTGCTGGCCGAGGTGATCGACGGCGAACCCAACGCCGAGACCCGGATCGAGCGGCTGCGGACCCTGCCCGGCCCCGAGACAGCACCGCGCGGCCCCGTGGCATCGCCCGGCCCCGACGTTCCCTCCCCGGAAAAGCCCGACGCCGAGACCCCCTCCGGTTCCACCGGGCGCCGCGCCCTCTACCGGCTGGAACCGCACTCGGGCAAGACCCACCAGCTCCGGGTGCACATGGCCTCGCTGGGGCTGGGGATCGTCAACGACGCCTTCTACCCCGACCTGCTGGACAAGGCCCCGGACGACTACGCCAAGCCGCTCCAGCTCCTCGCCCGCGGGATCCGCTTCGTGGACCCCATCACCGGCAGGCCCGTGGCGTACCGCAGCGGGCTGGAACTCAGCGAGGCCATCTAGGCCGTCCTCCCGGGCACGCCCTTCGACACAGGAAGGGCGCCGGGCCGGAAGTGCGGTACCTTGTGCCCATGGACTTCGGCAGCGCGGACAGCTGGGGGGACACGATCTATTTCTGGATCATCCCGATAGTCATGGGCGATGCCATTTTCCCGCCCATCCCCTCGGAAATGGTGGTCATCACCGGCGGCGCCCTGTCCGCCGACGGGCGCGCCAACGCGCTCCTGGTGGTGCTTGTCGCGGCGGCGGCGTCCTGGCTCGGCGACATCCTGGTCTTCCAGCTCTTCAAGCGCCGCCTGAGCCATGTCCTGGACCGCTGGCGGTGGGGCCGGGCGTTCCACCGGGCCGTGCACACCGCGATCGGGAAGGCCGGCCGGTCAACCGCCTACGGGGCGATCATCGGCATCCGCTTCATCCCCGGGGGACGGCTGGCGACAACAGCCGCGGCCGGCATCGCCAACGTCTCCACGCGGGGTTTCAGCCTCTGCGCGGCCCTGGGCGGACTGCTCTGGGCTGTGTGGTCCGTCGGTCTCGGCTTTGCCACTGGCGCCGCCACGGGGCTGCCGTTCTGGGCGAGCTCACTGATCGGCGTCGGCGTCGGGATCGTGATCGGCGCCGTCGTTGGCGTGATTGTCACCCGGAAGCGCGGCAACCGCTCCCCGGTGGTGGACGGCCCCGAAGAGGAACTGGACTTCTGAGGCAGCGCCTACACGGGCGCCCAGCGGCCGCGGTTGCGGCGGAGCACCAGCAGGTTTCCGGTCACCGCAACGCGTTCGACGGCGTCGCGCATCATCGCTGCCGACTCCAGCGCCTGGCGGTTCTCGCCGCTGTAGGACGTGGGCTCAACAAGGAAGCGCAGGTTCAGCTGAGGCACCCCGCCGGCCAGGTCGAGCTGGTTCGCCTCAACATGGTGCCGCGTCTCCAGCGCCTCGACGGCGGCAGCCATCACGGCCTCCGGCGGGTTGCCCGGCTTGAGCCCGGTGATCTTCAGTCTGGTCTGGAACGACGGCATGCACCAACCCTATCGGGACCAACGGCGGACCCCGCGGCAGCCCCGCTGCCGGGGCGGGGAACGCCGCCGCGGCCGAACCCGACGACACGCTTGCCCCGGATCCACGAGCCACAAAGTGGGTGTTCAGGTGCGCCGGGATACCCTAATCGCCGAGAAGGCCCCGGGCGCCTGCCGCGTCGCGATTTCCGCGCCGGTTTCAGACAGCTGCTACGTGGGTCACCGTAGCGGCTGTCCGATTCAGCAGCGGATTCCCGCCGCGGCTGGTGCCCGGCGAACGAAGGCCCCGCCGCAGGGACCCCGCGCGGATCAGCCGGTGTTGCGCAGGCCCGCAGCCACGCCGTTGACCGTGATGAGCATCGCCCGCTGGAGGCGGTCGTCGATCTCGGCGTTGGGCATGCCCTGCCCGGCACTGTCGCCTGCCCCGCCTGGAGCCTCGGAACGGATGCGGCGCAGCAGTTCCACCTGGAGATAGCTGATCGGGTCGAGGTACTGGTCCCGGATCTCCAGGGAACGCTTCAGGGTCGGCTGCGCGTCGAGCAGCAGCTCTTCGCCGGTCAGGTTCTGGATCTCGGTGACGGTCAGCTCGTATTCGACCCTGATCGCACGGAACAGGTGGTGCAGCTCCTCGGGGACCAGTGTGGAGACGTAGTATCCGGCGATGTCCATGTCCGTCTTCGCCAGCGTCATTTCCACGTTGGAGAGCACCGAACGGAAGAAGTGCCAGCCGTCCATCATCTCCACCAGCTGGGCCGAATGGCCGGCCTCGCGGGCGGCCTTGAGCCCGGATCCCACCCCGAACCAGCCCGGAACGATCTGCCGCGACTGGGTCCAGCCGAACACCCACGGGATGGCCCGCAGGCCTTCGAGTCCGGCGCCGGAATCGGGCCGTTTGGACGGCCGGGAGCCGATATTGAGGGAGCCCAGCTGTTCCACCGGGGTGGATGCCATAAAGTACGCCGGCAGGTCCGGGTCCTCGATCAGGGTCCGGTACCGGGCGAAAGCGGCGTCGGAAATGGTCTCCATGACGTGGCCGTAGCGTTCGCGCTGGTCCTCGGAGGTGCGCGGTGTGCGGTGCAGCGCGGAGCCCTGCATCACCGCCGCGAGCGAGAGCTCCAGGTTCTCCCGGGCGAGTTCGGGCAGCGAGTACTTGTCCGAAATAACCTCACCCTGCTCGGTGAACTTGATTTCGCCTTCCATCACCCCGTTCGGCTGGGCCATGATGGCGTCGTAGGTCGGCCCGCCGCCGCGGCCCACCGAGCCGCCGCGGCCGTGGAACAGGCGCACCCGGACACCGTGCTTCGCGGCGATGTCGCGGAGCTTGCGCTGGGTTTTGTGGATCTCCCACTGGCTGGTCATCACGCCGGACTCCTTATTGGAGTCCGAGTAGCCGAGCATGATTTCCTGCACGTCCCCGCGCAGCCGGACCACCTCGCGGTAGGAGGGATCGGAGAGCAGCTGGTCCACGATTTCGGCCGAGGCCCGCAGTTCCTCCACGGTTTCCAGCAGCGGGGCAAAGCCGATCCTGGCATACGGGGCTTCACCGAAGATGCTGACCAGCCCCGCCTCGCGGGCCAGCACCGCCGCGGCCAGGACGTCGTCCGCGCCGCGGGTCATCGAGATGATGTACGTCTCGATAACGTCCGGGCCGTACGTGCGCAGGGCCCGCCGGATCTCGCGGAAGACGTCGTACGTGCCGTCGGCGACGCCGTCGAGCTTCACCGGGTGGCCGGACAGCGGACGCCGCGAGGCAAGCTCCGAACCGAGCACCTCAAGCCGCTCGGAACGGCTCAGTTCCGCGTACCGGACACCGGGTCCGCCGAGCCGGTCCATCAGCTGCCCGACGGCGTCGTGGTGGTGGTCTGCGTGTTCCCGGATGTCCAGGGTGGCCAGATGCAGGCCGAAGGAGGCGATGGTGCGCCGGACCCGCGCCAGGGCGCCGTCGGCGGCGAGCGCGGCATGGTGGTGCCGGAGCGAGCGGTCCAGCAGGCCGAGTTCGGCGAGGAGCTCCGCGGTGGCGGTGTAGTCCCGGCCCGGCTCGTGGGCCGACCCGGCCGCAACGCGCCGGACGGTGTTCAGCAGCTTGGCCTTGATGCAGGTGAGCTTGAGCCGGTAGGGCTCCTGGGCGTTGAGTTCAAGGACCCGGCGGTCCAGCCCCGGGAGGTTTTCGAGGTCGACGTCGATCGAGTCCAGCAGCTCCTGGTCGGCCCCGGCGAGCGCCGTCGAATTGGACAGGATGGAGATCAGCCCGTCGATCAGGCCGATGCTGATCCGGACGGCGTGCTGATTCTGGATCTGCAGGATTTCACGGGTGACCGCTGCGGTCACGTTGGGGTTGCCGTCGCGGTCGCCGCCGATCCAGGAGCCGAAGCGGATTGGTGCCCTCTCCGCGGGGAGGCTAACGCCGTGTTCGCCGAGCAGCTCGGAGAGGTCCGAGAGCATCTCCGGCAGCGCGTCGCCCAGGATGCCGGTGAGGTAGTAGACCGCATTGCGGGCCTCGTCCACCGGGGTGGGACGGACCTGGCGGAGTTCGTCCGTCTGCCACATCTGGTCGATCACCTCGGCCAGGTGGCGGTCCTGGCGGCGGCGCGCGGACGTGCCCTCCGCAGTGCTCTCGGCCAGGATGTCGGAGAGCCGGCGGACCTTGTCCAGCACGGAGCGGCGGGAGGCCTCGGTGGGGTGCGCGGTGAAGACGGGCCGGACGTCGAGTTCGTTCACGACTTCCTGCAGAACCGAGGTCCCGGCCTGGGCCGCAATGTCGGTGACGGCCTTGGCCAGCCAGCCGTCCTTTTCCGCCCGGTTCCGCAGCCCGCGGACCCGGTGCACCTGCTCGGCGGCGTTGGCCAGGTGGAAGTAGAACGCGAAGGCACGGACCAGGTCGGTTGCCTGCTCGAGAGGCAGGGAGCCGAGCAGTTCGCGGACCTGGGCCACGACGTCGTAGGAGCTCCACGGCCCGGTGGCGTCCGCACCGCCGCGGGCGGCTTCCTTGGATTCCTTGGTCAGCAGGCGCACCTGCTCGACCAGGTCCAGGAGCTCGGGACCGTGCTGGCGGACCAGTGATTCACCGAGGAGGGTGGACACGCGGCGGACGTCGGCGCGCAGCTCGGAGGCGAGGTCGGTGCCGGAATTCATTGCAGTGTCAGCCATGGAAACTATCTCTCGAAGGGAGTTGGCTCGTACACTGCGCTGGATACTGTGAGCCGGGTTACGTTCTTCCTACTGGATGCTACCCGGAGGCCGGGCGGCAGGGGAATCCGTCTCAGAAAGTGTCGGGGCCCTTGACTTGGGGCTCCGCGGATGCCTCCGCGGCTGCCCTTGTGTGTGCCTCCGCAGCTGCTGTGGCGGGCAGCGTGACCCGGCCGCTGTAGGGGTCGCTATGGTCCGGGCCGCTGCCGGACTCGCTGGCTTCGTGCCGCTGCTGCTTGAGTTCTTCCCGGGCCGCGGCCGCCTCGTGGCGGGTGGGAGCGCCGGTCGCGGGATCCATCATGCCCAGCACGCTGCCGAGGGTGCCGGTCGCGCCTTTCGGGTTCCCGCCGCGCCGCAGCGCCGACATCCCCGCCAAGGTGAACCCGACGATCACCGCCAGGCAGACGAGAACGGTCCCGAGGATTTCAAGAGCCATGAGACCATCGTACGCGCGCCGGCACCCACTCAGGAGGCATCCGCCGGGGGCACCCCGACTGCGAACCCTTCACAACACCCGGACGCCGGCCCGCACTTCCCATCGGACTCGGAGCAGGCACTTTGGGCCTTACCGTGCGACTTTGAAGTTGAACGCGCCGGTGCCCAGGGCGCCCCAGAGCCGCACCCAGAGCGGCAGGATCATTTCGGTGCCGCGGGCGGTGGTGATGTCGCCCAGATCGATGATGTCCCGGTGTCCGAATTCGTTGAGCAGGATGGTCGCCGCCTGCTTGGCGTCCGCGTCGTTTCCGGACACGAAGACCGAATGGTCGCCCCCGGCCACGGCCTCCGGATCCACCATCACGCTGGCGGTCATGGTGTTAAGGGTCTTGACCACCCGGGCGTCCGGGAAGGCCCGCTGGATCTGCTCGCCCAGGCTGTCCGTATTCACCGGGTTCAACGACGGCGGAAACCCACGGGAGAAGTCCAGCGGGTTCGCGACATCAATAAGCACCTTCCCTGCCAGGTTTCCCGCTCCGGCAGCGGTCAGCGCTTCGAGGGAGTTGGCGCCGTTGGTGGCGTTGATGAGGATCTCCGCCCCGGCAGCGGCGTCCGAGAAGGTGGCGACCCCGACGCTGTTGTGCTCCGCGTGCCAGGCCGCGAAGGCCGGTCCGCCCGATGCGCCGGGCTCGGTGCGTGCCAGAGTCGCCTGCGGATCGCGCGTGCCGACCACCACGCCGTGCCCCAGCGCCGACAGTGCTCCGGCGATCGTGGGCCCAACGCTTCCCGTTCCGAGTACTGCAATCCTCATGGTGTCCTCACTCATCACTGGCTGGTAGACAGGTTTGTCTACTCGTGGCGCCGACACTATCAGACAGACCTGTCTACGGCAAGAGTCCAGTCCCAGGCGTCGGGTGCCGGTTTAAGGTTTCCGGGCGCCAGGGTTCAGTCGGAGTGGATATGATCGTTCGCTAAACCTGCGCCCTCAAGGTAAAGGCCGCCAATCAATGTCAGCATCCGCATGGGGCTACGGCTTCGGGATCCACCGCTCCATGTAGCGGTCGCCCACAACGGAAATGACCAGAAGCAGCACCGTAGCCACGGCCAGCCCTGATGGCGTCGTGGCAAATTCCCATTGAACGAGCAGCGGAAAGTGGAACACATACAGGCCGTATGAAATGGATGCGGTGAATGCGGCAGGGGCCGCCAATGGCACTGCAAGCCGAACGAAATGTCTGGCCAAGGCCGTGGCCGAAGCGACTACGCAGGCGAGCGCGAACACGAAAAGAAGAAGTGAGAGCCTTAGGATCTGCACCATTTCCGGGTCCCGATTGAGCGCAACCCCCGCGCCCGCAACGGCGCACAGCGCAACCAGCCAGTACCCGACCGGCAACAATGCCCGAATCTTGAGCCGATCTGATCCGTAGAGGTCAGCCATTACAGCCCCGGACCACCACGTCAGCATGTAGGCGAAGACCAGGGAGAAGTGGTTCGGCGCGACCATGTAGGAGCCGAATCCGATTACGGACAGGCTTCCTACTATTCCCAATGACAGGGCCGCAGAACGGCGGTGGGCCACCATAATCAGCGGAAAGGCCAGATAGAAAAGGACTTCGTATGACAAGGACCAGAGTGGGCCATTTCCCAGGAACGGGTAAGAAATGGTGCCCGGTTTGAAATCCCCAAGGTCCTGCAGGGACAGCAAGTTTAGCACCAGTGTCAGGGGCGAGAAATCACGAACAAGAGTGCCATTCAGCCAGCTTATGAGCGCCGAGACAGCAAAAGCGACTATTAACGGCGGGTAGATGCGGCGCAATCGACGCAAGTAGTAAGACGTGGCACTCTTCTGCACCCTCGTATTTTCATTCGAGAAGATAACGAATCCGCTGAGCAGGAAAAACACGATAACGGCTTGGGGTCCGTACTTGAAAATGACCGCGAGTGGGCCCGTGGGACCCACGTTGAGCACGACGTGATGGATCACCACGTAGACGGCGGAGAGCGCGCGGATCACGTCAAGAGCCACCCTTAGGCGCGGACTAGGACGTCGGAGGCTGACTGTATGAAGTGCGACATCAGATGTCATGCGCCACACGCTATTGGCCATCAGGATGGCCGCCAACAGTACTGACTACTCGAATTCCATACGAAGGCGGTCTGCTCCGCACGCGTAGTTGCAGATCTCCGGCGCCATTGGCGGAAGGGAGGGCTTCAGCCTTTCTCACGGACAATTACTAGACAGACTTGTCTGTGTACGATAGAACCATGACGCCGCCAGCAGCCAAAGCACCGCCGGCCGCACGCACGCCCGTCGGCCAGGCCAGGGACAAGATCCTCGCCACGGCCTTCCGGCTGTTCTATGCGAACGGGCTCCGGGCGGCAGGCATCGACACGATCATCGCCGAATCCGGGGTCGCCAAGGCCACGTTCTACAAGTACTTTCCGGCGAAGGACGAACTGATTCTGGCCTATCTGGAGAAGGTCGACGGCATCTGGACCGGGCAGCTGCACGCCGCCGCGGAAGCCGCCGGACCCGACCCAGCCGCGCAGCTCGTCGGGTTGTTCGATGCCCTGGCGAACGCCTGCCGCCGTGACGGCTACCGCGGCTGCGCCTTCATCAACGCCGCTGCCGAGTCCGCCTCCGGAACCCGCGTCCACGCCCGGACGGTGGCGCACAAGGAGCACATCCGGGCCTGGATCCGGGACCTCGCGGCCCAGGCCGGGGCCCAGGATCCGGACCTGCTCGCCCGCAGCCTCACCCTGGTCCTCGACGGCGGCCTGGCCAGCGGCGTGCTCGACGCCGACCCGGCGGCGGCCCTCGCCGCCCGCGAGACCGCTGCGCACCTCGTGGCCGCAACTCTGGGAAGGAACCCGTGAACATGACGCCCACCAGTCCTGACGCCCTGCTTGCCCGCTGGCAGCGCTTCCGGACCAGCCGCAACGCGGCCCTGGCCAGCGAGTTTGGCTGGCTGACCCTGACGTCGTTCCAGTGGCTGGAGGACCGGCCAGCCGCCGTCGAACTCGTCCCCGGGCACTGGTCCACGGACGGCAAGACGGCGTTCCTCACCGCCGCTGCGGCGGACGGACTGACGCTCGTGGAAACCGGCGGACCCGTGGACGGCACCATCAGCGCAACACTCTCCGACGAGGAATCACTGCTTTGGGTCCAGTACGGCGGCGGCGACGGCCGGCAGGTCGTGGTGGAACTCGCCATGCGGGCCGGCAAGTATGCGGTCCGCACCCGGGACTCCCAGTCGCCGGTTTTCACAGAGTTCGCGGGCGTCCCCACCTTCGACTACCGGCCGGACCTGGTCGTCGAAGCGAAGTTCCACCCCTACCCCGAGCCCGTGGACGTCCCGATCGGCACCGCCAACCCGCTGGTCGACGGAGTACACCGTTCGGTCGGCGAGCTGGTGTTCCGACTGCCCGGCAAGGACCACGAATTCCACCTGCAGGCCGAGGAGGAAAACCTCGGCGCACTGACGGTGACTTTCCACGATGAGACCAACGGCGCGGCCCCGCCGGAATTCGCAACAGCTGAGTGGCGGAAGGTCTCCACCGCCCGGCCCCGCGTCGACGCGTCGGGAAACCGGACGGTCAGCCTGGACTTCAACCGGGCCATCAACTACCCCAGCGCCTTCACCCCGTACGGCACCTGCCCCATGCCGGTGAAGAACAACAGCCTGGACTACCGGATCGAGGCCGGCGAGAAGGAGCCCGCGCTCTTCTAGACGCGCTTCCAGACGCGCGCGCTTCTAGACGATCGCGGAAACCCCGGTCACGGCCCGGCCCACGATCAGCGTGTTGATCTCGTACGACCCCTCGTAGGTGTAGATCGCCTCGGCGTCGGCGAAGATCTTGGCCATCCGGTAGTCGGTGACGATCCCGTTGCCGCCCAGCAGGGACCTGCCCATCGCCACGGTCTCGCGCATCCGGGCGCTCACGTAGGACTTCGCCAGCGCCACCTGCGGCATGTCCGCTGTGCCGCGCTCCTGCAGCTGCGCGATCCGGACCATCATCCCCATGCTCGCCACGGCGTTGCCGAGCATCGTCACCAGCTGCTGCTGGACCAGCTGGAATTTCGCCAGCGGCCGGCCGAACTGCTGGCGTTCGACGGCGTACTGCCGGGCGACGTCGAACGCCGCCAGCTGCTGCCCGACCCCCTGCCAGGCAACCATGATCCGCGAGCCGCGCAGCAGCTCGTTGGTGTCCTCGAAGCTGTTGATCCCGGCGAAGCGGTCCGACTCGGCCACCTGCACATTCGTGAAGACAATGTCCGCATTCTGCACGGTGCGCAGCGCGATCTTGTTCTCGATCCGGCTCCGGCTCACACCGGGCAGGGTCGCATCCACGATGAAACCGCGGATGGCGCCGCCGGCCTCGTCGCGGGCCCATACCAGCAGATAGTCGCAGAACGTCCCGTTGCCGATCCAGCGCTTGGCACCGTTCAGGACCCAGGTGTCGCCGCCGTCGGACCCTCCGCCGGGAACGCGCCGCGCGACGGTCTCCATGCCGCCTGCCACGTCGGAACCATGCTCCGGCTCGGTCAGCGCGAACGCGCCGGTGGTGCGGAGGTTCGCGGCGTCCTCGAGCAGGCGCGCCTTCTGTTCGTCCGAGCCGAAGCCGTAAAGCGATTCGACAAAGAGGTCGTGGTGGACCAGGAAAAACGTCGCCAGCGAGGTGTCCACCCGGGTCATCTCGGCGATGACCAGCCCGGCGAACAGATGGCTGTAGCCGCGCTGGGCCGGCGCGCTTAGCTCCAGCGCGGCAAGCTTCGGCAGGATGTGGGCGGGGAATTCGGCCTTGTTCCACCACTCACCGGCAAAAGGGGCCACTTCGCGGGCCAGGAACTCCCGCAGCTCGGCCAGCTTTTCCTGTTCCGCGTCGTTGAGCATCGACTCGAAGTCGAAGAAATCGGCGGTCGGCAGCCCGGAGACGGAGTCAGCGGGCGCCGCGGACCCGGCGGAGCCGGCGGGCGCGGCGGAACTGGCGGAGCTGGCCGGCGCGGCGGAGCCGGCGAGCCCGGGCTGCATCACTTCGGCCCCATCCGGATCGCGCCGTCGAGACGGATGGTCTCGCCATTGAGCATGGCGTTGTCCACGATGTGCGCGGCCAGGTTCGCGTACTCCGCGGGGCGGCCCAGCCGGGACGGGTGCGGCACCTGCCGGCCGAGGGAGTCCTGCGCTTCCTGCGGCAGCCCCGCCATCATGGGCGTCTCGAAGATGCCCGGCGCGATGGTCACCACCCGGATCAGCGACCGGGCCAGTTCGCGGGCGATCGGCAGCGTCATCGCATGCACAGCGCCCTTGGAAGCGGCGTAGGCCGGCTGGCCGATCTGGCCGTCGAAAGCCGCGACGGAGGCGGTGTTGATGATGACGCCGCGCTCCGGGCCGCCCAGCGCGGTCACGGCGGGCTCGGTCGCGGCCATCGCGGCCGCGGCCAGGCGGATGACATTGAACGTGCCCACGAGGTTGATCTGGATGACGCGGCTGAAGGCCTCCAGCGGCAGCACGCCGTCACGGCCCAGGACTTTGCCGGGCGTGGCGATCCCGGCGCAGTTGACCACGATCCGCAGCGGGCCGAGAGCGACGGCGGCGTCGACGGCGGCCTGCACCTGCCCCTCGCTGGTGACATCGGCGGGGATAAAGACCGCCTGGTTCGACTGCCCTATCGGGGTGCCGCCGGCGGCCTCCCCGCCGGTTTTGCCTCCGCCGCCGGCTCCGGCGCTGGCGTTCAGCTCGGCGGCAAAGGCGTCGCCGGCGGAGCCGGGCAGGTCCACCAGCACCACGGAGGCGCCGGCGTCGAACAGGCGCCGGGCCGTGGCAGCACCCAGGCCCGAGGCCCCGCCCGTAATCAGCGCGACTGTACCTTTGATGTCCATGCATCCTCCTTGATGTGGAACCGTCCCCACGACATTGTGTGCAGCGTCACGAACCGTCCGGGAACATTAGTTAGTGAATGTTAACTGGAATACGGACTTTCCGCACCTCCGCCCCGCCCCTACTAGGCTGGAACCATGAGCCCCGCTGAAGTTTCCGCCGCCGCTGACTGGTCCTTCCGCGCGGACGAAGCGGCCCGTTCGGTGACCAGACTTTTCGGGCAGCGGCTCTTCTTCCTGCCGGGAACCCACATTGCCGCGATCGTGCGCCCCTCGGGACGGCTCAAAAACCTGGCCCGGCCCTGGCATTACTGGTGGCAGGCGCACTATCTGGACTGCCTGGTGGACACCGGCCGCCGCGAGCTCGGCACGGACACGCGGCCCGGAAGACGGTTCGACGGCGAAAACCGGCCCAGCGCGGGCAGGCTCGCCTCCCGGCTGGTCACCGGGATCCGGCTGCGCAACTTCCTCACCGTCGTGAACAACTACTACGACGACATGGCCTGGCTCGCGCTGTCCACCCTGCGGCTGGAGCACCTCGCCGAACAAAGCCGCAAGGCGGCAGGACGGCGCCGCAACTCCAGGGTCCTGAAGAGCCTCACGCTGCAGTTCGATTCCGCCTCCACGGACGACCTTGGCGGCGGCACCTTCTGGAGCAAAAAGCGGGATTTCAAGAACACCCCGGCCACGGCCCCGGTGGCGCTCTACTACGCCCGCACCGGCCAGGCAGCCAAGGCGCAGGCCCTGCTGGACTGGCTGGATGCCCGGCTTTTCGACCCCGAACAGGGCATGTACCGGGACGGCCTCCGGATCACACCCGGCGGCGAGGTAGTCCTGGAAAGCACGATCTACTCCTACAACCAAGGCCCGGTCCTGGGCGCACTGCTGGAGCTCGGCGGCGAGGCCAACCTGGCCCGCGCGGCCTCACTCGTGGCTTCCGTGGCGCAGCACCTCACGGTACCGGCCCCGACGCCCGGTACCGGCGGCACCATCCTGCGCTGCGAGGGAAGCGGCGACGGCGGCCTCTTCACCGGCATCCTGGCCCGCTACCTCGCACTGGCCGCCGTCGACGCCCGGCTCCCGGCCCGGACCAGGGCGAAGGCAACGGCCCTGGTGCACGACACCGCCGGGGCGTTCTGGGAGGGCCGCCGGACGGTCTCAGCCCGGGAGCCGCTGGCGGGCAAGGGCAGCCGGATCATCTTCTCCGCCCGCGCCGAGTTACCGGCGCTCAGCAGCTACCCGGCGGGATCCGCCGTCGAACTCTCCACCCAGCTGCAGGCCTGGATGGTGCTGGAAGCCGCGGCGTCGATTGCCGGCGTAACGGGGGCGCGGAGGCCGGCAGAATCGTCGCCGGGACTACCGGCCGGGCATTAAGTCACGAAATAGTTTCGTAATCGAAGTGATCCTCGTCACTTAACGGGCCTTCAACTTGGTGACTTAGGTTTGGCTAACCTACAGTTTTTCCTAGTGAGCATGCCCTAACTTCCCCCGCTCACCGGGGCTTAGGGTTCCCATGACATTCCTTGCAGAAAGCAGCCCCATGAAGATCCGCAACAACGCGCTGGCAGGTATCGCACTTGCCGCCACCGCCGCGCTCGGCCTCACCGCCTGTGGCTCCAGCACCTCCACGGCCCCTAGCAGCAGCGCCGCCGCTGACGGCAAGATCTCCGGAGAGATCACGGTCTACAACGCCCAGCACGAATCCCTGACCCAGGAGTGGGTGGACGCCTTCACCGCGGAAACCGGCGTCAAGGTCACCGTGCGCCAGGGCTCGGACACCGAGATGTCCAACCAGATCATCCAGGAAGGCAAGGCCTCCCCGGCCGACGTCTTCCTGACTGAAAACTCCCCCGCAATGGCCCAGGTGGAGAACGCCGGGCTCTTCGCCGACGTCGACAAGGCCACCATTGACCAGGTGCCGGCCGAATTCCGCCCCTCCACCAACAAGTGGACCGGCATCGCGGCCCGCTCCACCGTACTGGTGTACGACAAAGCCAAGCTCACCGAGGACCAGCTGCCCAAGTCCATGCTGGACCTGGCCAAGCCCGAGTGGCAGGGCAAATGGGCGGCATCGCCGTCCGGTGCCGACTTCCAGGCGATTGTCTCCGCCCTGCTCGAACTCAAGGGCGAAGCAGCCACCGAGGAGTGGCTCCAGGGCATGAAGGCAAACTCCAAGGCCTACAAGGGCAACAGCACGGCCATGAAGGCGGTCAACGCCGGTGAAATCGACGCCGCCCTGATCTACCACTACTACTACTACGGCGACCAGGCCAAGACCGGCGAGAACTCCAAAAACGTCGCCCCGTACTACTTCAAGAACCAGGATCCCGGCGCCTTCGTGTCCGTTTCCGGCGGCGGCGTACTGGAGTCCTCGAAGAATGCGGCGGCGGCCCAGGCCTTCGTCAAGTTCATCACCGGCAAGAAGGGCCAGGAAATCCTGCAGAAGGGCACCTCGTTCGAGTACGCCATCGCCTCCGATGTCCCGGCCAACGAGAAGCTCGTCCCGCTGCCGGAACTCCAGGCGCCCACGGTGGATCCGGCCAAGCTCAACTCCGCAAAGGTCTCCGAGCTCATGACCAAGGCAGGACTGCTCTAAGCACGTGACCACGAAGCTGGCGGCTCCCGGAACACCCGGGGGCCCGACGACGGCGGGCCGGGGCAAGCGCCCCCGCCCGCCTCTCGGCGTATCCGTAATTGCTGTCCTGGCGGTCCTGATCGCCCTCTTCGCGCTGATTCCACTGGGCTACGTCATAGTCATGACGGTGGCCACGGGGTGGGACACCGCCGTGGAACTGATCTTCCGGGAACGCGTCGGCGTGCTGCTGCTCAACACGGTGCTGCTGATGCTGGTCACCGTGCCGCTCTGCCTGATCCTCGGCGTCGGCGGCGCCTGGCTGGTGGAACGCACCCAGCTCAGGGGACACAAATGGTGGGCCCTGCTGCTCGCCGCCCCGCTGGCCATCCCCGCCTTTGTCAACAGCTACGCGTGGGTTTCCGCGGTGCCGTCGCTCGAGGGTCTGTGGTCCGGGGTGCTGATCGCCACGCTGTCCTATTTCCCGCTCGTCTACATCCCGGCCGCCGCCACGCTCAGCCGGCTGGATCCTGCCATCGAGCAGTCCGCCGCGTCCCTGGGCCTCGGTGCCTGGCGTACCTTCTTCCGCGTGGTGCTTCCGCAGCTACGGATTGCGATGACCGGCGGCGCGCTGCTCGTGTCCCTGCACCTGCTCGCCGAATACGGCGCCTTCGCGATGATCCGCTTCGACACCTTCACCACCGCGATCATGGTGCAGTACCAGTCCACCTTCAACGGCACTGCCGGGAACATGCTCGCCAGCGTGCTCGTGTTCCTCTGCCTGATCCTGCTGCTGGTGGAGGTGCGCAGCCGCGGCAGCGCCCGGTACGCCAAGATCGGCTCCGGCGCACAGGCCCGCGCCCTGCGTCTGCCGCTGCACGCCTACCAGCTCCCGGCCCAGCTGTTTCTGGCCTCGCTCACCGCGCTGGCCTTCGGGCTGCCGCTGACCTTCGTGCTGCGCTGGATTTTTTCCGGCGGCCCGGACATCTGGGCAGCGGACGAATTCCTGCCGGCGCTGCTGCAGACCCTGATGTACGGCCTCGCCGGCGCCCTCGCCACCACAGTCGTCGCGTTCCCGATGGCGTACCTGGCCGTGCGGCACCCCAGCTGGTTCAGCAAGGCCCTGGAACTGTCCAACTACATCACCAGCTCCATGCCGGGGATCGTGGTGGGCCTGGCGTTCGTGACGGTCAGCATCAAGGCCGCGGCGGACCTCTACCAGACCTCCGCCCTGCTGATCGCGGCCTACGTGCTGCTGTTCCTGCCGCGCGCGCTGGTCAACATCCGTTCCGGCCTGGCCCAGGCGCCGAAGGAACTCGACGAGGCCGCGCAGGCGCTCGGCAAGCCGCCGCTGCCGGCCTTCCTCCGGGTCACGCTGCGGCTCACCGCCCCCGCCGCCGCGGGCGGTGCCGCGCTCGTGTTCCTCGCGATCGTCAATGAACTGACGGCGACGCTGCTGCTCTCCCCCAACGGCACCCGGACGCTCGCCACCGAGTTCTGGAGCAAGAGCAGCGAAATCGACTACGCCGGCGCCGCCCCGTACGCCCTGCTGATGATTGTCCTTTCGGCACCGATGACCTACCTCCTCTTCCAGCAGTCCAAGAAAGCAGCGGGACAGTGACCGAAACCCAGCACAGCCCCTCCCGGCTCCCGGAACCGCGGGTCGCGTCGTCCGTGGCCACCAGCACCAACAACCACCTGGAAATTGATGCCGTCACCAAGAACTTCGGCTCCCAGGCGGTCCTCAAGGGTGTCAACCTTTCGGTAGCGAAGGGCGGCACGACGGCGATCGTGGGGCCCTCCGGCTCGGGCAAGACCACGCTGCTGCGGCTGATCGCCGGTTTTGAGCACCCCGAGACCGGCAGCATTTCGCTCAACGGCGCCAAGGTCGCCGGCGACGGCGTCTGGGTCCCGGCGCATAAACGGCACGTCGGCTACGTGGCGCAGGACGGCGCGCTCTTCCCGCACCTGAGCGTCGGAAAGAACATTTCGTTCGGCCTCGACGCCGCCGGGCTGCCCGGCGGGCACCGTGGGGTCAGGGACCGGGTGGCCGAACTGCTGGCCATGGTGTCACTGGATCCGTCGATGGCCAAACGCCGCCCGCACGAGCTTTCCGGCGGGCAGCAGCAGCGCGTGGCCCTGGCCCGGGCCCTCGCCCGGGAGCCGGAACTGATGCTGTTGGACGAACCGTTCTCGGCGCTGGATGCAGGCCTGC
Source organism: Pseudarthrobacter sp. RHLT1-30-1 (assembly GCF_059383415.1). NCBI lineage: Bacteria > Bacillati > Actinomycetota > Actinomycetes > Micrococcales > Micrococcaceae > Pseudarthrobacter > Pseudarthrobacter sp. RHLT1-30-1. The sequence continues at coordinate 109,201 of NZ_JBWZCG010000001.1, forward strand.
GCGTGGCCACCCGCCGCGCCGTCGGCAAGGTGCTGCACGATGCCGGGGTCACGACCATCCTGGTCACCCACGACCAGGGCGAGGCACTGTCGTTCGCGGACCAGGTGGCGGTGATGCGCGGCGGACGGCTGGCGCAGATCGGCAACCCCTTCATCGTCTACACCCGTCCGGCGGACCGCGCCACCGCGGAATTCCTCGGTGACGCCGTCATCCTCGATGCCTGGATGGAGGGTTCCCTGGCCACTTGTTCCCTCGGCGGCATCCCCGTGCGCCGGCCCCCGGCGCAGGGCCGCGTCCAGCTCATGCTGCGGCCGGAACAGATCCGGATCTCCGAGGACGGACCGATCCGCGGCGTCGTGGTGGACACCGATTACTTCGGGCCCGAAACCACCGTCCGGCTCAAACTCGCCGTTCCGCCGGTCCTGGCAGAGGGCGCAGTGGCCGACCACCGCTATCCCGGCGGCGGCGAAATCATCACCATCCGGCACTGGAACGCTTCGATCGCCCGCCCTGGCACGGAGCTGTGCCTCCGCGTCGTCGGCGAGGCAGTGGCCTTCCCGATGGAGGATCTGCCGCCGGCCTAAGCGGCCGCGGGCGTCAGGGTGACATGCCGGCGGACATCAGGTCGCCGGCGGGCGTTTGGTCTGCGGATACGGCGTCTCGTGGCGGGCGAGCATCTCGACGAATCCCGCGATCTTCTTTTCCCGGGTGGTGGCCTGTTTGACGCCGTTGGTGCGGTAGATCAGGGCATACCTGTTCACCGAGGTCAGGACGTCGAACATCGCCTGCGCCCGCGGGTCTGCCGCGATGGCGGCGGCGAGGTCATCGGGGACCTCCGCCGTCGCGGCGCCCGAGTAAGCGGCTTCCCAGCGGCCGTCCGCCTTGGCGCTCTCGACGGCGGCGCGGCCGGCCGGAGCCATTCTGCCGGCGGTTTCGAGTCGCCCGATCCGCTCCACGTTCCGCGCGGACCAGACACTCTTCGGCCCCCGCCGGGTCATCCGCTGGAAGGAACTCCCCTCGTCGCGGCGCCGGCCCTGGCCGTCGATCCAGCCGAAGCACAGCGCCTCCTGCAGCGCGGCCTCGTAGTCCAGCTCCGTGACGGTCCCACCCTTTTTGTGCAGCACCAGCCACACACCGGGACTCTCCGCATGGTGCTGTTCCAGCCAGGCACGCCACTGGGCCGCGTCCTTCACCAGCAGTTCCTCGAGTTCAACAGCCATGGCACCATTCTGCCCCGGCCCTGACCATCGGCGGTGCTTTGGTGGCACGATAGCCCTGAGAGCTGGATACCGTCACACCCTGAGGAGCAACGATGCTGCGAGTCCGCCCGGTCCACTTCACCTCCCGCCTTGATGCATGGGAGCGGCTGCTGACCGACCTTGGCCTGGTCAAGACCGTTGACGAGCCCACCTGGCGGGAGTTCGACGCCGGATCCGGGCGCCTGGCGCTCCATTTCGTCGAGGCCGGCTCCGCTGAGGACGGCACCACCTCCCTCGGCGTCGAGGTCGGGGACCTCAAGGAATTCGCCCGGCGGACCAAGGAAGCCGGCGCGGCTGACAGCACCACAACAGCCGGCACCACCGCGGAACTCGTCGAAGCCGACCACGGACCTGCCTGCCGCATCACCGCCGCGGACGGGTACAGTTTCCTGGCCGACCTGGCCGCCCGCGCCAGCGACGGCAGCTGGGGCGGATCAGCTGAAGCAGACCCCGGCATCGCCGTCGTCGGCGTCTGGTTTTCCGAGGACGCAGTGGCGGCAGCCCGGACCCTGCGCGACATCGGCGCCGCACCCCGCCCGGTGCCAGGCAGCGCCGCCGTCGGCAACGCCGACACAGCCACCGACACAGCCGAGTCGGAGGCGTTCACGGCCAAAAACGGCGGGACCCTGATGCTTGGGACAGGCGCCGGGGCCGGGCAAGCCGGGCTGGGGTTCGAATACGCCGGCGACCTGAACGTGCTGCGTGAACGCCTTGCCGAGGCGGGTCACGAGGCCGCACTTGTCGAGGAGTCCGCCATCCCGACCCTGCATATCGCCAACCCCGATGCGGACGGTGTGGCCGCCCGCCGGCCCCTCTGGATTTCCGCGGCACCGGCGCTTGGGTGAGGGTGAGCACGCCCCGGCCACGGGGATGGGGTAGAACTTAACCATGAATGTTCGCACTCCTGACCCGAACCCCGGCTGGCTCTCCGAAGAAGATTTGTTCGAGGCGCGCGGCCGGCTGCCCATGGTCTACGTCGAGGCCGTCCCGGTCCGGCTGGATCCGCTCGGGTTTGTGAACGAGGTCGGCACGCTCCTGCAGGCCGATGCGGACGGCAACATGATCCGCTCGCTGGTCTCCGGCCGGGTGCTGTACCGGGAGACCATCCGCGCGGCGCTGCTGCGCCACATGGAGAAGGACCTCGGCCCGCTGGCTTTTCCCCAGCTGCCCATCAGCCCGGTGCCGTTCACAGTGGCCGAGTACTTCCCCGCCCCGTCCCACACCGGATTCACCGACGACCGCCAGCACGCTGTTGCACTGGCATACATCATCCCGGTCACCGGCGAATGCTCACCGCGCCAGGACGCCCTGGAGCTGACCTGGATGACGCCGCAGGAAGTCATGAGTTCGGATGTCCAGCTGGAATTCAGCGGCGGGCGAGGCGCCCTGATCCGCCAGGCTCTGGCCTTCGCGGGGGTCGGGAACTGACCCGCGCCGGGCCTGCCTGAAACCGCCCGGGACGCCCGGAGGTTGCAGTGCGTCCCCGACTTCCGGGGCGCGCCTTTGTAGACTGGTGGGCGGACCGCAAAAGAATTTAAGGATTTCCGATGACCCACCCACCAGCCGCACCGAACTACATCGAACAACAGGCTGGAGCTCTGCAGAGCGGCGATCATCTGCTCCTGCCCGATGGCAACCGTTCCGCTGAAATCCGGCGCGTCGACGTCGAAACCGACGATTTCGGCACTCCTGCCGTGGTCCTGGCGACCCTCACCGGCGGCGGCGGCGTCCGGATCGCGGCCGCCTCCACCGTCCTGGTCCTCGAAACGGCCACCGCCGCTGCAGAATCCGCGTCCGCAGAACCCGCCTTCGAGGACGCCGGCTCCCCGCTTCAGCTCGTCGAACCGGCCCCCGCTGAGGGCGCCGTCCAGAATCAGGCCAAGGAGCAGGGTGGAGGCCAGGGGACCGACGACGGCGCCGCAGCGGCCGCCGTCGTCGTCCCGCCCCTTCCGCCCGCGCCGCCCGCCGTGAGTGGGCCCAGCGAAGCGGACCTTGCGCTGATCCCCGCCCTCGAGGGCACCCCCGAGTCCGTGGTGCAGGCAGTCGCGGAGGCCCACCCGGACTCGGTGGGGGTGCTGCTGCTCAGCGAACGGCTGGCCAAGGGCATCAACACCAAGTCCGGCAGCTGTCTCAAGGACCTCAGCGACCTCGCGCAGGAGCTGTTCATCATCCTCAAGGACCCCGAAAACGCCCTTGCCGTTGCTGATCTGCTGAACGTGCTGCCTTTCGACGGCAACCGGGGCCGCTGGGCGTCGGTGGAGGCCGCCCTCGCCCTGTCCAGCTACATCTGCCGGCAGCTCGGGCAGGAGGAACGGGCCGCTGTCTACGAGAAGTTCCTCCGCGCCCCCGAAGCCATGGAGACGGACCGGTTCAAGGCCAGGATCAACGCCAAGGTCCGCCAGCGCTCGCTCAACGAACCGAACCTGTACGACAAGGAAATCTTCCGCTCGATGGACAACTCGAATCCGGACGCGGAACGCGAGTGGCGGCTCCTGCGACTCGAGGCACTGCTCTTCCTGCGCGCCCACGGCGGCTCGGAGACCATCGGGGCACCGGAACTGGACCGCCGGATCGGCAACGAACTCGAGTCCGTCCGTTCCTGAGGCGTTTGCCCCCTACCCCCTCACGGCCGGGCGCTGTAGATTCACCCCATGACGAACAATCTGAGCGTTGTGATCAATTCCGACGCGCAGCAGGTTTGGACGATGCTGCGCGAACCCGCCAAGGTTGCCCAGTGGCACGGCTGGGAAGCCGACGACCAGGCGGCCGAGATCAACGAGATCTACTTCGGCCCCAACGTTGTCGAAGGCGCCGACCACACGTCCCTGGTGGTCGACGGCGGGGATGTCTTTACCTTGAAACCGGTCCCGACCGGCACCGAGGTCAGCGTCACGCGGGCGGCCATCGACCACAATTCCGAGTGGGCGGCCTGGGACGAGGACATCACCCAGGGCTGGCTGACCTTCCTGCAGCAGCTCCGGTTTGCCCTCGAACGGCATCCGCACGGCAAGCGCCGGACCTTCTTCTTCTCCGTTCCGGGAAATGAGGAGTCCGCCATAGATCAGCTGGGACTCTCGGAAGTTCCCAAGCCCGGCGAACCGTACTCGCTCACCCTGGCCACGGGCGAGGAAATCTCCGGCAAGGTGTGGTTCCGGAGCAACCACCAGGTGGGTCTGACCGTCCACCACTATGCGGAGCACGGCGAGGGGCTGGTGATCGTGGCGGACCAGCCAGTCATCAAAGACATCCGGCCCAAAGGCGGCTCCCTGGTCATCATCTCCACCTACGACCTCGGGGCGCACCAGTTGGAGTCCATCCGCAGCCACTGGGACAAGTGGCGGGCTGAGAACTACCCCACATCCGATCCGCTGCACTAAGGGTTGAGTCCTGTTAGCTGGCACACTTGAACGGTGCCAGCCAATCCTGATTCACCCGTGTCTTCACCCCTGCCAGCCCAGCAATCGGAGTTTTCCTTCCGCGTGGGCAAGCGCCTGAGCGAGAGCTGCCCGCCGTCGGCGGCCCAGGTGGCTGGTAACGGCGGGGAATTCCTCGGCCGCACCGGCACGATCACCACCCCGCACGGCGAGATCCAGACCCCGGCGTTCATCGCCGTCGGCACCAAGGCCACCGTCAAATCGGTGCTCCCGGAGTCCGTCGCCGAGCTGGGCGCGCAGGCCGTGCTGGCCAACGCCTACCACCTGTACCTGCAGCCCGGCGCCGATATCCTGGACGAGGCCGGCGGCCTGGGCGCCTTCATGAACTGGCGCGGCCCCACCTTCACCGACTCGGGCGGCTTCCAGGTGATGAGCCTGGGCTCGGGGTTCAAGAAGGTCATCGACATGAAATCGGTCGACAATTCGGGACCCGACGACGCCGTCGCCCCCGGCAAGGAACGGCTGGCCCACGTGGACGAGGAGGGCGTGTGGTTCAAGAGCCACCTCAACGGCGACCGGCACCGCTTCAGCCCCGAGATCTCCATGAACGTCCAACACCAGATCGGCGCGGACATCATGTTCGCCTTCGACGAGCTCACCACGCTGCAGAACTCCCGCGGCTACCAGGAGGAATCGCTGGAGCGCACCCGGCGCTGGGCCGAACGGTGCATCACGGAGCACCTCCGGCTCACCTCAGAGCGGGCCGGGAAGCCGTACCAGGCGCTCTTCGGGGTGATCCAGGGCGCCCAGTACGAGGACCTGCGCCGCAAGGCGTGCCGTGACCTCGGTGCGATGAACTTCGACGGCTTCGGCATCGGCGGCGCCCTGGAGAAGGAAAACCTGGGCACGATCGTGCGCTGGTGCAACGAGGAACTGCCGGAGAACAAACCCCGGCACCTGCTCGGCATCTCCGAGCCCGACGACATCTTCACCGCGATCGAGAACGGCGCGGACACCTTCGACTGCGTCTCCCCCACCCGGGTGGCCCGGAATTCGGCGTTCTACCACCCCACCGGCCGGTACAACCTCTCCGGAGCCAGGTACAAGCGCGACTTCGGCCCGCTGCAGGAAGGCTGCGACTGCTACGCCTGCCTGAACTATTCGCGGGCCTACATCCATCACCTGTTCAAGGCCAAGGAAATGGTCTCGGCGACGCTGATCTCGATCCACAACGAGCGCTTTGTCGTGAAGATGGTCGACGACGCCCGGCTCGCCATCGAGGCCGGCACGTTCTTCGAGTTCAAGGCCGAGACCCTGGGCCAGTACTACTCCTAGGCCGTTGGATCGGGGCTGGCCGGGCCGTGGGGTCCCCCTGCTGTCGAGTTCGCAGTACCGCTGGGGTCCCCGCGCCGTCGAAGTCGCCGGAACAGTGCCAGATCGCCGGAACGGACGCGTGTGGGGGCCGCCCCGCCGCCGAAGTCGCCGGAACAGTGCCAGATCGCCGGAACGGAAGCGTGTGGGGGCCACCCCGCCGTCGAAGTCGCCGGAACGGACGCGTGGGGGCCGCCCCGCCGTCGAAGTCGCCGGAACGGTGCCAGATCGCCGTTTCGTTGGTGTGTGTCAGGCAGCTTTCCGGCGATCCCGCCAGGTTTCTGCCCGGGACGACCGTCAGCTAATCCGGCGCCTGGCCGCCGAGCTCCACAAGCGTGTCCTCCAGCGCGCTTCGCCGGGCGGCGTCGAGGACCTCCAGGGTCCGCACGCCTTCGGATGCTGGCACCGGTCCCGGGCCGCCGTCCCGGACCGCACGGGCGAACTCAGTGTAGAACCCGGCATAGTTGCCCAGCTCCGAGGCGATCTGGGAGCGGCCACCGGCTACCGCGAGCGTCCCCCAGTTTTCCGGGGCATCGATCCCCCACATGGACGGTTCCAAAGCCGGGCGGCGGCCTCTGAACAGGGCCTCGACCCCGCAGCGTTCCGGCGACCTCGTGGCCTGTCAGACTGTCAGGCGGGGTGCAGCGACGCCCGGAGCGCCGCGTCGGCGTCCCGCAGGACCTTCGCTGCCACCTGAAGGCCCTCGATCCGGCCCAGGGACACATCCTCGTGCTCGATGTTGACGAGCATGTCCGGGTCCACTTCATACAGTGCGCGGAGGAACTCGGTCCAGAACGCGGTGTCGTGGCCGCGGCCCAGTGCCACGAAGTCCCAGGCGGAGTTCTTCGGCCACTCGTTGGCCCACTCGTCGCCGCCCAAATTGGTGCGGCTTTCCTCCGGCGACAGCCGGCGGAAGCTGTTGTCGAGGACGCCGTAGAGCGCGGCGTTCGCGGTGTTGACGCGGACGTCCTTCGCGGCCGCCTGGAAGACCAGCGGACCGAGTTCGCGGACGACCGCGACCGGATCCATCTGCTGCCAGAACAGGTGCGAGGCGTCCAGCTCGACGCCCACGTGGGTCGCGCCGGTAAGTTCGATGAGCTTGCGGACATCGGCGGTATTGAACACGATGTTCTGCGGGTGCAGTTCGAGGGCAACCTTCACGCCGTGGTCGGCGGCGAGCCGGTCGGTTTCCTTCCAGAAATCGGCCGCGACGCCCCACTGATAGTCGAGCACGTCCAGGGCCGCCGAGTTCCAGGCGTTGACCACCCAGTTGACCGTGGTGGCCCCGGGCTCGCCCCCGGGAAGGCCGGACATGGTCACCACCCGGTCCTGCCCCATCCGGTGCGCCAGCCGGATGGAGCGCCGGATGTCCTCGGCATGCTTCTCGCCGATCTCACGTTTGGGGTGCAGCGGGTTGCCGTTTCAGTTCAGTCCGGCAATCGAGACGCCCGTCCCCTCAAAGATGGCCAGGTAGTCATCCCGGGCCGCATCACTTTCGAGGATCTGGTCCATCGTGGGGACGTGGACGGCCGGCAGGAACCCACCCGTGTTGATTTCGATGCCGGTCAGCCCCAGGCCGGCGATGACCTTGAGGGCCTCGGGCAGTGGCCGGTCGTGCAGGATGGCGTTGTAGACACCGAGTTTCATAGCGTGATCTTCTTTCCGTTGTTAAGCGCGGATTCGGTGACCGCACCGAGCAGCTCCATGTTGCGCACGCCCTCATCGAAAGTGGCGCAGCGCGGCAGCGACTCTGCCTCACTGAGGCCGGCGACTTCCTCGAGGAAGGCCCGGGCCTGGTAGCCGAAGGCATCGTTCTGGCCGAAGCCGACGCTGGGCGCGTCCATGGCCAGGCCGCCGGCGATGTAGGGGTGCCCGGGTCCGAGGATGACCTGGCGGTAGCCGTTCTCGTTGGCCGGGCCGTCGTTGAGGAACAGTTCGATCTCCGCAGGGCGGCGCTGGTCGAACCGGGCTGCGCCGTTCTCGCAGAAGACCTCGAAGATGAGGCTGTTGGCGTGGCCGGCCGCGACGCGCGAGACCTCGAAGCCGCCGGCGCCGTTCTCGAATTCTGCGGAGAACACCGCGTAGTCGTCGTTGTCGACGGGCTCGAAGGTGTCGCTGACCGCGGCGTGGTCATGGCCCATCACGGCGCCGAGCGGCATCGGGCGCTTGCCGATCACTGTGCTGAGGCGTCCACCGCTGATGGATTTGATGTCGCCGCAGAGGAATTCGGCGACGTATGTGAGGTGGCTGCCGACGTCGGCCAGCGCGCCCGAGCCGGGGCCGCCCTTGTAGCGCCAGCTCATGGGCGCCGACGGGCTGAACCCGTAGTCGGTCCAGTAGCGGCCGCTGAAATGCAGGACATTGCCCAGCACGCCGGACCGGATGAGGTCGCGAATGTACGCGATGCCCGGCGTGCGGCGGAAAGTGAATCCGATGCGCGCGATTGAGCTCGCGCTGCGGGCCGCTTCCGCCATGGCCCGGGCGTCTTCAAGGGTGTCACTCAGCGGCTTTTCGCACAGCACATGCTTGCCGGCAGCCAGCAGGCCCTCCACGACTTCGCGGTGCAGGGAATTGGCGATCACAACGCTCACGACGTCGATGTCGTCGGCTTCGGCGATCGCCTGCCACGAGGTGTCATTGCGTTCGTAGCCAAAGCGCTTGGCTGCCAGCGAGCCGAACTCGGCGTTGACGTCACCGATGGAGACGAGCCGGATGGGGGGAAGCACAGGGCTGTAAAGCGCCGACGCCGTGCGGTAGGCAGCCGCGTGGGCCTTGCCGGCCATGCCCGCGCCGATTACGGCGACTCCCAAACTGTCAGCCATCGATTTCTCCTTTGAAATTCGGCCAGGCCAACGGCCCGACGTTTAGAATTGGAGCGCTACAAAAACTGCGCTGAAAACAAGCGTAACTATGTGCATATGTCCTGTCAATGGTTGCCGGTTATCCCCGGATGAGATGTGAAAGGCTTTATAGATGACGCTGAACACCCCCCGGACACGCCGTCCGACGATCTACGACGTTGCCCAGCGCGCCGGCGTTTCGCCGTCACTGGTCTCACTTGTGCTGCAGAACCCGTCAAAGGTCAGCGAGAAGCGCCGGGAGGCGGTCCGCACGGCCATGACGGATCTGGGGTACCGGCCCAGCCGCGCTGCCACCACACTCGCCAGCAGCAAGACGAAGAGCATCGGGCTCGTGATCGACGATTTCCGGAATCTCTGGTTCGTGGACCTCCTGCGCGGCATGGAGTCCGCGCTCTCACCCCATGGCTACCAGGTCACCCTCGCGGACTCGCGGCCGGGCGAGAACCGCATCACGGAGGCTACGGACGGGCTGCTGTCCATGCATGTGGCGGGCCTCGTGATCGCCGCCGAACCCAGCGAGTCGATGATGGCCGGGACTTGGGTTCCCGCCGTCGTGGCCGGCTGGCGGAACGGCGTCCCGGCCGGCGCCGGCCTCATCTCGAATGACGACGACGCCGGCGGCCGGATGGCCGCGGAGCACCTGCTGGGGCTCGGCCACACGCGGATCGGGCACCTCTCGGGCTCCGGCGGGGCCGCCGCCCACCGGCGGGCAGGATTCCGCAGCCGCATCGCGGAGTCCGGCGCCGAGGTCCGGATCGCCGGCGAATCCCAAGGGACCGCCGAGGAGGACGGCTACGCGTCCGCCTGCTGGATTCTCGACCACCATCCCGACACCACGGCCCTGTTCGCGGCCAACGACACCATGGCGCTGGGCGCCCTTGCCGCGGCCAAGGCACGCGGCCTGTCTGTCCCGGCCGACCTCTCGGTGATCGGCTACGACAATTCCCAGCTGGCCAAGTCCCGCTATCTGGACATGTCCTCCGTAGACAACCGCAGCGACCTTGTCGGCGCCGAGGTCGCCAACACGCTGCTGGCCCGGATCCAGGACTCCGCGCTTGAGCCGGAGCGCAGGCTCATCCACCCTGCCCTCGTCGTCCGGAGCACCACGGGCCAAGTCTCCGGCTGACAGGGGTGGCGCCCGGGCCCGTGCGCGCTGCCTCCCGCTCCGTCTGACAGCCCGCCTGCCGCCCCCTGCCTGCCTTACCTGTCCGGCCCCTGCCTGCCCTGTCTTACCTGTCCGGCCCCTGCCGTCCCTGTCCCGCCGCGCCTGCCCTGTCCGGCCCCTGCCTGCCCTGCCTTACCTGTCCGGCCCCGTCTCCTCCCCCGCCCGCGCCTGCCGCACACGGACCTGCCCTGCGCGTCTGCCGCACCCGTATCGCATGTCCCGCACCGCCTGCCGCCCCCTTCACTCCAGCGAAATCGCGGGAAACGCCTGGGGGCGCTGGAACCTTACAGCGACGCCGGGAGGGTCCCGCGATCTCGGGTTTTCCACATAGCGGCGCCGGAGCCTGCCTCCCGCTTCCACGGCAGCTGAAGCTGGTGGCATGACAAATAATCACCCACTGGAGCTGCCGCCGACGGGTACCCTTTGGCGAACCGAACAGTTGCTCGAACTCGGCTACGGATCGCGGGGAATTCGCCGACTCCTCGATTCGGGTTCCCTGGTCCGGCTGCGGCACGGCTGCTACATCCGAGCGAGCCACTGGAATGCCCAGTCACCGCCCGCACGAAGCAGGCAACTCATCTACGCCCATGCCCACGGAACGCGTACCACGTCGACCGGCAGCTTCCTGTACAGCCACACCTCCGCAGCGCGCCTCCGCCGGCTCTATCTCTGGAACGTGGGTGACGCCATCCACATCCTCCAAAAGGTGCGACCGTCCAGCGAACGTCACGGCAAGGATGTCCAGTGCCACACCCGTCCCTACGCCGAACACGACGTCGCCGTAGTGGACGGTCTTCGTACGACTTCCCTGGAACGCACCGTCGCCGACTGCGCCATGATGCTCCGCTACCGGCAGGCGTTGATCCTTACAGACCACGCGCTTCGCCTGGGCGCGGATCCGACCGCGCTGCAGGCCATGGCAGATGGTCTGGATGGCCGGCGGGGGATCCGGACATTTCGCCGCGTGCTCGCAACGGCCGATCCACGGTCCGAATCCGCCGGAGAAACCCTGGCCCGCGAGCTGATCTTTCGCCTGAAGATCAGGCCGCCCCAGCCGCAGCTCCAAGTCTCAAGCCAGGCAGGCCGCCATCGCCTCGACTTCGGTTGGAAGGAGGAGAAGGTCGCGCTCGAATTTGACGGCAGGACCAAGTACTTCGATTACGCGCCCACAGCGGAGGTGATCTTCGAGGAACGGCAGCGGGAGAAAGCCTTGACGGAGGACGGCTGGCTCTTTGTCCGGGTCGAGTGGAAAGACCTCTTCCGGGAGCAGGAGTTCAAGAGCCGTCTCCTCCGCGCGCTAGCCGGCCGTCCACGACCCTGAACCCTGTAGTCGTCGGAGCGTTGCGGCGTCGCGTCGCCGATGGCCGTTACGGCGACCGCGAACGGGACCGCCGAATTGGACCAGCCCCCGGCGCCCGCCGAGGGCCCCGCCCGCCGAGGGCCCCGCCCGCCGAGGGCCCCGGCCCCCGAGGTGCCCGCCGAGGCGCCCGCCGAGGGCCCCGCCCGCCGAGGGCCCCGGCCCCCGAGGTGCCCGCCGAGGCGCCCGCCGGCGGGAGCCTACGCCCCGTAGCTCGGTTCGCGCTTCTTGATCCAGCCGATGGCGCCGGCGGTGACCGGGACGAAGAGAAACTCGACGAGGGTCTTGTAGAGGAAGCCCACGACGACATAGTTCACGAACGTCGCGAAATCGGTAATCCCGATCACGGAGGCCGCGATGCTGCAGAAGATCAGCGTGTCAACGAACTCTCCGGCGACCGAGGAACTCATGATCCGGGCCCAAAGGGACTTCTCCCCCGTGCGTGCCTTCATCTTGACGAGGATCCATGCGTTGATGGTCTGCCCGGCCAGGAACGCCAGCAGTGACGCGAGCACAATCTGCGGGACCGGGCCCAGCGCACCTTCCAGGGCGGTCTGCTTGGCGACCCCGAAGTCGTCGTCGAATCCCGGCAAAGCGATGATGATCCAGTAGCAGAGGGACGCGAAAACCGAGAGCGCAAAGGTGGTGACAATGGCCTTGCGCGCCACCTTGAAGCCGTAAACCTCGCTGATCACGTCGCCGAGAATGTACGCCAGCGGGAAGAGGAAGAAGCCGCCGTCGGTGATAATGGGGCCGATCGCGACGCCCTTGGACGCCCCGATGTTGGAGAGGATCAGCACCACGGCCATCACGGCCAGCAGGATGCCGAAGTAGGGGGAACCGATTGAGGCGAATTTCGGCGGCGCGGCGGCCGGCAAGGTCTTGGCGGAAGTCATGGGTGTTCCATTCGTAGTGGTTCGCTCGGCGTCCCGGGTCCTCGAGGAGGACCTGGCTGGGCGCCGGCTGTATTAGCACTGGGCGGTCCTGGCGGGCTGACCGCCGGGAACCGGCTTCCATTCTCTCACCCCCGATCCGAAGCCGTGGCCCGGGCCGAGCCCTCGCATTGCCGCGGCCTTCCCCGTCACCGAACGCCACCTTCCGGCGACCGAACCGGCCCTTGCCCCGAACGACGACGGCGGGCTGCCGGCTTCCGGACCGAAGTCCCGGAGCCGGCAACCCGCCGTCGTCGAAGTCACCGCCAGTTCGGCGGCCCGCAGCGCTAGCGGCGCGAGGCGTCGACGAGGTCCTTGTCGTCGTCCCTGCGGCCGTCGCCCGGCACAACCGGAGACTCCCAGGCGTGTCCCTGTTCGTGGTCCAGGTGGGTGGACTTCTTGTTCTTCAGCGCGAAGATGTAGACCAGCAGGGAGATGCCGATCGCCACCGTGACGTAGGTGAAGAACAGGTCCACTTGGTCGGACTTCTGCAGGGCCGCGCCGATCAGCGGGACGGTGCCGCCGAAGAGCGAGTTGGCGATCGCGTAGCCAAGGCCGACGCCGAGGGCACGGATGGAGGCCGGGAACAGCTCGGCCTTCACGAGGGCGTTGATCGAGGTGTAGCCGCCGACGATCAGCAGGCCGCCCATCATCAGCAGGAACGCGGTGAAGGGGTCCTTGGTGCCGGCCAGCGTTGAAAGCAGCGGCCAGGTGAAGAGCACACCGGTGATGCCGAACCAGAGGAGCAGCGGCTTGCGTCCGACCTTGTCGGAAATGATGCCGTAGACCGGCTGCATCAGCATGAAGATGAACAGCGCCCAGAAGTTGATCACGGAGGTGTCGGTCTTGGCGATGCCGGACGTATCGTTCATGAACTTCAGGATGAAGTTGGTATACGTGTAGAACGCAACGGTGCCGCCGAGGGTGACTCCGATGCAGATCAGCAGCGGCTTCCAGTACTGGGTGAAGAGCAGCTTCATCGTGCCCGGCTGGGCGACGCCTGCCACGGCCGGAGTCTTGGCGGCCTCGACCTGCTCGGCGGATACGGTTTCCTCCATCGAGCGGCGCAGCCACAGGACCACCAGCGCGGCGACGCCGCCGATCGCGAACGGGATCCTCCAGCCCCATTCGGTCAGGATGGACTTGTCCATGGTGTTCTGCAGGACGACGAGGACCAGCAGCGCCAGCATCTGGCCGCCGATCAGTGTTACGTACTGGAAGCTGGAGAAGAAGCCGCGGCGCTTGGACGTGGCGGCCTCGGACATATAGGTGGCGCTGGTGCCGTATTCGCCGCCCACAGAGAAGCCCTGGATCAGCCGGACTACGATCAGCAGGACCAGGGCCCAGACGCCGATCTGCTGCGTTGTCGGCAGGATCGCGATGGCGAACGAACCCGCGGACATCATCGTCACGCTCAGGGTCAGCGCAGCCTTCCGGCCCTTCCGGTCGGCATAGCGGCCAAAGAACCAGGCGCCCACCGGGCGCATCAGGAACGACGTCGAGAAGACGGCCATTGCCTCCAGGCCGGCCTGCAGGTCGTCCTTGGAATTGAAGAAGTGCGACTGGAAATATGCCGCGAAAACCGTGTAGACATACAGGTCGTACCACTCCACGAGGTTTCCCGCAGAACCTTTGAGAATATTGCTGACGGCTTTTCTCGTCTGCGCCGATTCGGACAGTTGGGTGCTCATCAATGAACCTTCCTGGATCCGGCGCCGCAAGAAAGCAACACCGTCCGCCACCCTATTCCTGGTGATCCGGAACACCAGGGTTTTGGTCATATTGGTCATGCGCACAATGCGGACGGTTTTCCGGAAATGGCAGGATAAGGGCATGACTTCCACAGTTGACTCGCCCACCGCCGTTACGCCCGACGCCGTGTCCGCCCCCGCCGTCGCCCTCACCATCGCCGGATCCGAAGCGACCGGCGGCGCCGGTGCGCAGGCTGACCTGAAGACGTTCCAGGAACTGGGGGTATTCGGCATCGCCAACCTGACGTGCATCGTCTCCTTCGATCCGAAGGACAACTGGAACCACCGCTTCGTCCCGATCGACCAGCAGGTCATCGCCGACCAGCTCGAGGCGACGACGGCGGCCTACGGTGCAGCGTCCGGCGCACCGTCCCTGCTGGGCACCGTGAAGATCGGGATGCTGGGCAGCCCGGCGACCATCGCCACGGTCGCCACGGCGCTGGCCGCGGCCTCGTTCACCAACGTCGTGCTGGATCCGGTGCTGATCTGCAAGGGCCAGGAGCCGGGGCATGCGTTGGACACCGACCAGGCACTGAAGGCGCAGATCCTGCCGCTGGCCACGTTTGTCACGCCGAACCACTTTGAGGCCGAATCCCTGTCCGGCCTGGAGATCACCGACCTTGAGTCGCTCAAGGCCGCCGCCGTCCGGATCCACGAGCTGAGTGGCGCCACGGTACTCGCCAAGGGCGGAGTGCGCCTGGCCGGGCCGGACGCCGTCGACGTTTACTACGACGGCGAGACCCTGGAAGTCCTGTCCGCCCCGAAGGTGGGCGAGGTGGCGGTTTCCGGCGCAGGCTGTTCGCTGGCCGCGGCCGTGACAGCGGAGCTGGCCAAGGGTGCGACGCCGCTGGAGGCCGCACGCACCGCCAAAGCCTTTGTGACCGCGGGGATCCGGAACAGGCTGGCCTCGGGGGCGCCGTTCACTGCCCTCTGGCAGGGCGGCCCGCGCTAACCTCCGCCGCCGCCGGCCCGGTCGCCGGGTCGCAGGGTCGCAGGGTACGCCCCGGTCGCCGGGTCGCCGGGTCGCCGGGTACGCCGGGTCGACGGGTCTCCGCCGCGGGCAGGGTCGCCGGGTCGCCGGGTCGCAGGGTCGCAGGGTACGCCCCGTTCGCCGGACAACGCCGGGTTCGCTGGGACGTTCCGGCGAACGGAGGCGTTTCCCGCGACCTCGAGAAACGTAGGCTCAGGACCCGGCCGTGCGGGGTTCGGACACAAGGCCCATAAAGAGCGGCAGTCCGGTCTCGACGTGGACTATTTCGTACTGGAAGGGCCGGTCGAAGCGGATCACGTTCGTCGGCGCCACACCACTGACGGCCCGCGCGTTGATCTGCGAGACCGCCGCGGCAATCGTGCCCTTCTCCGCCACGGTGATGTTGGCGGACTGACCGGCCTGTTGGAGCTTGAGGCCGCGCTGGATTGAGTCGAAGTCGGTCCCGGTTTGCAGCATTTCCTGCAGGCCCAGGGAAGCGAAGACCTTCCGCAGGTCAAAGTTGCTCTTCTGGTCCCACTTCGGCAGGAACAGCTGCGTGGGCGCCCGGGCCGCGGAGTCAAGGGCCGCCGCGGCGTCGGCGACGTCCTGCGCTTCGGGCCCGGCCGTCCCGGCGTCCGGCAGCACGAGACGCATGACAAAACCTTCGGCATAGGGAAGCTCCACCGCTTGCCAGCCTGCGCCCCGGGCGAAGGCAAGATCCTGGACGCAGGACATGGTGGGGACGGAAACCTGCCGGCCGTCCGCCGTCGTGAACGGCAGCTCGGCGGTGTCTACCGCGTCGAAGGGGACGTTCCAGGCGGAGGCGAAGTACACCGCGTTGAGGAGGCTGAAGGTGTTTCTGCGGTCGTACTGCGCTGGCGCCTTCTTGATCCGTCCGCCGGTGTTCCTGTTGACCCAGGCGTCAATCGCCGGGCTGGTGGCGGCCTCGTCCTGGAAGTCCACCGGGTACACGCCGGTCCCGTAATTCCGGGCAAGGGACTGCAGATAGCTGTCTCCGGTGGGCACGCCCTTGTCCACGAACAGTCCGTTGGCGCTGTGCAGGACGGGCCGGCGCGGGGGATTCTTTTCGTCCACCGAGCCGGGGTCTGCGTCGAAGGCTTCCAGCGATGCCTGCAGCGCGTTGAAGGCTTCATCACGGTGCTCCGCGGGGAGGCCCAGGACGCTGTCCATTTCGGCAGCCGTTCCCCCGGATGCTCCTGTCCGCAGCATGGCCAGGGCAATCAGCAGGCTGCCGGGGGACGAAACCACGTTTCCGCCGCCGGCATCCCCGCCGTCGGCCAGAAGCGCGGCGCCCAGCTTCCGCACCGACGCCCTAAGTTGAGCCAGCTCGGCCGGAAAGGCGGACCGTTCCGCCGTAACCCGTTCGACCCCGTCGGCCTTCAGCAGCGCCGGCGGCGAGGCTGAGCAGGCCGTCATGGCCAGCGCCACGGCTGCCGCCGCGGCACCGAGCCGTGCCAACGCTTTCTCTTTCATCGCACCCCCAAGGACCGCATGCGGTAACAGCGGAACGGCAGAGATCCGCCTACGGCCAGTCAACCAGCGCGTGCGGAAGAACGCGACCACGTCTGGGTCACGATTTGCCCCATTTGCGGAGCACCGGCCGCTTGTCTAGGGTCCGGGCCGCGCAGCGCTGCGTCAGGCGCTCCGACGTCGACGTCGCCCATCCCCACGTCGCCGGAGAACGTCCACGTCGCCAGAAGTTCCGGTTACGGCGACCCGAGGGGTTTCTAGAGAACCTCGAAGGTCCTCAGCGCCGCGGGATGTTGCGGAGGTTGCTGCGGGCCATGCTGACGGCCTCGCCGGCGCCCCGGTTCAGGACCACCTTGGACATCGCAGTGGCGAACCCGATGATCTGGGCGCCCTTGATCTTGGGGGGAAGCGAGAGCGCCTGGGGGTCGGTGATCAGCTCCACCAGCGAAGGACCGGGATGGTCGAAGGCTTCCCGGTAGGCGGACTCGATCCGGGTCGGGTCCGTCACGCGGACGGCGTGGAATCCCAGGGCCCGGGCCACGGCGGCATAGTTGGCGTCCGGCACGTCGACGCCGAAGTCCTGCAGCCCGTCCACCAGCATCTCCAGCTTGACCATGCCCAGAGTGGAGTTGTTGAACACCACCACGTTGACTGGAAGCCGGTGCGCGGCGAGGGTGATCAGCTCCCCCAGCAGCATCGACAGGCCGCCGTCGCCCGATACCGAAACCACCTGGCGCCCGGGATAGGCGAGCTGGGCGCCGATCGCATGCGGAAGCGCGTTGGCCATGGAGCCGTGCAGGTACGAGCCGATCAGGCGGCGGGTGCCCAGCGGGTTGATGTACCGGGCGGTCCAGACGTTGCACATGCCGGTATCGGCGGTGAAGATCGCGTCCCGCGCCGCAACCTGGTCCAGCACCGATGCAGCGTATTCCGGGTGGATGGGCTCCTTGGTTTCGACTTTGCGCGTGTAGGCGCCGACGGCTTTGTTCATCAACCGGTCGTGCTTCTTCAGCATCGCGTTGAGGAAGCGGCGGTTCTTCTTCGGCTGCAGCAAGGGCATCAGCGCTGCGAGGGTCGGCAGCACGTCGCCGTGGACCGCGACGTCGACGTCGGTCCGCCGGCCCAGGTTCTGGGCCGCCCGGTCCACCTGCGCCGTGCGGGTTCCGGGGAGGAACTGGTCGTAGGGGAAGTCGGTGCCGAGCAGGATCAGGAGATCCGCGTCCTCGATTCCCTCGGCCGCGGCGCCGTAGCCCAGCAGCCCGGTCATGCCGATGTCGTACGGGTTGTCGTACTGCATGAAGTCTTTGCCGCGCAGGGAATGCCCGATCGGCGCGTTGACCGCTTCCGCCAGGGCGATGACCTCGTCGTGGGCGCCCTGGACTCCGGCTCCGGCAAAGATCGCCACTTTTTCGGCGGCGTTGATGGCGTTGGCGAGGTCCTGCACGCTGGCGGGGTCCGGCGTCAGCGCCGCCGGCCGGAACGCGGCAGGCGCCGGGGTGGGAGCCGTCGCCTCCAGCCCGGCGATGTCCCCGGGAAGTGTGACGACGGCGACGCCGCGGAGCGCGACGGCGTGCTGGATGGCACTTTGCATCACCCGGGGGGCTTGTTCTGCGGTGCTGACCAGTTCGGAATACACCGAGCACTCGTTGAAGAGCCGGTCCGGATGCGTCTCCTGGAAGAAGCTGCTGCCGATCTGTTTGCTTGGAATATGCGAGGCGATGGCCAGCACGGGGGCGCCGGAGCGGTTGGCGTCATAGAGTCCGTTGATCAGGTGCAGGTTTCCCGGTCCGCAGGACCCGGCGCAGACCGCTAGCCGGCCGGTCAGTTGTGCCTCCGCCGCTGCCGCGAACGCGGCGGCCTCCTCGTGCCGGACTTGGATCCAGTCGATCCCGCCCGTCGCGGCACCGCCGGTCTTCCGGACGGCGTCGACCAGCGGGTTCAGGCTGTCGCCCACGATCCCATAGATGCGCTGCACACCGGCGGCCTGCAGTTGTTCAATGAGCTGGGTTGCAAGTTCCTTGGCCATGGCTGGGCGCTCCCGCAGTCGAATCCGTTAGCTGACACGGCCAATATAGTCCGTCCGCCCGGGCGGAAGCTGAGGGAGCGTCCCGGGAAAACCTGCAGAAGCTGCGGGTGCGCCTAGCGTCAGCTGCCCGAGTGGGCCTGCAGGAACGAGTAGACCTCGGTCTCGTCCACGCCGGGGAATGCACCCGGAGGCATGGCCGCAAGCAGGTGCGAATGTGCCCGCGCCGAGGGCCAGGCGTTCCCCGCCCACTCCGAGGTCAGGGCCGCCGGCGGACGGCGGCAGCAGCTTTCGTCCGGGCAGGTCGACTTGGACCGCTCGGTGGTGTCCCGGCCGCGGAACCACTTGACCTGCGCATAGGGAACACCGACCGACAAGGAAAATTCGCCGTTGGCGGAGCGCTCGGTGCGGGCCGTGCACCAGTACGTCCCCGCCGGGGTGTCGGTGTACTGGTTGTAGGCGGAGAACTTGTCCGGCACGTCGAAGACCACCCGGGAAGTCCAGTTTTTGCAGGACGGCTGGCCCTCGATGGCGCCGGTGTGGTCCTGCGGGAATGTCACGCCGTCGTTCTCGTAGGCCTTGTAGATGATGCCGCTCTTATGGGTCTTCTGAAAGTGCGTCCGCAGGTCCAGGTGCTGCGTGGCGAGGTTCGTGAACCGGTGCGCGGCGGTCTCGTACGACACCGCGAAGGCATCACGGATGTCCTCGACCGCGATTTCCCGGGCCTGCTTGGCCTTCTGCAGGAACTCCACGGTGGCCTGCTCCGGCAGCAGCAGCGCTGCTGCGAAGTAGTTGGTGGCCACCCGCTGCATCAGGAAGTCCCCGTAGTTCGTCGGGGTCTGGTGGCCCAGGACGTAGTGGCCCAGCGCCTGCAACAGCACCGAACGCGGGTCGTGGTCGCTGCGCGCGTTCTGCGTGAGATAAATTCGGCGGTTCTTAAGATCCGTCACCGAACGGGTGGAATGCGGCAGGTCGCCCACGTGGTGGAGGCTGAACCCGAGGTGCTCCGCGATGTCCGCGATGACGTGGTGGGACAGCGGGCCGCTGGTATGCCCTACCGAGGCGAGGACCTTTTGCGCCTCCGCCTCGTACTCGGGGAAGTAGTTGTTCCGTTCACGCATCATGGCGCGCAGTTTCCCGTTCGCGCGGCGGGCCTCTTCCGGCGTCGCGATCTGCTCGTTGAGACGGCGTTCCAGTTCGTGCTGCAAACCCACCATGGACTCCAGCACGTCCATCGGAAGCCGCGAGCTGATGCGGATCGTGGGCAGGTTCAGGGACTCGTAGATGGGGCTGCGCTGGTAGCGCTCCAGCTCGATCTCCAGGGCTGCCCGGCGGTTGGGCGGCTCCGCTCCCAACAACTCGTCGATGCTGACGCCGAGCGCTGCGGCGAGCAGCTGCAGCAGGCCAAGTTTTGGCTCGCGCTTGCCGTTCTCGATCAGGCTTAGCTGGCTCGGGGCCGTTCCCACCTTGGCGCTCAGGTCATCCAGAGTCAGCCCGGCGGCCTTCCGGAGGTGGCGGACGCGGCGGCCCATGCTGATCACGTCCACCTCCGGGACGGCGGTCGGGGCGGCGGATGCGGTTCTATTCCAACTGGCGGGATGCATTTCTTGAGAATACGCGAAGAAGTGCATTTCTTTCCATAGTTTTCCCCTAGAAAGCTGCTTGAAAGTACAGAAAAGTAGGTCTTACGGAAAAGTTACACAGCTCCGGACCAGCCAGACCGTCTGCGAAGCAGCAGCGGAAACGGCCCCGGACCCCATCAAGGAGACAAAGATGACTGCAGCATTTGAGCCCACCCAGACGCCCGCCGAGCAGGCCGCAGCCCTGGAGCTCGAGTGGGCCGGCAACCCGCGCTGGGATGGTGTCACTCGGGATTACAAGGCCTCCGACGTCGTCCGGCTCCGCGGCCGCGTCTCCGAGGAACACACCCTGGCCCGCCGCGGCTCCGAGAAGCTGTGGGAGCAGCTCACCACGGAGCACAAGGCAGGCAAGTACACCAACGCCCTCGGCGCACTGACCGGCAACCAGGCCGTGCAGCAGGTCAAGGCCGGCCTGCGTGCCATCTACCTCTCCGGCTGGCAGGTCGCCGCCGATGCCAACAACTCCGGCCACACCTACCCGGACCAGTCGCTCTACCCGGCCAACTCGGTGCCCACCGTGGTCCGCCGCATCAACAACGCCCTGCTGCGCGCAGACCAGATTGAGTTCTCCGAAGGCGTCCAGACCGTCGAGGACTGGATGGTCCCGATCGTCGCCGACGCCGAGGCCGGCTTCGGCGGCCCGCTGAACGCCTACGAACTGATGAAGTCCATGATCCAGGCCGGCGCCTCGGGCGTGCACTGGGAAGACCAGCTCGCCTCGGAGAAGAAGTGCGGCCACCTCGGCGGCAAGGTCCTGATCCCCACCCAGCAGCACGTCCGCACCCTGAACGCCGCCCGCCTGGCGGCCGACGTCGCGGGCACCCCGTCCGTCATCATCGCCCGCACCGACGCGGAGGCGGCCACCCTGATCACCTCTGACGTCGACGAGCGCGACCAGGAATTCGTTACCGGCGAGCGCACCCCGGAGGGATTCTACAAGGTCCGCAACGGAATCGAACCCTGCATCGCCCGCGCCAAGGCCTACGCCCCGTACTCCGACCTCATCTGGATGGAAACGGGCACCCCGGACCTGGAGCTGGCCCGCAAGTTCGCCGAAGCCGTCAAGGCCGACTTCCCGGACCAGATGCTCTCCTACAACTGCTCCCCGTCGTTCAACTGGAAGAAGCACCTCGACGACGCCACGATCGCCAAGTTCCAGCGCGAACTCGGCGCCATGGGCTTCACCTTCCAGTTCATCACCCTGGCCGGATTCCACGCCCTGAACTACTCGATGTTCGACCTTGCCCACGGCTACGCCCGTGAAGGCATGAGCGCCTACGTCGAGCTGCAGGAGAAGGAATTCGCCTCCGAATCCCGCGGCTACACCGCGACCAAGCACCAGCGCGAAGTCGGCACCGGCTACTTCGACGACATCGCAACTGCGCTCAACCCGAACGCATCCACTCTGGCTCTGGTGGGATCCACCGAAGAAGGCCAGTTCCACTAATCCCCAGCTTTTCCCGCCCGTTGCCCTATCACTTTTGGTCCTCATCGGCCTCCTTTGGAGACCAAAAGTGATAGGGCAACAGCGGACTTTCAAGGAGCAACTCCCATGAACAGCTTCACTGACGACTACACCATCAATGGTGTGACCCTGACCGCACAGCCCATCTGCCGGCAGAGCGAGGTCCTGACGCCGGACGCGCTGGCGTTTGTTGCCAAGCTGCACAAGGCCACTGCGGGACGGCGGCTGGAGCTGCTGCAGGCCCGGCGGGACCGCCGCCAGCAGATCGGAAAGGGCCAGGACCCGCGGTTCCTCAGCGAGACCGAGTCCGTCCGGAACGATCCGACCTGGCGCGTCGCTCCCCCAGCCCCGGGCCTGGAGGACCGCCGCGTCGAGATCACCGGCCCGGTGGACAAAAAGATGACCATCAACGCGTTGAACTCCGGCGCCAAGGTGTGGCTCGCGGACATGGAGGACTCCTCCACCCCGACCTGGCGCAACGTCATTCAGGGCCAGCTCAACCTCACGGACGCGCTGGAGCGCCGCATCGACTTCACCTCCCCCGAGGGCAAGGAGTACAAGCTCCGCCCCGCCGGGGAGCTGCCCACGATTGTGGTCCGGCCCCGTGGCTGGCACCTGCCGGAAAAGCACATGCTCATTGACGGCACGCCGATCGCCGGCGGCATCGTGGACTTCGGCCTGTACTTCTTCCACAACGCCCGCCGCCTGATCGCCCAGGGCAAGGGCCCGTACTTCTACCTGCCGAAAATCGAGAACCACCTCGAGGCCCGTCTGTGGAACGACATCTTCGTCCTCGCCCAGGACCTCCTCGGCATCCCGCAGGGCACCATCCGCGCCACGGTGCTGATCGAAACCATCACGGCCGCGTTCGAAATGGAGGAGATCCTCTATGAACTGCGCGACCACGCCGCCGGCCTGAACGCCGGCCGCTGGGACTACATCTTCTCGCTGATCAAGAACTTCCGCACCCGCGGCCCGCGTTTCGTCCTGCCGGACCGCAGCCAGGTCACCATGACCCAGCCCTTCATGCGGGCCTACACCGAACAGCTGGTCCGGGCCTGCCACAAGCGCGGCGCCATGGCCATCGGCGGGATGGCCGCAGCCGTTCCCAACCGCAAGGACGCGGAAGCCAACACGATCGCCATCGAAAAGGTCCGCGCCGACAAGACCCGCGAGGCCGGCGACGGCTTCGACGGGTCCTGGGTGGCACACCCGGACCTGGTCCCGGTCTGCCGTGAAGTTTTCGACGGCGCCCTTGGGGACCGCCAGAACCAGCTGGACCGCCTCCGCGAGGATGTCACCCCGGATGACCGCGCACTGCTCGACATCGCCTCCACCACCGGCACCATCACCGAGCAGGGCATCCGGAACAACATCGAGGTCGGCATCCGCTACATCGAGTCCTGGCTCCGCGGCAATGGCGCCGTGGCCATCCACAACCTGATGGAGGACGCCGCCACCGCGGAGATCTCCCGCTCGCAGCTGTGGCAGTGGATTTTCTCCCGCGCCATCACGGACCAGGGCGACGTCATCACCCGCGAATGGGTTGAGGACATGCTGGACGAGGAGTTCGCCCGCCTGGAACGCTTCGAAGGCGACCGCTTCGCCGATGCGCGGGACATCTTCGAGGAAGTCACGCTCACCGCCGCGTACCCCGCCTTCCTGACGCTTCCGGCCTATGACCGGTTCCTGCATGAAGCGCGCGACGGCGCCGATGTCGCCACCGAGGACCCCACCCTCATTCCCGCCTAGGGCGAGGACAGGTCCGCCAAAGTAGGTGCAGATTTCCGTCTGCTGGGCCGCCACGCCCTTCGCAACAGGCACCCCCGAGATCCGGGGCGGTGGCCCAGCGACGGAAGACCCCCTGGACCCTCGACAACGGCGTCGAGGTCAAAGTTAAGGCCCATGTTCCTCGTGAACATGGGCCTTAATTCGCTCCTCAGCGGGCCACGGGCCTGGTCGAAACCTCCGGTGACCTGGCCTCTTGGCCGCAATACTTGCCATTTGGGGACGGACTACTTGACTTCAGTGTGACTACTGTTGCGCCAAGGTGCCCACGGTTACGATGTGACAACGCGAATGCACCAGCCCGCTCGTTAGGCACTCGGCACCTCAACGGAGGCAAGCATGGAATTCAGGCCCGGCCCAGTGGCGACAAGACCAGTTCGAGTCTGCATCACGCCCGGGCCAAGGGGTGACCATGCTTTTGCGTGATTTGGGCGCCGGTCTTCTGCGACGCTGGTACTTTGTTGTCGTCGGTGTCCTCCTTACCGCTTTTGCCGCACTGTTTTTGTCCTCGGCCGTACCGCCAACTTACAAAGGGACTGCGCGGGTAGCGCTAATACCACCGGCTTCCCTGGTCACTCCCGGAGGAAATCCTTATCTGTTTTTGGGAGGGCTTGATCAAGCACTCAGCGTGCTCAACGTGAGGCTCGGTTCAGGATCTGTCCAGGAAGAGATTGTGAAAGGTCGCGCCGGGACAGGCTACGTTGCAGAGAAGGACACCGCGTTCTCTGGGCCCATCATGCTCATCACATCCGAGGGCGAGAGCCCGGCAAGCAGCCTTCAGCTTCTCGACGACGTGCTGAGCGTGGTACCGCAGAATCTTGTGATCATGCAGGACCAGCTACATGTCCCCTCCTCATCCCGCATTACCGCCATGACGCTTGTCCGCGAGAACGAGCCCCAAATAGACCGAAAAAGCCAGCTCCGGGCCGTGTTGGCTGCCCTGGCAGTAGGTGTTTGCCTCACAGTCTTGGCGACCGGACTGCTCGACCGCCTCATCTCTTCCCGGAAAGGGTCAACACGGCGGCGACGCAAGGACCTGGGAACGGAAGATCAGCCCCAGGACGATTCTTTCCCGGAGGATGAACCGGACGAATTAGTCCCGACCATGGCACCGAACAAGTAGACATGACTGCCGTGACCACGCCAACGCGGGGGCGTCATGAGTCGGTCGTAGCCAACGTCCGGACATCCAATGGCCCCGATGCGGTCACAGTCATCACGTGGTATGCCATTCTGCTGTTCGTGGTTCCTACCGACCGGGGCATCGGGGCGCTTGGCAGTGCGGGTTCGCCGGCCTTTCTCTTGGCAATCGTGACGATGTTATGGTGGGCGTGGCATCGGATCCAACAGCCTGCCCTGGCCGGGCCACAAAGTCTTCAGTGGGTTCGCGCCGCGGCCTTCATCTTCGTCGGCGCCTGCGTGGCAAGCTACGCGAAATCTGCCCTAGTGGCCATGCCGGCATCGGAAGTCAGCGTCGCCGACATGGGACTCATCAGGGTCGGAGCGCTGGTTGGCATCTTGCTCATCGCACATGACGGGATCACCAGTGAGGACCGTTTTATGGTCCTCACGAGACGGCTCACCCTGTTTGCTGGCCTCTACGCCGGGTTAGGCCTTGCACAATTTTTGACTGGCCAGAACTTTGTGGACACATGGCAGATTCCTGGATTGACAGCCACGGGAAACGTCGGAATTGTCGACCGAGGCGGTTTCGTACGCGCGGCCGCGACATCCACCCACCCCCTGGAGTACGCCGTCGTACTCTCAATGATGTTGCCGTTCTGCCTGACCGCCGCCATTTACGATCGCTCCCGGTCTGCCGTCCTGCGCTGGTTTCCGGTCGCGGCAATAACCCTCTCCGCGGTACTGTCCGTCAGCAGGTCAGCGTTCATTTCCTTGGCCGCTGTTCTGCTGATCTTGATTCCATCGTGGCCGCCTGCCGTCCGCCGGACTGCCGGATTCGTGATGGCATTGGGCGCGGTCGCGGTCTACGTGGCCGTTCCCGGGATGGCCGGCACCATAGTGGGGATGTTCTCCGCCGGCGACTCAAGCGTCGCGTCCCGAACCGACAGCTATGACGACGCCATATCTTTTCTGCTTGTCAGTCCGTGGTTCGGGCGCGGCTTTGGGACCTTCCTGCCCGCCTATCGCATCCTGGACAACCAGTATTTGGGCACCAGCATTGAAATCGGACTCGTCGGCCTCGTCAGCTTCTTAGCTGTCATCGTGGCCGCCGTGACTGTAGCCATTTCCGCCCGGCGTCATGGCAAAGGACAGCCGATGGGCGCCATGGGACTGGCGCTGGCCGCCTCAATGGTGGCCGGTAGCCTGAGTTTCGCCTTCTTCGACGCATTTAGCTTCCCGCAGGCTTGCGGCACGCTTTTTCTGGTCGCAGGTCTTTGCGGCGCCTATGCAAACATCCAGCGACGTGCTGCCGCGGTGACGGACGGTCAACCTTGAGGATCCGTGATCAGCTTCGTCGCGGCATAGCGGGTGGTCGAACGACGACGATGCGGCGTTGGTACTTCGCCTTCGCCATAGTGGTCCTCATGTTGCCGGTCCTGCTCGCGGCCCACGCGGAAACGGGCGTCTACTACTCCAAAGCGGATGTGCGCTTTCTGGCACCACTTCCCATTGAGGGCAACGTCTTCCAGGGAGACCCGCTTCAAATAGTCCCCTTCGCGTCGATCATCGCCCATCGCTTCAATGCAGAAGACCGGGGTGTCAATCCGCGGAGTACCTCCGCCCCGCTCTACGGATCGGGTGTCCGTAAGGGACACCAGGTCTACCTCCCCAACACGGGAGGCCAATGGCAAAAGAGCTTCAGCCGCCCTGTGATCACCGTCGAGGTCGTCGGCGAGTCCGCCGAAGAGGTGGCCACTGAGCGCGACGCGATAGTGAATCGGATTTCCGCGCTTGCTGAGGCTGCGCAGCAGGAAAGGGACATCGGTTCGCAGCTCCGCGTAACGACGGACCTGGACCTCACCACGGCCTACATCACGTATATCGGGGTGAGGAATGGCAGGGCGGAATTGGCGCTCGCTTTTCTGACAGTCGGCTTGGCCGCGGGAATACCGCTCGCGGCGGACCGGATCACCGCCCGCCGTCGCGAAGTAGCCGGCGGGCGGACCGGGGCGCAGAGCGGCATCCAGCACCGGATGCCCGCGTCCACGTCCGGCCTCGAGGAGAAAGTGGGACGGCACCCCAGGTGACGTAGCTCAGTGCGGTTTGGGGACGTGCCGGAGGGAGAGCGCCGTTCCGAGGATGAACATCGCCACTGAGCCGAGCACCATCAGCAGCGGCCCGGTCCACGATCCGGTGACGCCGTTGGCGTAGCCCAGGAGGGTCGGTGCGAGGGCGCCGAAGGCGTAGCCGGCGCCCTGCACGACGGCGGACATGCGGCCGGCCGAGGCCTGGTCCCGGGCCAGCCGGATGATCGCGATGAAGATCAGGGTGATCCCGCCGCCCTGGGCCACGCCGCCGAACGACGACCACAGCCACCACAGCTCCGGCGCCAGCAGCAGGCCGACCGGAACCGTCAGCCACAACAGCCCCAGGGAGAGCCCGACCGTCGTCGTATTGGCAAAACGGGCCGCGAGCGGAACGCCCAGCCCGCCCACGATCGCGAGGATCTGGAACAGCGAGGACCCGGCGCCTGCCCCCGCAGCCGTCATCCCCAGTTCATCCGCGAGGATGCTGGGCAGCCAGGCGGTCACACCGTAGTAGGAGAAGGCCTGCCCGGCGAAGCCTGCGGTCAGCCCCACCGTGATCCAGCGCGACGCCGGCTTGAGCGTGGCGCGTGCGGGGTCCGGCGCGGGAACGGGTTCTGCGCGGAACGCCCGGCTCCTGAAGGCCAGCACCCAGGCAACGAACGCTGCGACGGCGAAGGCACCGCAGGCGGCCAGCCCCACCCGCCACCCCAGCAGTTCGGCCAGCGGCGCCGTGACCATCGCGGTGACAAAGGAGCCGATATTCAGGGCGGCGGTGTAAATACCCATGGCAGTGGCCTGCCGGGCCGGCGTGAAGTCGCGCCGGATGATCAGCGGTACGGCGATGTTTCCGATCGTGATGGCGATGCCGAGGATCACCGTGCCGAGCATGACCAGGGTACCGCCGCCAGCAGACCGCACAATGACGCCCAGCAGCACCCCCAGGAGGGTGAGAGTGATGGCCACTTCCGCGCCGAGCTTGCGCCCGGTGAGCGACGCGAGTGGCGCGGCAACCGCGAAGCAGAGCACGGGGATGCCGGTCAACAGTCCGAGTTCCACCGGCGAGAAGCCGAGGTCTGCCTGCATCGGACCAACCACGGGCGCCACGGCCACGAACGGGCCGCGCATGTTCAGGGCAATGAGCCCGATGGCGGCCAGCAGGATCCAGCTTCCCGGCACCTTGGCGAGGACGTTGGCGCTCATTGGTCCCGCGGCTCGGCCGGCGGGCAGAAATATGCTTTCATCAGTCCCATTGCTATCACGCGCGGAGTCCGGGCATTGCGATTGTGACACCGGCGCAACAACGCTTCACGAAGCGAATCGAGCCTGCTTTGCGGATTAGGGTTCTGGCATGACGCATGTAATCCGAACGGCAACCGCGGACGACGCCGGCGGGCTGGCCGCGCTGGCCGCCGTCACCTTCCCGCTGGCCTGCCCGCCCAGCACGCCACCGGCAGACATCGCCGCGCACCTCGCGAACACCCTCAGCGAGGCCAGTTTCGTCAGCTATCTCGCCGATCCTGCGACCACCGTTCTTGTGATCGACGCCAGCGGGGAACTCCGCGGTTACAGCCTGCTGGTTGCCCGGCCGGCCCAGGACCCGGATGTGGCAGCGGCCCTGAGGGTGCTTCCTTCAACCGAGCTCAGCAAATGCTACGTCCACCCGGACCACCACGGTCTGGGCGCCGCCGCCGAACTGATGCACGCCAGCATCGGTGCGGCCGCGGCGGCCGGCGCCCGCGGGCTCTGGCTCGGCGTGAACGACCAGAACGCCCGCGCCATCCGCTTCTACGAAAAATGCGGTTTCCGCAGGGTCGGAACCAAGTCCTTCAAACTGGGCAGCACCGTGGAACACGACTTCGTGATGGAGCGCCCGCTTACTCCGTGACCAAGCCAACATGCCGCCGGGGGAATGGAGCCGGTGCCCCCGGGGTTGTGGCGAGCATGAAGATTGAGATCTGGTCCGACGTGGCCTGCCCCTGGTGCTACATCGGCAAACGGCGCTTTGAAACTGCCCTCGCGGCCTTCCCGCACCGGGATTCCGTGGAAGTCCAATGGCGCAGCTACCAGCTGGATCCTTCCCTGCCGGAGCACTATGACGGCACCGAACTGGACTACCTGAGCACCCTCAAAGGCATGGCCCCGGCCCAGGTCGCCGGCATGTTCGCGCACGTCTCCGAGCAGGCAGTCGGTGAGGGCCTCACCTACCGTTTCGACGACGTCGTGGTCGCCAACAGCTTCACCGCCCACCGGCTGATCCACCTCGCCGCGGCGCACGGGCAGCAGGACGCCGCCAAGGAGCGCCTGCTCAGCGACCACTTCGAGCACGGCAAGGACATCGGCAACCGGGAGTATCTGACCGCGCTGGGGCTGGACCTGGGGATCGCCGCCGCAGAGCTGGACGAACTGTTCACGACGGACAAATACGCCGACGACGTCCGGCTGGACTTCGAGGAAGGCCGCGCCCTCGGCATCACCGGGGTCCCGTTTTTCGTCATCGACCGTAAGTTCGGGCTCTCCGGCGCCCAGCCCGCCGAAACGTTTACCGCCGCCCTCGAGCAGGCATGGCAGGAGAGCCGGCCGCTGGAGATGGTCAGCTCCGGCGGGGACGCCAGCGGAACCGGAGACGTCTGCGGCCCGGCCGGCTGCGCCGCCCCATAGTCTCGGGCCCGCTAATCGCCGGCCCGGCCGCCGAGCCGCTCGTCCAGGGGTGGCCGCGGCTCCTTGATGAGCTTCACGCCCGGTGGCAGGCCGTCAATACTGCCGTCCCTGCCGGCCGCGTTGATGGTTATCCGCGAGCGTCCCAGTAGGACGTTCTGCGCCCTGAAGTCGCCGAATTCCTCCGGCAGGATCGGTGCCAGATGGACCGCGTTCCGGGTGAGATCGGGATCGAACCGCAGCAGGATGCGCGCCAGCTGGATGGGTGTCGCGGCGGCCCACGCCTGCGGGGAGCAGGCCGTGGGATAGGGTACCGGGCCGTGAAACTCAGACCGGTCGAAGCCGCAGAACAATTCCGGCAGCTGGCCGTCGAAATGCCCGGCGGCGTCCAGCAGACCGCTGGAGATCCTCCTCGCTTCATCCACGAAGCCGTAGCGCATCATGCCTGTGGCCACCAGGGCCGTGTCGTGCGGCCAAACCGACCCGTTGTGATAGCTGACCGGGTTGTAGGCGCCCATATCCGAGGCCAGCGTCCGGATCCCCCAGCCGGTGAACATCTTCGGCGACATCAGGTGTTCCACCACTGATGGGGCTTTCTCCTCGTCGACGATGCCGGTCCAGAGGCAGTGCCCCATGTTCGATGTGCAGGAGTCGACCGGGTTCTTGTCCTTGTCCAGCGCGATGGCGAAGTAGCCCTTGTCCGGCAGCCAGAATTTCTCGTTGAACGCCCCCTTGAGGGTGGCCGCGCGTCCGGCCCAGTGGTGTTCTGTCTTGGTATCCCCTGTTGTCCGGGCCAGCAATGACCGCGCCACGTACGCGGAATACACGTAGGCCTGGACCTCGCACAGGGCCGTGGGCGGCTCGGCCAGCCGCCCATCCGCGAAGTTGATTCCGTCCCAGGAGTCTTTCCAGCCCTGGTTGAGGAGCCCGTGGTCGTTGGGGCGCAGGTATTCCACGAAGCCGTCGCCGTCGCGGTCGCCGTATTTTTCAATCCAGTCCAGGGCGCGGTCGGCATTCGGAATGAGCGATTCGAGGATCTCGCCCGACAGACCCCAGCGGCTCAGCTCGCCCAACAGGCTGACAAACAGCGGTGTGGCATCCGCGGTGCCGTAGTAGGCAGTCCCACCCAGGGACAGGCCGGCTGTGACTCCGAGCCGTACTTCGTGTGGAATACGTCCGGGCTGTTCCTCCGAATCCGGGTCCATCTTCGAGCCCTGGATTTCTGCCAGGGTCTGGAGGGTTCCCACCGCCAGAGAAGGATCGATCAGGAGAGCCATGTAGGAGGACAGCAGGGAGTCCCGGCCGAACAGCGCCATGAACCACGGCGCGCCCGCGGCCACGGCCACCCGGTCCGGGTTCTCGGCGTCGAAGATCCGCAGCGAGCCCAGATCGCTTTGGCTCCGCTCCAGGGTTGCCTCGACGTCGTGGTCGGTCACGGAGATACGCGGGGCGTTTTCCTCCCACGCCAGGTGGCGTTGCACGCCCGTCCGTTGCCGGGGCACCCCCGCTTCGGTGAAGGGCTCCCTGGGGGCCACACCGTTGATGAGGGGAACGACAATGACGCTCGTGGACCAATTGCCCCGTGCCGGAATGTTCGCGCGGAAACGCAGTCCGTCACTGGTGATCTCGGCCCCGGCCGCACGGATGGCGGAGCCGCGCCGCTGCCCGTCGTGGACGGTTTCGACCAACAGCCCCTCGTCCCGCACCGTCCGGCTCAAGGCGGCGCCAGTGGTTTGGCGGCCACCTTTAACGTCGAAAAGATCTGCCTGATCGGCGTCCACCAGTATTTCGATGTCGCAATCGACTGCCTCACCGGAGTAATTGTGCAGCGTGATGTCGTCCCGAAGCCCGGGCCCGACGTGGCGTTCCTGCCTGACCACGAGAGGGCTGTCGAACCGGCCACCGGGCCACGTGGCACGGCCCACGAAGGTGGCCTCGAAGGCGTCGGGCCGCTGCGCCACAAGCGGCTCCCGGAGCGCGCCGTTTATCCGGAGGATCCACCGGGACACGATCCGGGTGTCCTGGTAGAACGCGCCGCTGGTTCCGCCCTCGGGACTGATATCCCCGCTGACGGCAGAAATGCAGAAGGAAGACCCCTCTACCAACGTTACGGCGTCGCCGCCAACGACGTCGGCTTCTGTGTCGGCATTCCATGCAGTCATGGCTGTGCTCCTTAGTCAGGGCCGCCGGGTGAAGATTTGACTCGAGTCCGGCGTCCGGATAGCAGCTCCCCGTATTCGATTCTGGTGCACGGCGGAAGCATCCGGAACCCCCGGGACCTGACGCTTTTCCACGAGCTGTGCATACAGATCCAGATGGTCGGCTACCATCCTCGCGGTGCTGAAAAGCTCGAGCGCCCGGCCCCTGCAAAGCGATCTGTCCAGCTCCGCGGCCAACGGGAGCAGACTGTGCAGCTGTTCTGTCGGGCCCAGGTACCCTGTCTTGCCGTGGTCCACGATCTCGGGTGCTGACCCGATCAGTGTGCCCACCACCGGGGTGCCCGCCGAAAGGGATTCGATCATGACCAGCCCGAACGGCTCGGACCACTGGATGGGATTCAGGAAAGCCATCGCCTCACCCATCAGCCGGTATTTGTCCGCGTCCCCCAGTTCGCCCAGGAAATCCGTGTTCGAGTCCAGGAGCGGCTCGATCACGGAGTGGAAGTACTCGATCTCCTGCGGCTCGCGCATTTTGGCTGCAATGCGCAGCGGAATGCCGGCGTTCCGTGCGATCTGGATTGCTTCACGCACGCCCTTTTCCGGGCACATTCGGCCGACAAAACAGACATAGCCGCCTTTACCGGAGCCGACCGGCACGGCGGCGACGTCCATTCCATGATGGATGACCCGGTTGACCGGGACATCGGGAACGCGGGAGGCCTGGTCACGAGAAATTCCAATGATGGCCGTGTTGGCAGCCATGGCACGGTACAGATCAGCAGACGCCACGGTGAGCGGGCCGTGAATGGTCGTCACCACCGGCACACTGGCCGTCTTCCGGGCCAACAGCGGTCCCGCCAGTGTGTGGTCATGGATCACGTCCACGCCTGTCAGCCCGTCATAGGCCCTGATGACATGGCTGAGCTCGGCGAGGGATACCCCGAGTTGATCTGGTTCTGAGGGCCGCATATTCCGCACCAAGGGTGCAGCGCAGGTGCTGTCCGACGCTGCGGCCAACATCACCTCGTGCCCGGCCGCGATGAATCCCCGGGCGAGGGAGTCAATAATCCTCTCGATGCCCCCGTAGCCAACGGGTGGAATCGGAATCCATGGTGCTGCAACAAGTCCTATCCGCATACTCGTCTCCGTGACGATGCCAAGCCCGGCCCCGGACGTGGCGACTGAATTGTTCAAAAAGGCCTCTGCTAAACCTGTTGTTCCGACTATCGCCCCGCGGTGCGCCCCCTGACAAGCCCCCAATGGAAACGGCTGACCGCCGCCGGAATCCTCACTTGGCGCCGGAGTTTTCCCGCGGAAATCTCCGGGTCGCCCGGCTGCGACTAACGGCGTTTTGCTGACAGATCGGGCTAGAGTGTCGGTATGCCCAGGATTTCGGCCGCCAGCAACGCCGCCCAACGAGCCGAGACCCAACAGCGCATCCTGACTGCGTTCGGCGAACTGCTGTTCACGCATGGACTGCCGGGGCTGACCATGACTGATGTCGCGCGGCACGCCCGGATCGGCCGCACTGCGGTCTACAACTACTACGCCGACATCGAAGAGCTCCTCATCGCCTATGCGCTGAACGAGACCGAGCGGTTCCTGCTGGACCTGAGGGAATCCCTCGACTCACTCGTAAACCCGGTCGACCGGCTGGCGCTCTACGTAAGAGCCCAGGTCGAGGACCTCAGCCGGCGGCACCTCCCGCCGGGGCCTGCCATGGGCGCAGTGCTCTCCCCGGCGTCATTCGCGAAACTGGCGGACCATGTGGGCGAACTCAGCGTTCTCCTGCAGGGCATCCTGCGGGACGGCATCGCCCAGGGGTACCTGCCGGAGGCGGACATCAGCCAGCTCGCGCAGCTGATCCACGGGACGCTGTCCTCGAGTGCCGCCCGCGGCGACGGTGCCGGCCAGGATTCCGAGGCAGAGGCCCGGCTGGCCCGCACCGTCCGGTTCGTGCAGCTCGGCGCCGGGGCGCGGTTCGACGACGACGGCCGCCCCCTCCGCTTAAACGCGTAGGCTCCACCGGGGCAGTGGGGCACCGGCGCTGCCGGGCCGCGGGGGTTGCTGCCCGGCCGGCGCTGTTATTTTCCGGGCGTGGGCGAAGCCGTCGGTGTCACGGCCCACTCCGATTCGTCCACTATCCGCCGGTCCTCGCGCGGGCAGCTGAGCTGTCCGGGCGTCTGGTCGACCAGTTCGGCTTTCGCCAGCTCCTTGAAATCCCCGGTGAGGATGACATCCACACTCGGGTCGGTCCGGCCATCCTGAAAATAGTCCGAGCCGGGCACGTTGCGCTGCACGCTAAAGGCCGCAGACTGGCCTGCCGCGCCGGAAACGACCAGGGCAACCCCGCGGTAGCTCGACGTCGTACTGGATACGGCCCCGACAATGAACTTCCTGGCCGCGAACTCGTCGGCCACGGACCGGGCCAGGCCCGGTCGGGACGTTGAATTGAAGACGTTGAGGTTGATCGTCTCTGGCGGGGTGTAATCATATAGCGCTGCCGGGCAGACGGACGCAGCCGCCTGGCTGCGCTCCGCCGTCGGAATCTTGATCTGGCCGTTCATGATCGCCAGTGCCACCACAATGGCAGCGGCAATCAGGCCGACGAGCAGCACCAGGACAACGCCATGCAGGATCCGGCGCCGCATCCTGACCGGGTTGCCGTGCGGATCGTCATCGTCCACGAACGTGGCCCGCAGGTCCGAGCCGGAAATGACGTGGTGACCATGCAGGACCGTGATGTCCTTCGGCTTCCTAGCCATTGATCACCAGGACGCGGGCATGGATCGCAGTGCGCTGGTGAAGCGCGGTCCGGACGGCGCGGTGCAACCCGTCCTCCAGATACAGGACGCCGCGGTACTCCACCACGTGCGGAAAAAGGTCACCGAAAAACGTGGAATCCTCAGCCAGCAGCGCCTCAAGGTCGAGGGTGCGCTTGGTGGTCACCAGATCGTCCAGCCGGACCGGGCGCGGCGGCAACGTCGCCCAGTCCTTGGGCGTGTTGTAACCATGTTCGGGGTACGGGCGTCCCTCGCCCACGGCTTTGAATATCACTATGCAAGCCTAGGGAACTTGGACGGCCAAAGGAATCCGCGACGCCCGGAGCCGGGAGGTTGTAGCCAAACGGTAACCATTTGTCACACCCCGCGCTCGCTCCTGTCACAATCAACGCAGGGCGACGGGTGCGGTCCACAGCCCATGCAAAGTTGCGTGCCGGCTGGGAGAATAGGGGCATGACAACTCCCGAGACCACAGCCTCCCCCTCGCCGTCGGCCCCTCCGCTGGCACTGCTGCTCGACGTCGACGGTCCCGTGGCGAGTCCCGATACCCGCACGGTCCGGCCGGCGATCATCGCGGACCTGCTGGCGCTGGCCGCGGCAGGGATCCCCGTTATTTTCAACACCGGCCGTTCGGCGGCCTTCATCCGCGAACAGGTCATGGAACCGATGATCGCCGCCGGGATGCCTGCCGGCACCCTCATTCACGCCATCTGCGAGAAGGGCGCTGTCTGGTTCAGCTACACGTCCACGGGTCCCGGCGCAGTCCACGTCGACCACGAACTGGCCATCCCGCGGTCTTTCGGCGACGACGTCCGCCGGCTCGTGGCCGAGGACTACGCCAGCCACATGTTCTTCGACGAAACGAAACTGGCGATGGTCTCCGTGGAGCAGCACATCGCCGTCGACAATTCCGACTACCGGGCCGAGCAGGAGCTGTTCGACGCCGATGCCATGGGGCTGATGGCCCGGCATGGCCTCGGAGTTGTGCGCCTGGACCACCACGCCCCGGATTCCGACGACCAGATCGACTACCGGGTCGATCCGACCATTATCTCGACCGATATCGAGTCGGTCCGGCTGGGCAAGGACCTTGGCGCGAGCCGTGCTGTGGAGCTGCTGGCGGCCCAGGGCATCACCCCGCAGGCCTGGCGAACAGTGGGCGATTCCCGCACGGACTACGCGATGGCGGATTGGCTGCACCACAACGACCACCCGGTGAAACACGTCGATGTCCGGCCCGCGGACGGGGTTCCGGTGAAACCGTACGAGGTACTGACCGCGGCCGATCTTGGGCTGGGCGGGGACGTCATCCACGACGACGCCGGCGCGGCCTTCCTGCACCGCTGGCGGTCGGCCCTTCTCGGCTGAACCGGGACCCGGGGTCACCACGGCGGGCCCGCGCGGCCCGCATCGGCGCGGTTTCGGCGCGGCTTCGGCGCGGCTTCGGCCGCCGAAATTCAAGGCGATTTTGGGGCGGACGTTATTATGCAAGTAGGGATAAATTCACGCAACGAATCACGGAGAATCGACATTACAGACGCATTGGTCCAGGACGAGATCTACTACGGCAGCCAGGCATCGGTAGACGCCCATGATGAGGTTACTTCCGCGGCTGCCGTGGCGAGATTCCGGACCCGCCAGGACGTTGTGCGCCGGCGCGGCCGGTACGGGCTCGTCAATGAGAACCGGACGCCGTACCAGGCCATGGTCGAGGATCTCATGTTCCTCCGGTCTGTGCTCGACGGCGCCGGCCTCGACTATCTTTTGGTCCGCGGCAACAACCACCGCCCGGTCATCGCCGTGGACTGGAAAGACCGTAAGGAACTCCGCGACGCCCTCGTGGACGCCTGCCACGATGAGCCCTTCTACTCCATGAGCGTCGATGCCAAGAAGAAATCCTCGGTTCTGGTGGCCGACGGGGAGCTCTCCCCCAACCGGCAAGCCCGGATCTTCCGGCTGTACCGGCCCCGGGTGGAGCCGGAAGGCGGCTTTGAGTTCGGCGCCTCGGCCGGGGTGCAGCTGGAATTGTGGAGCTTCGAAGGCGACCAGCTGATCCTGCCGATCGAAAACTCCCTGACGCGCCGGACACTGCAGGCCCAGGACGCAGTCCGCGGCACGGTGGAGCGCTACGGCCACACCTGGCCCACGATCGAGAACATGTTCGCGGACCACGCCAGCGACATCAGCTTCGATATCGACCTTGTGTTCTCCTGGGTGGACGGCAGTTCCCCGGAGTACATCGCGGCGCGGCGGGCCAGGATGGCCGGCGTCGTGGTGGGCGAAGGCGATGACCATGAAGCCCGTTTCCGCCAGATCGACGAACTCAAGTACGCGCTGCGGTCGGTCTACATGTTCGCCCCCTGGATCCGGCGGATCTTTATCGCCACGGACTCCCCCGCTCCCGCCTGGCTGGCTGAGCATCCCACCGTGACGATCGTCCGCAGCGAGGAGTTCTTCGCGGACCCGTCCGTGCTGCCCACCCACAACTCTCAAGCGGTGGAATGCCAGCTCCATCACATCGAAGGCCTGTCCGAGCATTTCCTGTACTCGAATGACGACATGTTCTTCGGCCGCGCTGTCGGGCCCGACACGTTCTTCACGCCCGGCGGCATAACCAAATTCATCGAGGCGGAGACCCGGATCGGGCTCGGCGACAACGACGCCGAGCGCAGCGGCTTCGAGAACGCCGCCCGGGTGAACCGGAAGCTGCTCTGGGACCGCTTCGGCCGGATCACCACCCGGCACCTGGAACACGCGGCGGCGCCGCTGCGGCGCAGCGTCATGGCCACGATGGAGCGGGAGTTCCCGGCGGAGTTTGCCAAGACGGCGGCGAGCACGTTCCGCGCGGCCGACAATATCTCCGTGACGAACTCGTTTTACCACTACTACGCGCTGCTGACGGGCCGGGCTGTCACCCAGACGGCGGCCAAGGTGCGCTACGTGGATACCACCGCCCGGGCAGGCCTCAATTACCTGCCCAAGCTGCTCGCAAAAAGGAACATGGACTTCTTCTGCCTCAACGACGGCAGTTTCCCCGAGGTCCCGGCGGCGGAACGTGCCGAGGTCGTAACGGACTTCCTCGAGAAGTACTACCCAATCAAGGCACCCTGGGAGAAGTAGGGGTCCCGGTTCCTGGCTCCTAGTTGCTGGCGGACAGCCGGCGCTGGCTGGGGGTCATGGCCGCGTCCTCTTGCCTTGCCTTGCTCGGGATGCGGATCCCGGCCGCCGCGATCCGCCGCTGGACTTCCTCTGCCGAGACGAGCTCGCCGACGGCAGGGGTGTCTCCGAGCAGCACCACGGAATGCACGATGGTGTGTTCATAGACGTGGACGAGGTTGAACGCCTGCCCGCCATCGCGCCCGCGGGTCCCGCCCACCGGAACGTTGAGGTCCTGCGTGTAGCAGGTCGCCGACGCCACTGAAACCGGGATTCCGGCGAAGGTCGCCGTCGTCGAATAGTGCAGGTGGCCGCCCAGAATGGCCCGGACGTCAGAGTTACGCAGCACCCCGGCCAGGGCGGCCTGGTCCCGCAGTTCCACCAGGACGGCAAGGTCCAGGACCGATGGAACCGGCGGATGGTGCAGGGCCAGGATCGTTCCATCCGGGGCGGGGGTTGCGAGCTCGGCCGCGAGCCACTCGAGCTGCTCCGGGCTCACCTCTCCGTGGTGGTACCCGGGGACGGAGGTGTCCAGGGTGATGATCCGCAGCCCGTTGATGAAGTAGCTGTGGTCCACTGGGGCGTCATCGGCCGGCTCGTCGAGCAGTCCGGTGCGGAAGTGTGCCCGGTTGTCGTGGTTTCCCATCGCCCAGATGACTTTCGCACCCATGGCCTTGCAGGCGGGCTCTACGATGGCCCGCAGCTTGGCATAGGCCTCGGGTTCGCCCTGGTCAGCGAGGTCGCCGGTGAAAATCACCGCTTCGGGCCGCGCGCCGGAAGCAAGCACTTCGTCGAAAAGTTGCTGCAGCAGCGCGTCGCTGTCGACAACACCATGCAATGGTGCAGGGCCGCCCAACAGGTGGGGGTCACTCAGATGGAGTAGAAAATGACGTGGCCGGGGGTGCTCGGCCTCGATGAGCTCCATTGCTACCTTCCTGGTTGGGTGGGGGCGGTTACCCCCAGCGTCCCTCTCAGTAAGATCTATCCAACCAGACATCCGGCCAACTTTGTGCAAACTCCAGTAGGCATGTTTGAAAAGAAGCAACAACGGGTATTCCGGCGGACACATACCTATTCCGGTATGTGTCCGCCGGAACGTGCTTACTCAGGTACCGGGCGCCTAGCTCAGGTAGCCGTTCGGGTTCAGCACGTACTTCGTGGCCGCACCGGCGTCGAACTCCGCGTAACCCTTGGGAGCGTCCTCCAGGGTGATGGCCTTCGCGTTGACGTTCTTGGCGATATGGACCTTGTCATGCAGGATCGCCATCATCAGCTGGCGGTTGTACTTCATCACCGGACACTGCCCGGTTGTGAAGCTCAGCGACTTCGCCCAGCCGGTGCCGAGACTGATGGACAGCGCACCCACCTTGGCCGCCTCGTCCACTCCGCCCGGGTCACCCGTGACGTAGAGACCCGGGATGCCCAGGGCACCGCCGGCTGCTGTAATTTCCATCAGCGAGTTGAGAACCGTCGCCGGCGCTTCCTTGGCGTCGTGGCCGTGTCCCTTGGCTTCGAAACCGACAGCATCAACGCCGCAGTCGACTTCCGGAACCCCGAGGAGCTGTTCGATCTGCTCCGCGGGCCCGCCTTGGGACAGGTCAATGGTTTCGCAGCCGAAGCTGCGCGCCTGCGCCAGTCGGCCCTCGTTCATGTCGCCGACAATCACGACGGCGGCGCCCAGCAGCTGTGCGCTGGTGGCCGCGGCCAGCCCAACGGGACCGGCCCCCGCGATGTAGACCGTGGAACCCACGCCCACCCCGGCGGAAACGGCGCCGTGGAAGCCGGTCGGGAAGATATCCGACAGCATCGTCAGGTCCATCATCTTTTCGAGGGCCTGGTCCTTGTCCGGGAACTTCAGCAGGTTCCAGTCCGCATAGGGGACGAGGACGTAGTTGGCCTGGCCGCCGACCCAGCCGCCCATGTCGACGTAGCCATAGGCGGCGCCCGGGCGGGCGGGGTTGACGTTCAGGCAGATACCGGTCTTGCGCTCCTTGCAGTTCCGGCAGCGGCCGCAGGCGATGTTGAAGGGGACCGAGCAGATATCCCCGACCTTGATGAATTCGACGTCCGGTCCGACTTCCACGACTTCGCCGGTAATTTCGTGGCCCAGCACCAGGTCTGCGGGGGCAGTGGTGCGGCCACGGACCATGTGCTGGTCTGAGCCGCAGATGTTCGTGGCAACGGTCTTGAGGATCACACCGTGGCGCACCGGGCGGCCCACATTGGCGGGGTTGACCCCCGGGCCGTCCTTGAGTTCGAAGGTGGGGTAGTCAATGTCGATCAGTTCGACCTTGCCCGGACCCTTGTAGGCAACGGCTTTGTTCCCTGTCATCACTTTCCTCCTGGTTTCACGGACCCCCAAGATGAGCGTCCAGTTGTGATTCACGAAGCGAGTTGATACACCGTCCCCGGGCTACTGCGGCCCCGCAGCCGAAACGCGCACGCGCGTGAGCCATACGGGGGTGCCCGGTTCATTTGGAAGGTCCGGCCAGTCTAGGACGGTAAGCATACTTATGGATAGGGGCCGTTGTCCTCTTGCGCTCTGAAAGCCGACTCTCAGCTAAGCGCGGCCTCGACGGCTTCAATAACCTCCGGGGAGTCGGGTTCCACCGTCGGAGCGAAACGGGCCACCACCTCGCCGTCGCGGTTGACCAGGAACTTCTCGAAGTTCCACTTCACCAGTCCTGGCAGGAGGCCCTTCTTGAAATTTGTGAGCTCAGCATAGAGCGGGTGCTGGTTCTTTCCGCGGACGTCGGCTTTGGTCGTCAGGGGAAAGGTCACGCCGAAGTTCCGTTCGCAGAACTCGGCGATCTCGGCGTCGGCCGCTGGCTCCTGGCCGGCAAACTGGTTGCAGGGGACGCCGAGCACCTGGAAGCCCTGCTCCCGGAACTTGTTGTGAAGCGCCTCGAGGCCGGCGTACTGCGGCGTGAAACCGCACTGTGAAGCGACGTTCACCACCAGCACCACCTGGCCCTTGAAGCGGCCAAAGTCGGTGCCTGTGCCGTCGATGAGGGTAAGCGGAATGCTGTGCAGAGCGGTCATGGCTGGTTTCCTCGCGAAGTCGTTCAAGAAGGTCGTGTCCGGGCACGATGTTCCGGAATTGGTCACGACAGTCATTCGGTACCAACGCGCGAGGGTATGGGTTTGTGCCCGCTACGGGCCAGGAGCCAGCGACGGGTCCGTGGTCACCGACGTCCCGGTGGACTCCGTCGGTGCAGGCGGCGCAGGTTCCGACGTTGGCACTGGCTCAGGGGCCGGCGGCGGCGGCGGCGGCGGCGGCGGGGGCAGCACCGGTTCCGCCACAGGCGGCGGCGGGGGCGGGGGCAGCACCGGTTCCGCCACAGGCGGCGGCGGGGGCGGGGGCAGCACCGGTTCCACCACAGGCGGCGGCGGGGGCGGGGGCAGCACCGGTTCCACCACAGGCGGCGGTGGCGGCGGGGGCAGCACCGGATCCGCCACAGGCGGCGGGGCCGGTTCCTGCGTGGGCTCCTGCGTAGGCGGTGGGGCCGGGGGTTCCTCGCTCGACGGTGGCGGCGGCAACGGCGGCGCGGTGGGCTCCGGGGTCGGCGTCGGCGATTGCGGTGGCGGCGGCACCGAGGTGCCTGGCGCCGATGAAGTCGGGGTGTCGCTGGGGTCGGGAGTGCCGCTGGGAAGCTGCGATTCTCCGGGCGTGGTGGTCTCGCTGGAGGAACCGCTCGAGGGCCAACTGGACTCGAGCGTTGGAGTGCCCGACCTCGTCCTCGTGGGCGACAGCGCGTCCCAGATGGACGGCGTGGGAGTGGCTGCGGAAGTGAAGTAGGGCGTCCCGGGAGTCCCCAGCACCGCGGCGACGCGCGTTTCCTGGGCGCCCCCGGTGACTTCGTGCCGCCCGTCACGGGAGCCCGGGATAGCCCAGCCAAGGGAGGTGTTGGACGGCAGGCCGGCGTCGGGCGCGTAACTGGTCATCTCGAAGGTGCCGAGCTGATCCGTCTGCACGATGGGAAGCAGGACCCAGTCATGCGGGTTTTTATGGGAGCCGTTCAGGATGGTCTCAAAATGCAGGTGGCAGCCGGTGGAGGATCCGGTCGTTCCCACCCGGGCAATGACCTCGCCCACCCGCACCGAGTCGCCTTTCTTAACGGCGATCGCCTCAAGGTGGTTGTAGGTGGTAATGAGCCCGTTGCCATGGTCGATCTCCACACGGTTTCCGCCACCCCACGGGTGCCAGCCGACAGCCCGCACGACTCCAGCGTCGGCCGAATAGACCCTCGTTCCGCAGGCTGCAGCGTAGTCCTGGCCCCAGTGGAATTCTCCCGATGACCCCGTGATCGGGCTGGTCCGCAACCCGAACGGAGAAGTTTCGTGAAGTGATTCGAGGGGCGCCATCAGGAAGCCTTCTGCGGGCCGCTTCAGTCCGGCGGAGGCCACGTTAAGCTCCCCGGGGACGCCGTCCTTTGACGTTGTCTCAACCGTTGAGCGGCTGTAGGCGACCAGGGCAAGTGCGTCAGCGGTCAGAGCTGCCGTCGACGGGGCCCCAGCGCCGGCGGCGTCGGCGGCGAGAGCGTCGGCAGTGCCCGGATTCAAAATGCCCGGGCCCACGACGCCGGAAGCCAACAACGGGGAAGGCAAAACAGGGGCGACACCGCCAGACAATCCCTGGGCGCCGAAAGTCAGAACCGCCAACGAGAGGCAAAATCCCCCGGACAGACAGCGCGCTGCAATGATCCTTGCTCTGATGGCTTTTTCACTCGATGAGTTTCCCCAGTGTTTTCCCACGATGTGACTCCCGCATCCGGTCCGCCAGTCCCCAAGATTGCGGACTCACGTTCTTATGGCACCACAGCCGGAAGGCCCGTGGGAACGGTAAAACCTACCCTCTTTCAAACTCAAGTGGCTGGCGAGTAGTACTAGGTATTGGGCCAAGTATCGGGGCGGAGCACAGGTGCGCGAGAATGGCGTATGCGCAACATCCTCAGGGAGTGGCAGGGCGAGCTCAAGCACACGTTCACGGGGACCCGGGACGCCGTGCCGGAGTGGGTGCCACATCTGGCAGAAGGCGACGATGTTGGCTACCACTTGCCGGGTTCCGCCGTCTGGGCCGTCCATGGTGGCATGCCGACGATCGTGGCGGGCATCCGCGCCCTGCTGATGCAGGCGCTCCATCCCGGCGCGCTGGCCGGCGTCCACGACCACTCCCGCTTCCGAGAGGATCCGCTGGGCCGCCTGGCCGGAACGATCCGGTGGATTTTCACGGTCTCCTACGGTTCAACCGCCGCGGCCCGCGCGGCCTCCGGCTGGGTGCTCCGGCTGCATGGAACGGTGCGTGGGGAGTATGTGGACGGGCACGGCGCCGTCCGCAACTATGCAGCAAACGACCCGGAGCTGCTCCGCTGGGTGCATATCTCCTTCACCGACGCGTTCCTTTCGGCGCACAAGATCTGGGGCAGGCCGATACCCGGCGGCCCAGATGCCTATGTGCGCGAGTGGGCTCGGGCCGGGGAGCTGATGGGGGTGGAAT
The DNA here is from genome assembly GCF_059383415.1 of Pseudarthrobacter sp. RHLT1-30-1. Lineage (NCBI taxonomy): Bacteria > Bacillati > Actinomycetota > Actinomycetes > Micrococcales > Micrococcaceae > Pseudarthrobacter > Pseudarthrobacter sp. RHLT1-30-1. The sequence goes on from NZ_JBWZCG010000001.1 coordinate 152,110, forward strand.
CCCCGCCGCTGACCGAGCAGGCGATGCGCCGGCAGCTGGACCAGTGGTACGACGCCGGCGAGCTCCGCTCCGACCAAAGGGTTGCCGAGACGGTGGCATTCATCCGCAATCCGCCGCTCCACCCCGGGCTCAGACCCGGGTACCGGGTGCTGTTCGCTGCGGCCGTGGCGACCCTGGAACCCAAATACCGTGAGCTGCTGGGCCTCCGGACGGCACACTTCGGCCCCATCCCGCTGCCGGTCCGACTGGCCACCAAGGTGACCCTCGGCGTCGTCCACCTTGCCCTGGGCCGGATGGGGCCCAGCGAAAAGGCCGCCCGGGACCGGCTCCGCAGGCTGGGCCACCGGACAGGAGAATTGAACGTAACCCCACGTACCACCGCAGGGGGCGCTGAGGGCTGAGGGTCCAAGGCGCAAAAAGGCCCCGGTCCATGGGACCGGGGCCAAACGCGGAGAATGGGGGATTTGAACCCCCGAGGGCGTTAACCCAACACGCGTTCCAGGCGTGCGCCATAGGCCGCTAGGCGAATTCTCCAGTAGCTTCTGAATCAAAAGCAGATACTAGACTACCTGAACTTCCCGGCATCGCCCAATTGACCCCCGGGCCCGCCGGGACCCCTCGCCACGGGACATGCCCCGCCCCGGCCGCGGGAACTGGGCATAGTCCTGTTGTGCCCACTCCCGGGCACCAGGAATGGGCATGTCCCTCCGGGATTTGCAGGGCCCCGGGTGCCCGATTCGGGGCACACCCAATCGTCGGGTAAAGTTGCTGACGGCCCCTCATGTGGCGTCATCCTGTTGAACTCCCCCAGGACCGGAAGGTAGCAAGGGTAAATGGGCTCTGGCGGGTGCATGAGGGGTCTTTTATGTCTGTGCCGATTGGTAGGGTTTAGCTGTGACTGTTACAACCGCTCTTTACCGTAGATACCGCCCAGATTCGTTCGCGGACGTTATCGGGCAGGAACACGTCACCGAGCCGCTTATGACGGCGCTGCGCAAGAACCGCGTCAACCACGCCTACTTGTTCTCGGGCCCCCGCGGCTGCGGAAAAACCACGTCTGCCCGGATCCTGGCCCGCTGCCTGAACTGCGCCGAGGGCCCCACCGACACCCCCTGCGGCACGTGCCCCAGCTGCGTTGAACTCGCCCGCGGCGGCTCCGGATCCCTCGATGTGATCGAGATTGACGCCGCCAGCCACGGCGGCGTTGACGACGCCCGGGACCTGCGGGAACGGGCCACCTACGCCCCCGTCCGCGACCGCTACAAGATCTTCATCATCGACGAAGCCCACATGGTCACCTCCGCCGGCTTCAACGCGCTGCTCAAAATCGTCGAAGAGCCGCCGGAACACATCAAGTTCATCTTCGCCACCACGGAGCCGGACAAGGTCATCGGCACCATCCGCTCCCGCACGCACCACTACCCGTTCCGGCTCGTGCCGCCGGAACCGCTGATGGCGTACCTTGAGCTGCTCTGCACGCAGGAAAGCGTCCCCGTCGCCCCCGGTGTGCTCTCGCTTGTCATCCGCGCCGGCGGCGGTTCTGTCCGTGACTCCCTGTCCGTTCTGGACCAGCTCATGGCGGGCGCCGGACCGTCGGGCCTGAACTACGAACTCGCCGTCGCGCTGCTGGGCTACACCCATGCCTCGCTGCTCGACGACGTGGTGGAGGCGGTGGCAGCGTCCGACGCCGCCACTGTCTTCCGCGCAGTGGACCGGGTCATCCAGACCGGGCATGACCCCCGCCGCTTCGTCGAGGACCTGCTCGAACGCTTCCGGGACCTCATCATCGTCCAGGCCCTGCCGGAAAGTGCCCAGTCAATCCTCCGCGGCCTGCCCGCGGACCAGATCGCGCGCCTACAGAACCAGGCCCATAACCTGGGCGCGGCCGAGCTGTCCAGGGCGGCCGATATCACCAACACCGCCCTGACCGAGATGACCGGCGCCACCTCGCCGCGCCTGCACCTCGAACTGCTGTGCGCCCGCATCCTGCTGCCCTCCGCCGAGCAGACCGAGCGTGGCATCGCGGCCCGGATTGACAGGGTGGAACGCCGGCTGAATTACGCCGGGAACGACGTCGCCGCTCCTTCCGCGGCGCCCGCTGTTCAGACCCCAGCCGTTCCCGCCATGGCCGCTCCCGCGCCGGCGACCCCCGCACCTGCCGCCGCTACTCCGGCCGCTGCGCCTCCGGTCGCTGCGGCGGCGGCGGCGACACCACCCGCGCCTGCCGTGGAACCTGCGCGCGGCACCGTGGCGGGCCGGGACACCCTCACACCGCCTCGCGTCAGCACCGGTGACTGGCCGGTCGATGAATCTGCCGCGGCCAACCGAGCTACTGCGGAAATGGCCTCCGAGCCGCGGGCATCAGTGCCGGCACGGCCGGCGCCGGCCACCGCTGCGCCTGCCACCCCGGCCCCATCCAGCCCGGCGCCTGCCTCCCCGGCCCCATCCAACCAGGCTCCATCCGGCCAGGGTCCGTCCGCCCCGGCCCAGATCCCGCCGGCCCCCGCCCCTGCTTCCGGCCTGCCCGCCGCCCCTGATGCCACACCCGCCGCGGCGCCGATCACCGGTTCCGGGCCCGACGTCGAGGTCCTCCGCAGGGCCTGGCCGGAGATCCTGCAGACGCTGAGCAAAATCAAGCGGAGCACGTGGGCCCTCGTCGAACCGAACGCCCAGGTGGGCCACTTCGAAGACCATGTCCTGACACTCGCCTTCACCACCACCGGGCTGGCTGGCGCTTTCGGCCGGGCGGATCACTCCGAGAACCTGCGCCAGGCGATCCACAAGACCATCGGCATCGAATGCCAGATCAATGCGGTGGCCAGCGGAAGCAACAGCGCAGCGAGCTCTGAGCCAAACCCAAAAGCACCCGCTAGTCCGGACGTCCCGGCGACGTCCACCGACGCTGACTGGGGCCTTAGCCCGGCCGCCGCCCCGGACCGAACCGAACCCGCTCTGCCCCAAACAGTTCAACCCGGACCGGTTCAGCCCGCGGCGGCCCCCGCAATGGTTCCCGTCACGCCAGCCACTCGTGCCCAGGCACCGGCCCCTGCTCCCCCGGCGCCGGCAGCTCCCGCTCCAGCCCCCCACGAGGTACCCGCCCCGGCACCGGCAGGCCCGGCCGTCAGCGACCAGGAAAGCACCTTCGCGGAGCCTGCCGGATCCTACGCCTACTCCGACGGCGACTGGGGACCGCCCCGCGACGAGGACGCGCCGCCGCTGGATGAGGAACCGCCCATGGACTGGGACCCCTCCGCCCCCGGCCCGGCGAGGGCACCCCAGCCGGCCGCCGCCGCGCCCGCCCGCAAGAAAGCCGTCGCGCCCGCGCGTTCCGGCGCAGGATCCACAACGGCGCCGGCCAAGGCCCCCACCCCTGAGGCGCCCGACACCGCCAACGACCCCTGGGCCCGTGCCGTCGAGCAGTCCCCAGGAATCTGGGCGATCGGCACGGACTCGAACATCGGGGGCTACCCGGCGGATAGGTCCGAGACCCCGGAGCCCACCCCGGAGCCCGATCCGCCGCACTACGAACCTGCGGCGGCCCAGATCCCGCAGTACGCCGCGGCCGTGTCGGCGTCGGCCTCCTACGAGCCTGTCGCGTCCTCCTCGAACAGCTGGGCAGGTTCCGCGGATTTGGTGTCGGTCGGCGCCGCATCGCTTCCGGTCTCAGCAACCGCTGCACCGCTGGCAGCACCGTCGGCAGCTGCACCATCGGCAGCTGCGCCGTCGGCCGCGCCAGCAGCTGCACCCCCGGCGGAGCCCGTGTCCCCGGCCGCGCCGACCGCGACGGGCCGGCAGAGCCTCTACCAGCGGCTGTCCAACAGCCCGGAAGCTGAAGCCGGTCGGGCCAAGGCTCCGGCCCGGGCAGCGGCTGCCACCACCGTTTATGTGCAGGACATCCCAAGCGCGGACGACGAAACCATCGAGGAGTCCGGCGTGTTCGGCCGGGCCGCCGTCGAGCGTATCCTCGGCGGAAAGCTGGTCGAGGAGCGGTCGCTTGACGGAAGCCCGCTGGCTCCCCGCTCCTAGCCGTCCCACCCCGCGGCGCTCCGCCGACACCACCCCAACCGAACGAGGACATTGTGTACGAAGGTGCAGTTCAAGAGCTGATTGACGAGCTCGGACGCCTTCCCGGAGTCGGGCCCAAGTCCGCCCAGCGGCTGGCCTTCCATATCCTCGAGGCTGACCCGCAGGACATGAAGCGCCTTGTGGATGCCATCACCACGGTCAAGGAACGGGTCAAATTCTGCACGGTGTGCGGCAACGTCACCGAGCAGGAACTCTGCAACATCTGCCGGGACCCCCGCCGGGACCCCTCGATTATCTGTGTCGTCGAGGAATCCAAAGACGTGCTCGCCGTCGAACGCACCCGCTCGTTCCGGGGCCGCTATCACGTGCTCGGCGGGGCGATTAATCCCATTGCCGGCATCGGCCCCGAGCAGCTCAGGATCCGCGAACTCCTCACCCGGCTCAACGACGGCGCCATCCAGGAAATCATCATCGCCACGGACCCCAACCTCGAGGGCGAGGCCACGGCTACGTACCTCGCGCGGATGCTCAAGTCGATTGGCATCGCCGTCACCCGGCTGGCGTCAGGGCTGCCGGTGGGCGGAGACCTCGAATACGCCGACGAGGTCACCCTCGGCCGCGCCTTCGAGGGCCGGCGCAACGCCCTCACTTAAGCCGCCCGCGGCTTAAGACCCCGTGATGGGAGCAGCGGGTTCAGCCCTCAGGCGATGCGTGTGCCGCGACCCAGCCGGCGAACCGGAGTGCGGAGTGACCGCCAGCCGAGCCACATCAGGAGCGCCGCCAGCAGAACCTGCATCCCCAGTCCCAGCGGCCACAGTGGTGACGTTTGCTGCAGGTACGGAGCCTTTGGCTCGCCGTTAGCGCACGGGTAGGTCTGCTCAGGACCGGCCAGGGCATAGCGCGCGCCCTGGCTGATGGACTCGATGGTGCCGCCGGAGTAGTAGAAAGGCTCCGCGCTGCGATCCGGGTAGGGAATGGCATCAGCCACCACCACATAGGGATTCATGGCAAGCAGCCAGGCGATCCGCTCGGTGTGGGCGGCCGGCTGATCCCGGAGCGGTCCGGTGCAGGTGTAGGCCGGCGCGGCTTCCTCCGGCGTCGCTTGCTGGAAGCCTGGTGACACCGCCTCATTGGCCCGCACCGTGCCCTGGGTCAGACCCAACCCGAGTCCAAACGCAATCAAGGTGCCAACAACCAATCCCGCAACTGCCAGATACGTGATGACGATGGAGAACAGCGGCCGCCCAGCCAGCGCCGATATACCCACTCCCACGGCGCACACCACGCCCACTTCGAGCGTCAGCATCAGCAGCGCCACCAGCACGTGGCCAGCGGTCATGCCGCCAAGGACCACGCCGAAGACCAGGAATGGGATGCTGGTGAGAAGAAAAGCGAGGGCGGCAAACCACGCAGCGAAGAATTTGCCCCACAGGATCTGGCCGGGTGTCAGCAGTGTGACCTGCAAAATGGCCAGGGTGCCCCCGGCACGGTCGCCGTTAACCGCGTTGGCGGAGAGCGCCGGAGCCACAAGCAGCGCGAAGAGCAACACGAACGCCAGCACAACTTCGAAGATCATGGATCCCGGACCATTCGGCAGCGCGGGCGACACGCCCCCAAAGTCACGCTGGAATTGCTGGTTGGCGTTCCAGCTCGCCCAGGTCAGCCACGTGACCACAGCTGTGAGTGCAAACCAGATGGCCAGCATGATGTACCAGCCGCGTGACCTCAGCCTCTGCTTGAGCTCCAGGACGACGACGTCGCGGACCGCCGCCGTATACCGCAGGGCTCCGGCGTGCCCGGCCGGGCGGGGCGGCAACCCGCCGCCGGCCGGAGGGCTTTCCGTGGACTGGCTCATCGTCGCTCCCCCTCCAGGTTCAGGTAGGTCTCTTCCAGGGCCCCGGACGCCGGGGCGAACGAGGTCACTTCGATGTCGGCCAGCACCAACTCCCGAAGCAGCCGGGCTGCATCGACATCATTCCTCAGGAACAGGCTGACTGCGGGCTGCCGGCCGGTTTCCGGGCGGAATGCCATCCCCAGCTGGGTGAGTTTTGCTTCCAGGGCCCGGCCGTCGGCGGCGCGAATGGCATAGCGCCGGCCGCCGGCCGCCGCTTCCTCCACGGTCTGTTGCCGCACGGTGCGGCCCTGGTTGACGAACACAGCACCGTCGGCGATCTCATCGAGCTCGCTCAGGACGTGGGAGGACACCACCACCGCCTTGCCGGCGGCGGCGAGCTGCCGCAACATGACCCGCAGTTCAACGCGTGAGCCCGGGTCGAGGCCGGAGGCGGGCTCATCCAGGAGCAGTACCGAGGGATCGTGGATGAGGGCGCGCGCCAGGCTGAGCCGCTGCTGCTGGCCCCGGGAAAGCACCCGCGCGGGCTGGTCGGCCAGTTCCGTCAGCCGGACCTGGCCCAGCAGGTCCGCCACCCGCGGCGCGATGTCCGCCTTGGGTATCCCGTAGAACCGTGCCATCTGGGTGAGGATCTCGCGTGCGGTCAGCGACTCCCAGACGCCCAAGGTATCCGGCATCCAGCCGACCCGCAGCCGCGCTTCTGCGCGGCTGCGGGCGGGATCCAACCCGCCCACCGTAACGGCACCGGAGTCCGGTGCCAGCAGCGAGGCCAACATCAGCAGGAGGGTGGTTTTCCCGGCGCCATTGGGCCCGATCAGCGCGGTCACCTTCCCGGCCGGGGCATGAAAATCCATATTCACCACCGCGTGGACGGTGCCGAAGCTACGGCTCACAGCCGTCGCGGCGATTCCGCCGGTCAAATCCCGTGCCCGGTCTTGCCCGCCGGAAATCTCGCTGATCGCTGCCATGTACCGCGCACCTATCCCCCGATCGATACCGCTATGCCATCTCCGATCCTACGGGGCAGAATTCCGTGTGGAATCAAGTAGTTGGCGGAGATTCGGTCACAATTCATCGCTCGGAGGCAGCCGGCGATAAACTGGGCTGAGAAGTTACGCCGTCGCGCCGTTTGGTTGCTTGGCCCAGAACCCCGATGATCCAGTGAGGGTGCGCGCATGAGTTTGCCCACTACCGAAGTCCACCCCGGACCGCAGCCCCAGGTGCTGCCCGTCTCTGCCGCTGCCACCAAGCACCTTGTGGTGAAGAAATTCGGCGGCTCCTCCGTGGCCGACGCCGAGGGCATCAAGCGGGTAGCCCGGCGGATCGTGGATGCCCAGAACGCCGGCGACGAAGTCGTCGTCGTCGTCTCCGCCATGGGCGACACCACCGATGAACTTCTCGACCTCGCGTCCCAGGTCACCGATTCCGCCCCGGCCCGTGAAATGGACATGCTCCTTTCCGCCGGGGAGCGCATCTCGATGGCCCTGCTCGCCATGGCCATCAACAAGTTCGGCGCCTCGGCCCAGTCCTTCACCGGATCCCAGGCGGGCATGATCACCGACGGGATCCACGGCAAGGCCCGGATTATCGACGTCGACCCGCACCGCATCCGCACCGCCCTGGACAAGGGACACATCGCGATCGTCGCGGGCTTCCAGGGCATGAGCCGCACCACGAACGAGATCACCACCCTGGGCCGAGGCGGCTCGGACACGACGGCGGTCGCCCTCGCCGCAGCCCTCGACGCCGACGTGTGCGAAATCTTCACCGACGTCGACGGGATCTACACCGCCGATCCGCGCGTGGTCGCGTCCGCCCGGAAGATCGACCGGATCTCCAGCGAGGAAATGCTCGAGCTGGCGGCGTCCGGCGCCAAAATCCTGCACCTGCGCTGCGTCGAGTACGCCCGCCGGTTCGGTGTTCCGCTTCACGTCCGTTCCTCATTCAGCCAGAACGAAGGCACCTGGGTCCTCCCCAGCGCCGACGACAAGATCACAACCCACGAGGGAGTTGCCTTGGAGCAGCCAATCATCTCCGGTGTTGCCCACGACCGTTCCGAGGCCAAGGTCACGGTGGTCGGAGTTCCGGATATCCCCGGCAAGGCGGCGGCGATCTTCCAGGTCATCGCGGACTCGCACTCGAACATCGACATGATCGTCCAGAACGTGTCCACCCACGGCACCGGCAAGACCGACATTTCCTTTACGCTGCCGATCGTCGAGGGCGCCGATGCCCTCGCCGCCCTGCACGCCGCGCAGGACCGGATCGGCTTCGAAACCATCGAATACAACGAGAAGATCGGCAAACTCTCGCTGATTGGCGCCGGGATGCGTTCCCACCCGGGCGTCTCTGCGCGGTTCTTCGCCGCCCTCTCCGAGGCCGGGATCAACATCAACATGATCTCCACGTCCGAGATCCGGATTTCCGTCGTAACGCACGCGGACCTGCTCGACGACGCCGTCCGCGCCATCCACAAGGCCTTCGACCTGGACACCGAGGACGAGGCCACGGTCTACGGCGGCACCGGCCGCTGAGCCGCCCCGGCGCGGACTGCACCACGAATTAACTGACGGAGGGAGCGGCCTGTGCCGCTCCCTTTTATTATGCCCTCGCGGGGGCTTGCTCAGACTTCCTCTTTCGGGAGGTCTTCCTTTCGGACTGCGTAGTGGTGTCCCTGCGCGTCGGTCTCCACTTCGAAACCGGCAAGTTCCACCTCCGAGGCCTGCTCGAAGTCGTCACGCCGGTGCACGACCGGCGCCGCGTAATCTCCGCGCGAGGCAGGGCCGAACAGGAAGCGCGCCCAGGACGACGGGTGCAGGTGCTGCCTGAGTGCCATCTTTCTGAGTGCAAGTGCCATAATTCCCACCCCCTCTCCAGCGTCCGGGCCGCGGGGATCGGCCGCGGCTGAGTGCTGGTGCCAGTGTCCTTATTTTACGCCCGACGCCGGGAATTGGCATGGGCGCACCCCGCTGAGCAGGGGCTCTAGCGCAGCGATTTGTCCTCGGGGTTGCGCGGCACAACATAGGTGCTGCCGTCGGGACGGTGGAGGGTCTCCCATTGCTGGGTTTCGGCTTCCCGCTGGACCAGGAGTTGGCGGTTCTGTTCCGTCATTTCGTGTCCAAGGGCGCTGCGGTTGGCCGGTCCGAGAATCATCCGGATCTTGCCCATTGCGCGCATGAACCTCTGCGAGGCGCTTTCCGCTTTGTCCCTGGCCATCACTATCCACTCCTTTGAACCTGACGATTCAACCAGTGTACGCTAATCATTAGTGTACTAACTATCCAAAGGAGGGTCCAGTGGCGGAAATGGCCGAGGGAACCCAGGACGATCTCCTGCTCGAACACCAACTTTGCTTTGCCCTGACCGTGGCCTCCCGCAGCGTCGTCGGCGCGTACAAACCGGTGCTGGAGAATCTTGGGCTGACGCACCCCCAGTATCTGGTGATGCTGTGTCTCTGGGAATCCAGCCCCCGCTCCGTTCGGGACATCAGCGAGGCCCTCGCCCAGGAGCCGGCAACCATCTCGCCCCTGCTGCGCCGCTTGGAGACGGCCGGGCTCATCACGCGCCAGCGGGTGCCGGGCGACGAACGGACCCTTGCCGTGGATCTGACACCGCTCGGCGCGGCGCTGCGGCAGCAGGCCACCGCTGTGCCCGGAACCATGATGGACCTGCTGGGCCTGACCCGCGAACAGGTTGGTGAACTGCACGCCGCCATGATGGGCCTGATTGCAGCCACAAAGACCGCTGCCGGGAACGCGACGCGGCGGTAGACTGGGCGAAACACGGGAGGACGTCTCATGCGCAAGCAATTCAGTCATGCAGCGATCGTTCTGATGGCGATTGCCGGACTGGCAGCCTGCTCGCCGGGAGCCGCGCCATCGCCGTCGCCCACGGCGTCCGCCCCGACGAGCGCGGCCAGCCCGTCGGCCACCCTCCCGCCGGACGCCGAGACGAAAACTCCCGCCCCCTCGCCGTCTGCGGCCCCGGTTACGTCCGGTCCCGGCCAGGGAAATGCCGAACTGGCAATTATGGTCAAACCGTCCGAGTCCGGCACGCCGTCGAACTTCACCCTGGTCTGCGTGGCCGGCGTCCCGGCCGCCGAGAGCCAGCATCCCGACGCCGCCGCAGCCTGCACCGCCGTCAAGAACGACGCGGCGCTCCTGAGCCCGGAGCCCCGGCCAACGGACCGGGCCTGCACGCAGCAGTACGGCGGACCGCAAGAGGCGACGGTGACCGGCGTCGTGGACGGCCAGCCGGTCGAGGCGACCTTCAGCCTGCGTGACGGCTGCGAGATCTCCGCCTGGAACGCCGCCAAGGATGTCCTTGGCTCGACCGGCGGGGCTGTCTAAGCTGCAGCACCTCACGCAGGAATCCTGGCTGCCGCGCCAGGCCGCCCACCAGGCGCGCGTCCGGCGCTACGCCGAGCCCTACCTGGCCCGGCGGTCGGCCGGCAAGAAGCACCCCGTCGAGGACTTCCTCTTCACCTACTACACCCAGAAGCCCGGCCAGCTGGCGCGCTGGCACCCGGGTGCCGGCGTCGTACTCTCCGGTCCCGCGGTGGCGGAGCGCGCCGGCTGGAAGTACTACCGCACGCCCGACGGCGGTGACCTCGCCGCTGCGGGGCTCCCGGCGGGCCCCCCCGCCGTTGCGGTCGACGTCGAAGCGTTCCTCCGGGACCGGCGGGACGCCGTGCAGTTCGCCGGCATCATCCTGGCCGGAACAGCGGCGCGGCCCGCCCAGTTCGGCTGCTTCGGGCTGCATGAATGGGCAATGGTCTACCGGCAGGACAAATTCGAACTCCGGCACGAGTATCTGCAGCTCCGGCTCGGTTCCGGACGGACCGACGAGGTGGTCGAGGAGAACCGGATCCGCTGCTCGCACTTCGACGCCTTCCGCTTCTACACTCCCGACGCGGTGCCGCTGAACAGGCTGCGGCCAAGCCGGGAGAACCAGCGGACGATCGAGCAGCCCGGCTGCCTGCACGCCAATATGGACCTGTACAAGTGGGCCTACAAGCTGGCCCCGCTACTGCCCAGTGAACTGGTCATGGACTGCTTCGAGCTCTCCTGGCGGATCAGGGCCATGGACATGCAGGCATCCCCCTATGATCTGACAGAGTGGGGCTATCCCGCCATCCTGATTGAAACGCCCGAGGGCAAGGCCGAGTACGTTGAATACCAGCGCTCCTTTGCCGCCGAATCGCAGGAACTGCGGCAAAGGCTGCTGCGGGAGCTTACGCCCCTGCTCGAGTTGGCGGCTTCCGGGCCCGCCGCGGAACGCACGGAAGGACAACAATGACCGCCACGCACGAAAGTCACAGCCGCCACGAGATCGAGCTCACCGTCCGCCTGACCGACGCCCCGGGCGCCCCGGAATACGTGTTCCAGCTGGAGGCCACGGGCGGAACCCTGGCCGAAGGGTGCACTCTGCCGGATTCCGCAGCAGCCCTCGCGGCAGTGACGGAGCACGGGGAGGACATCTTCTTCCCCAAGCCAGGTCCGCCGAAGATGTGCACCCAGCAATACGGCGGTCCCCAGGTCGCCGAGGTGACGGGCTGGTTCCGGGGCCGGGAAGTCCACAGCACGTTCAGCCGCACCGATGGCTGCGAGATCGCGCGCTGGCGTGCCATGGCGCCGCTACTGGGCGGGGTCGCGGGGTCCACCGGGGCAATCTGAGCTGCCGCCGGCTGCAGCCTGAACGAGAACTTGGCCCGGCAATTTAAAACGCAATGGCCGGCGGTGGAACCGCCGGCCATTGCCTTTGCTGTCAGGGTTGCAGTTTCGCCTAGATGGCGTTGTTGGGGCGCTCAAGCTCCTGGTTCTGGACCTTGGACTGCTGTGCTGGACCGTCCGACGTCGGCGCCACCGAAGCCGCGCCGGCGGCGTTCACCAGCACAGTGACGAAGGTCGGCTCGCTGGCGCCGGCAAAGATGATCCGGCCGATGTAGGAGCCGGGCTTAAGACCGGTCCAGTTCAGCGTGATCTTTCCCGTTTCACCGTTGGGCAGCACCAGCGGGTTCGGCGTGACCGTCGCGTTGTTCTCGTTGGCACCCAGGACCGCGGCGTCGACGCTTGCCTTACGGGCCTTGCCGTCCGGGCTGGAGTACAGGTTCGCGTAGATCGTGTACGAGCCGGCGGCCGGGTTCGGGATCGACAGCGTCTCGCTGGCCGACGCTGTGGCGACCTGTTCGACGCCCCTGGGGGTGGACACCCACATGTCGAAGTCCGAGTCCGGGTCAGCGGAGAAGACCGAGAACTTGGCCAGCGGAGCGCCGGCCGGGACCTGCACGGTCTTGACGAAGGTAGAGGCATTGGCGCGGCCTGTGAAGGCTCCCGGGATCAGCTCCACGGCAGTGGAATCCGCCTTCGACAGGCCGTCCAGGGTCATGCTGATCGGCTTGTCGGTGCCGGAAACAACGCTGATGTCGCCCGAGCCGGTGCCGGAGTCCGTGCTCAGGAGCACATCCTTGGCGGCCACAGCGGACTGCGGCCGGACTGAGATCGGCGAGGTGACGGTCTTGCCTGCACCCTCCCAGCTCAGTGAGCCCATGGCGAACTCGCCCAGCGCCGCGCTCTTGTTCTCGAAGCTGACCTTGAAGGTCTTCTTTTCACCGGCGGCCTTGAAGTTCAGGGCCGCAGGAGAAACGCTGACCTTGATGCCGGGCACATTGGCCTTGACCTTGTAGATGCCCGGGGTCAGAGCGGTAACCGTGCGGGTGACCTCGATCTTGCCGGCGAGGTTGCCCAGCGAGAAGGACGCGACGTTCATGTCCCGCGGCAGCGTGCTGGACGGCAGGTTGAGGTTGATCCCGGTGCCCTGGATGAATTTCCAGTAGTCCTCCTCGTTCGCGTCGTAGACGAGGCCCGGATCGACCATCCGTGCCGGGTCCACCTGGCCCGCGCCGGTGGCGTGGACGTCCGTGTTCTTGGAGCCATCGGCGTTCACGACATTGCTTGCCGTCGTCATCATGCTGGACTTGATTGTTGCCGGGGACCAGTTCGGATTCTTGCCCAGGAGCAGCGCGCCGAAGCCCGCAACGTGGGGTGCCGCCATGGAGGTGCCGGACATAAAGCCGAACTCCGCGCCGTCGGCGCCAATCGGCGAGACACCGGCCAGGACGGCAACGCCCGGAGCGGCGACGTCAGGCTTCAGCAGGTCCGAATCGGTGGCCAGCAGCGGCCCGCGGGAGGAGAAGCCGGCGATCTGCGGCTGGGCCTCAAGCGGCAGTCCGGTGGTGTCCTTGTTGACCAGGGAAACCTTGATATCCGGCGTAGCCGTCACCTTGGCTTTGATCGCCCCGGTGGCCGGCGGGTTCACGTGGACCGTGGGGACCGCGTGCTGGTCGGTGTCCAGCGAGGAATTGCTCAAGTTCACCAGGATCATGCCAACACCGCCGCCACGCGCGACCTCAGCGCTCTTGGCGACGCGGTCAACAACGCCGCGGTCACAGACGACAACCTTGCCCGCCACCTTGGCCGGGTCAAGGGTGCCGGGACCGCACTGCACGGCTGGCGTCGGCGGGGCGGCGGCGGCCGCGTTGGCCGCCAGCACAACGCCGGCGTCCTTTACCTCTTTGCTCATGATGCTGGCGCCACGGAATTTGGTGCCGTCAGCGAATTCAACCGTGCCCTGAAGCTCCTGGGAGAAGCTGCTGGCCGCGACCGTAGTAACCCAGGGTCCGCCATGGTTGACGGTGCTGGCCGTCGGACCGGAGTTTCCGGCCGAGGCGGCGACGAAGATGCCGACGGACGCTGCGTTCAGGAAAGCAATCGAGACCGGGTCGATAACGGACGTCGCGGAACCGGAGATCGAGTAGTTCAGTACGTCGACCCCGTCCTCGATGGCCTGCTCGACGGCGGCAACCGACGCGGAGCTGTAGCAGCCGCCCGTGTTCGGATCTTTGTCTTCCCAGCAGACCTTGTAGACGGAAAGTTTGGCAGCCGGCGCGACGCCGCTCGTCAGGCCGAAGCTGCGGCCGTCGACGAAAGTCTCGACGTTGGCGTTGCCGGCAGCGGTGCTTCCGGTGTGGGTACCGTGGCTGGCGACATCGACCGGGGACAGCAGCTCCTCCGGAGCACGGCTGGCCGGGGGAACGGTGCGCAGGAAGTCATCGGCGAAGTAGTGGGCACTCAGAACCTTGGAGTTGCAGGCGGAGCCGTCGAAGTCCTGTCCCGTCTGGCACTCGCCGGTGAAGATGTCGCCGTCGGACTTGAGCATGGCGATCTTGCCGTCTGCGTCCTTGTACGGCACCCCGACGACAGCCGGGCCGACGAGGGGTTTGACCTCGTCGCCGGCGAAGAACGCGCTGGACGGGGTGTAGCCGGTGTCGATGACACCGACGACGACGCCCTTGCCGGCGCCATCCTGGCCGCCGAACTTGGTGTTCCAGGTTCCGTTGGGGCCGCTGAGCTTCAGGAAATCGGTGCTGGAATAATCAGGAGCGTTTTCCGTGTCGGGTGCAACCACCAGCACGCTGGGGTCCTTCGCCAGTTTGCTGGCCTGATCCGCCGTCAGGTTCGCGCTGAAGCCATTAAGCGCCGCAGTGAACTGCCGGTTGATCTGCACGTTCTGCTGGCCTGCTACCTCGGCCTGCTTCTTTTCCAGGTGCGCCTGGTACCGCTGCACTTCGGCTCTCTTGGAGTCGAGTTTTTTGCCCGACTGCGGTTTAGTTGCCGCCAAGCCGGGTGTGCCGCCGTCGTACGTGGCCGCCGGCTTCTCGGCCAGGACAACGATGTAGCGGCCGTCCGCGTAGCTTTCCGGGGCCTGATTCTTCTGTGCCACTGCCGCGGGCGTGGTGCCCGCGGCAGGTGCCGCGATGGCTGGCGCGATCGCGACTGTGGACAAGAGAACCGGCAAGCCCAGAGTCAGCGCCACGGCCCTCCGGAGTCCCCCGCTTCGAAGGAAGCTCTTTCCTGGTGATTTCACGTGTGGTTGAACCTTTCATAAGGAACGGTCCCGGCGTTGCTGCCGGCTCATCGGCTGGCGGGAGAGCAAGAGCTGAGACTCTAGCGGTCCGGACGGATACCAGCCGATTCATACAGTACAGACTGAGAGCCAGTTATGACATAGAACACATAGGGGAAATCTAAATTAGTCAATCAATTCGACAGCCCATCAAGGACCGCCCGCACCGGAGCGGCGCTGACGGCCCTGACGAGCTGCCGATTCCTGGGGCTTTGGGCGCTTCCAGGGGCCCTACTGGCGGGGCGTTCGGACAACTTCGCTGATCCATGCGCGCGTCTTCTCATCGACGGGTCCGGCCACATTGCTGTCCCTGGCCTTCCGGTCCGCCTTGATTTTCTGCAGGACCATCCGCCCGAGGCCGGCGAACACGGCGGCAGCGACAACGGGTAAAAGCACGGATTTCGATTTCTCAGCCATACGCAC
Source organism: Pseudarthrobacter sp. RHLT1-30-1 (assembly GCF_059383415.1). Classification (NCBI taxonomy): domain Bacteria; kingdom Bacillati; phylum Actinomycetota; class Actinomycetes; order Micrococcales; family Micrococcaceae; genus Pseudarthrobacter; species Pseudarthrobacter sp. RHLT1-30-1. Next base: position 167,375 of record NZ_JBWZCG010000001.1, read on the forward strand.
ATGCTACTGACGGGGCACCGGGGTGACCATAGCGTCGTCGCAGGTCACACCGCGTGACAAGGCCGTCCGCCGGGGAGCGTCCCGGCCGGCCGTCCCGGCGGCCCAACGGGCGCCGTTCACACTCCCCCGCCGGAATGCGGCCGGACGCACCGTGGCCGGTAGAATGGGCTTGCACGCTCGCGGAGCGCCCTCTCACGCTGTCTTCACCAAACAGCCCTCACCACAACGGGACAGGTGTGAGACGGCATCACTCCGCTGCGCCCTTACCCAAATGCTCACGCACAGGAGTTGCCGGATGCCCCGGATCGTTGTCGACGTCATGCCCAAGCCCGAGATTCTGGACCCGCAGGGGAAAGCCATCGTGGGTGCACTCCCCCGGCTGGGCTTCACCGCGTTCAGCGCTGTCCGCCAGGGCAAACGCTTTGAACTCACGGTCGACGGCGAGGTGACCGAAGAGATCCTGGCCCAGGCCCGGAACGCCGCGGAGACCCTGCTGTCGAACCCGGTCATCGAGGACGTCGTCAACGTCGAGGTCGTCGAGGCCTGAGATGACTGAACTCCCCCTGATCGGCGAAACCACCGCCGCCGCTCCTGGTGCCCGCGGGCTCGCGGGCGCGAAGATCGGTGTCGTTACCTTCCCCGGTACCCTGGACGACCGCGACGCCGTCCGCGCGGTGCGCCTGGCCGGCGCCACCCCGGTGGCCCTCTGGCATGCAGACACCACGTTGGGCGACGTCGACGCCGTCGTCATCCCCGGTGGTTTCTCCTACGGCGATTACCTCCGCGCCGGCGCCATCTCACGGTTCGCTCCGCTGATGGCCAGGATCATCGACGCCGCCAACTCGGACGCCCGGCTGCCCGTGCTGGGCATCTGCAACGGCTTCCAGATCCTCACCGAATCGCACCTGCTGCCCGGGTCGATGATCAAGAACGACCACCTGAAGTTCATGTGCCGCGACCAGGTCCTGCGGGTGGAAAACAACGCCACCGCGTGGACCCGGGACTACGCCGCCGGCCAGGAAATCACGGTGCCGCTGAAGAACCAGGACGGCCAGTACATTGCGGACGAGAAGACCCTCGATGCGCTGGAGGCGGAGGGACGGGTCGTGTTCCGCTACGTCGGCTTCAACCCGAACGGCTCGCGCCGCGACATCGCCGGCATCTCCAACGCCGAGGGCAACGTCGTGGGCCTCATGCCGCACCCGGAGCACGCAGTGGAGGCCGGCTTCGGCCCCGAAAACGGCTCCGGCACCGAGGGCCTCGGCTTCTTCACCTCTGTACTGAACAAGATCGTGGGAGACAACAAATGACGGAGACGTCAACAGGCCGGACGGCTGGCACCGCCACCGAGACCAAGAAATTCAACATCGACACCGTCGAGAACGCGGCGAAGACCCCCGCCGTCGAACTCCCCTGGGCCGAGCTGGGCCTCAAGAAGAACGAGTTCGACGAGGTCATCAAGGTGCTGGGCCGCCGCCCGACCGGCGCCGAGCTCGCCATGTACTCCGTGATGTGGAGCGAGCACTGCTCCTACAAGTCCTCCAAGAACCACCTGCGCCAGTTCGGCGAAAAGGTGACGGAGGAGATGAAGAAGGACATGCTCGTGGGGATCGGCGAAAACGCCGGCGTCACAAACCTGGGCGACGGCTGGGCCGTGACGTTCAAGATCGAGTCCCACAACTCGCCGTCCTTCGTCGAGCCGTACCAGGGTGCCGCGACCGGCATCGGCGGGATTGTCCGCGACATCATTTCGATGGGCGCCCGCCCCGTCGCCGTAATGGATCCGCTGCGTTTCGGCGCGATTGACCACCCGGACACGGCCCGCGTCATGCACGGCGCGGTCGCCGGCATCGGCGGCTACGGCAACTCCCTGGGCCTGCCGAACATCGGCGGCGAAATGGTCTTCGACTCGGTCTACCAGGGCAACCCGCTGGTCAACGCCCTGGCCGTCGGCGTCATGCGCCACGAGGACATCCGCCTCGCCAACGCTTCCGGCAAGGGCAACAAGGTGGTGCTCTTCGGCGCCCGCACCGGCGGCGACGGCATCGGCGGCGCCTCCGTGCTGGCCTCGGAATCCTTCGACAGCACAAAGCCGTCCAAGCGCCCCGCCGTGCAGGTCGGCGACCCGTTCGCCGAAAAGGTCCTGATCGAATGCTGCCTCGAGCTGTTCAAGGGCTCCCTGGTGGAGGGCATCCAGGACCTCGGCGCCGCGGGCATTTCCTGCGCCACGTCCGAGCTCGCCTCCAACGGCGACGGCGGCATGGAAGTCGAACTGACCTCCGTCCTGCTCCGCGATCCCACCCTGACCCCGGGCGAAATCCTGATGTCCGAGTCGCAGGAACGCATGATGGCCGTCGTAACCCCCGAGAACGTCGCCGCGTTTGAAGCGGTCATGGACAAGTGGGCTGTCGAGTACTCCTGGCTGGGCGAGGTGACCGATACCGGCCGCCTGATCATCACGTGGGAAGGCGAAGTCATCGTCGACGTCGACCCGCGCACCGTGGCGCACGACGGTCCGGTCTACGACCGCCCCTACGCGCGCCCGGAGTGGCAGGACGCCGTGCAGGCCGATGCTTTCACCGGGTCCGTGCAGGACGCCGGCCGCCCGGCCGCACCCGCCGAGCTCGCCGCCGCCATCACCGAGCTCGTCGCGTCCCCGAACATGTGCGACAAGTCCTGGATCACCCAGCAGTACGACCGCTACGTCGGCGGCAACACCGCCATGGCGTTCCCGGACGACGCCGGCGTGGTCCGGGTGGACGAGAAAACCGGGCTGGGCGTGGCCCTGGCCACCGACGCCAACGGCCGCTACACCTACCTCGACCCGTACCACGGCGCCCAGCTGGCGCTGGCCGAGGCCTACCGCAACGTCGCCACCTCCGGCGCCGTGCCGATGGCCGTCAGCGACTGCCTGAACTTCGGCTCCCCCGAGGATCCGGACGTGATGTGGCAGCTGGCCGAGGCTATCCGCGGCCTGTCCGACGCGTGCATGGTGCTGGGCATCCCGGTCACCGGCGGCAACGTCTCGCTCTACAACCAGACCGGCACCACCCCCATCCACCCCTCCCCGGTGGTGGCAGTGCTGGGCAAGTTCGACGACGTCGCGCGCCGTACGCCGTCGGGCTGGAAGGAAGATGGCCAGGCCATCTACCTGCTCGGCACAACGGCGGCGGAACTGGACGGTTCGGAATGGTCCAACATGCGCGGACACCTGGGCGGGCTGCCGCCCAAGGTTGACCTCGACGCCGAACGCGCGCTGGGCGAGATCCTGATCAACGCCTCCCGCGACGGCATGGTGGACTCCGCCCACGACCTCTCCGAAGGCGGCCTCGCGGCGGCCCTCGTGGAGTCCTCGCTGCGCTACGGCGTCGGTGCCCGGATCGCCCTGCAGGACGTCCTGGACCGCGACGGCGTGGACCTGTTCACCGCCCTGTTCTCTGAGACGCAGGGCCGCGCCATTGTGGCCGTGCCCCGCTCCGAGGAGATCCGGTTCAAGGACATGTGCACCGCCCGCGGCTTCCCGCACCTGCGGATCGGCGTTGTCGACGCCGAGGGCGGCACCCTGGAGATCACCGGCGTCGAGACCATGAACCTCGACGCCCTCCGCGAAGCCCACGAGGCGACCCTGCCGAAGTACTTCGGCTAGCGTCCCCTTCCCCCCTCCCATCGAGTGCTCCGTAGCCGCCCTTTTGAACCCCCAGAACGGCAGTTACGGAGCATTCGTTTGGGTCACCGGCCGGGACGCCAGCCGGCTTGGACCAGTGCGGCGCGCACCTTGGCCACGGCAGCCTTGGCATCATTGGGCATGTGCCGCTTCGAGATCCGGATCTCTGTCCAGCCGAGGGCCGCGTAGCGTTCGGAACGGGCAATGTCCCGGACAATCTGCCCCTCGTCGCCGTGGAGTTCACCCTCGTACTCGATGCCAATCCGGTATTTCCGATAGGACAGGTCGGGCTGGTGGTGCCTAGTTCCGCCGTCGTCGATAATCGGCACGTTCAGCTCCGGTTCCGGAAGGCCGGCCCGAACCATGGCCAGCCTCAGCAGGGACTCCTGCGGCGAATCTGAACCCACTCGAATGAGTTTGAGTGCCTCCCGCGCCCGCCGGATTCCCCGCTTTCCCTTATGGCGGTCGATCATCCGCTGCAGATCACCGAGGCTGCAGAGCGGCAACTCCCTGCCTTCGAGCTCACGCCGGGGCACGCGGACGCAGCTGTCGCCGGCCACGACGAGTTCATCCACGGTCAGCATTTCGGCAAGATCCAGCCAGGTTCGCTCCGGGGTGGTCACCGGAATCCCCTCATGGATCGTGATTTCGTCGTCGTGGAGCTTCATCCGATGAACGATTACATGCGGCCGGTTGAGGTGGGCTGCACCCTCGGGCCTGATCAAGTGGTACATCTGCGGTCCCTCCTTCGCTAGTCGCGCCGGAAGCGAACCAAGCTCCGCCGCGGTGAGGTGCGACGCGGCGCATCGCTCGTTGACCTCGATGAATGGCCGCACTCTCACACTCAGGGGTAGCCCCGGCGTCGGCGGCAGGGACCGAATCCCTCTTCCGAGTCCTGCCAGTGAGCGGTGGCGGAGCCTCTTGGGTGACACTCCGGCGTCCGCCGCTTCGGCAACGGTAAAGGGACGTCCCAGGAGATTTTCCGGCAGCGGCCGTGCGGTTTTCATGGCTTCATCAGAGCAGAACCGCGTGGTCGCCGCAGAAGTTATCCACACCTCCCAACCGCTGCTCCATAAGTGCCGTTTTGACGCCTCATAAGGGCGTCAGCGGAGCAGTCGACGGGGATTAATCGTCGCTGCGGAGTTCCCGCTGGCGGGCGCTGAGCAGCTCGAGTTCCGGGCGCGCCGCCATGAAGCGTTCGACGGCGGCCAGCACCTCGACCAGGTGCGCGCGGTCCGCCGCGACCAGTCCGACGCCGATGACGGCCCGCCGGTACTGGTCCTGGAGTCCGGCCTCCGCGACGGAAACCTCGAAGCGGCGCTTGAGCTCTGCGAGCACCGGCCGAACCACCGAGCGCTTCTCCTTCAGGCTATGGACGTCGCCGAGGAGGACGTCGAATTCAATCCAGCCGATCCACATGAGTTAAGCGTATCGATTGCTCCGTCGCCGTCCTTGTGGGGCCTCAAAAGGGCGGTTACGGAGCAATCGACGGGGTCAGATGGTGAGTTCGCCCATCCGGTCCCAGCTCTCGCCGTCGAGCTGGCGGCTGATGATCCGCGGGGTTTCGAGCAGCGCCTGCGGCATGTCCGCCATGGCCTGCTTGAAATGCGCGCTGTTGACGTGGTCCCCGGCCGCGTCGTCCTTGAACGCCTCGACCAGGACGAATTCGTTGGGATCGTCCAGGCTGCGGGACCACTCGAACCAGAGGTTCCCCGGTTCCTGGCGGGTGGCCTGGGTGAAGTCGTGCACGAGGCCGGGCCACCGTTCGGACCAGTCGGGCTTGACCTTGAATTTGACGACAATGAAGATCACGGGAGTGAGCCTTTCGGTCCGGGGGTGTGGGTGCAGCGGCTTGGGCGGGTGCAGCGGGCGGGATGGTTCGCCTACCATTCTTGCAACAGGACAACGCGAGGTCACACCGCGCCCATGGCGGCGCCATTTATGGGCCGGGAATGACCCCGCGTTGGAGTTGGGAGGGCGGGGTCAGCAGGCGTGGATCGCCTGGCGTGCCTGCTCCTGCTGCTGCGGTGTGCCGACACGTTCGGCCCACTGTTCGGCGAGCTGGAACTCCACCATCGCCTCGGCGCAGCGGCCGGCGTCGTGCAGCGTCCAGCCCAGGTTGTTGTGCAGTGCCACCAGCCAGCGTTTCGTCCGTTCATCGTGCACCGTGGAGGCGTACTCCAGGGCGCTCCGGGTCCAGGTTTCGGCGTGGGCAGGGTCGGCAATGGCGAGCATGTGCAGGGCATCCACGGCCAGGAATTCCTCGCCGAGGTGGTCCGCGAGTTCCGCGGCCTGTTCCAAGAGCGGCACGGCCATTTCCGCGTGGCCGCCGGAGTTCAGCACCCGCCCGCGCTCCAGCAGCACCCGGACAGCCACGGTGGGCTCGTCGCCGTCGACCGCGTCCAGCAGCGCGTCGGCTTCCTCGTACCTGCCCTGCAGGCCGATGGCCCGGCCCAGTTGGGTGGTGAGCTCGGCCCGTTCGTCGGCGTCGTAGGCGGGATCCCGGGACGCTGCCCGGAAACGCGCTTCAGACAGCGCGGGGTCATCGAAGTTCCATAGTTGGTCTAGGGTCTGTTGATCCAGCATTGCTGCCTGCTCTCAGTTCACACCTGCGGCCAGTTCCTGGGCACTCCTAATGTAGCGGGAAGTCAGGTGGCCGCGCGCCCGTTCCGTCACGGCGCCGCCCGCTCGGTAGAACCAGTTGGACGGCTCACCGAAGGCAGTGATGCGGATCAGGACCTGGCCCCGGGCGTCGATGGAGACCTCGAAGGCTTCCTCGCCGCGGACGGGATGCCCGGGGAGGGTCCCGTAGCCGAACCCGGCGGACTGCGCAGTGTCCCCCGGCACCGGACGGCGGACCCAGACGACTTCGCACGGCGCGTTGATCCGGAACGGCCCGACGCCGAATCCGCTCACCACACGCACGCCGGGGGCCACGACGCCGGACTCCGCACGGACCCTCAGGCCGGCCCGTTTCTGCAGCTGCCAGGTCAGCATCCCCTGCACCACGCGCCGGTAGGTGGCCACGCCCTCGCCCAGGTAGGCGTGCGTGACCAGGCATTCGGCGTCCGCGGGCGGCGGGCCATGTTCCGTGGACCCGACCCCGTTATAGTTCAGCTCACCGGCAGCGATCCGCGGATTCATGAGCGTCGCCCGCCGGCAAGCCGCGCCCAGCCCAGTTGCTCCTGCTGGCGCCGGCTCAGCGAAGCGACCACGAGGTCGTAGGAGTCCTCCACCATGTCGCGCACCATCGAATCGGGCAGCGAGCCATCGAGGCGCACGCCGTTCCAGTGCTTTTTGTTCATGTGCCACGCCCCGGTGATCTCCGGGTGGGCGGCGCGCAACTGCTCAGCCAGGGCGGGCTCGCACTTGAGGCTGACGGAGAGGTCGGCCTCGTCCAGGGCGGAAAGGGCGAACATTTTGGCTCCGTGCCGGGACCCGCCGGACACGGCAGCCTGCACCTTGAAGACAGACGTCTCGGGCCCGAACGGGAAGTCTTCGAACGAGCCGGGAAACTCGAGGCAGATCTTGCGGAGTACGGCTGCGTCCATGATCCGAGCCTAGAGGCCGGCGCGGACATTTTGCAGTCGGTCAGAGGCCGAAGCGCCTGGCGTCCTGCGCCGGGCAGGCGTTCATGATGACGTCGAGACCGGCAGCTTTCGCCCGGGCCGCCGCGGCCTCATCGATGACGCCCAGCTGCATCCAGACGGCCCCCGCCCCCGCGGCGATTGCCTGGTCCACCACGGCCCCGACCTTCTGGGAATTCACAAAACAGTCCACGACGTCGATCGGCTGCTTCCCGGCCGGGATGTCAGCAAGGGTGGTGTAGCCGGTTTCCCCGTGGACGGGATCACCGGGCAGGTTCACCGGGATGATCTCCATCCCGAGCCGGTCGCGGATGAAGAGGGAGGTGTCATAGGCGGCACGCCATTGGTTCTTGGTCAGGCCGACAATTGCCCACCGGCCCTTGGTGCGCATGAGCTTCTCGAGGACTGCCGGATCGTTAACGTGGGCCATGAGCACAGCCTAACCGCCCCGGCGCCGGCGCCGAACAATTGACCGGCCCTCGGCCCGCCAGCACGGAAAGGCCGAATATTACGTCGCAAAACACCCCCATTTGGGAAAAAGCTCCGATTCCGTTTTAGTTAGAAGCGACCATCCCGAGCGGCCGAGAGACCTGGATCGATGAAGCCGCAGCAACCCTGGTCGCCGTCATCCGCCCCTGGATGCCGGCGATAGCTAGGTATGGAGCCAAGGGACAACCGGACTGACCACCCGGTTCAAAGGCTCATTCCGTAGGGTGCTACTGCCAGGACCGATGGAGTAACTTATGACTGCTGTCCTGTCCTCCTCCGCGCCGGAGTCCGTTTTGGACGCCCCCGCCGGAGCCGCCACCCACACCCCGGCACTGCCGGTTGCCTTCCGCTCGCTGCGCCGCACCTTCGGCACCGGCGCAGAGGCCCACACCGTCCTGCGCGACGTCGACTTCGAGATCCGCGCCGGGGAAGTCCTGGCGATCCTCGGCACATCCGGCTGCGGCAAGTCCACTTTGCTCCGCGCCACCGCCGGACTCGACTCCCCCACCTCAGGCAGCGTCGACATCGACGGCAGCCCGGTGCAGGGCATTGATTCCCGCTGCGCCTTCGCCTTCCAGGAACCGCGGCTCCTGCCGTGGCACACCCTGCAGGCCAATATTGCGATCGGCCTGCCCGCCGGCATCAGCGCGCGGGACGGCAAAGCGAAGGTGGCCCGGCTGCTCGACCTCGTGGGCCTGACGAACTTCGCCAAGCACCGCCCGCGCGAGATCTCCGGCGGAATGGCCCAGCGCGCCTCACTGGCCCGGGCGCTCGCCCGCAATCCCGCCGTCCTGCTCCTCGATGAGCCGTTCGGCGCCCTCGACGCACTGACCCGGATCAAGATGCAGGATCTGCTGCTGGACATCCACCGGGCCGAACCCACCACTGTGCTCCTGGTGACGCACGACGTCGACGAGGCCCTCCAGCTTGCCGACCGCATCATCGTCCTGGGCAAGGACCCGAGTGCGGGTGCAGGGGAGGCATCGGCGGCGCCCGGCGCGACAATCGTCCGCACCTTAGCCGTGCCTGGCGACCGCCCCCGGGACCGCGGTTCCGTGGAACTCGCCCGAATGCGGGCCTCGCTCCTGGCGACCCTCGGCGTCGACGGCCACTAGCCGCACCTCCCCCGGTTCCCCACGCCTTCCCAGCCGGAAGCCGCAGCACCTGTTGCGCGCAGACTGCTCCACCGTTTTCACGCCCCTTCGCCTTTCGCTTCGCTCGCTTTTCATACCCCAGAGGATTGCCATGTCATTCGCCCGCAAAGTCACCCGCCGCTCGGTTATTGGCGCCGCCGCCGTCTCCGCCGCCCTCGTCCTGACGGGCTGCGTCGCAGGAGAGGGCTCCGGCGGGTCCCCCGCCTCCAACGCCGCCGTCGAAACCGGCACGCTCAACATCGACTTCGCCACCTACAACCCGCTCAGCCTGGTCATCAAGAAGAAGGGCTGGCTCGAATCCTCCCTGAAGGACCAGGGCGTCACCGTGAACTGGGTCCAGTCGGCCGGCTCCAACAAGGCCAACGAGGCGCTGCGCTCCGGCGCGATCGACGTCGGCTCCACCGCCGGATCCGCTGCCCTGCTGGCCCGCGCCAACGGGTCCCCGATCAAAACGATCGACATCTACTCCCAGCCGGAGTGGGCGGCCCTGGTGGCGAAGGAGTCCTCCGGCATCACCACCGTCGCGGACCTCAAGGGCAAGTCCGTGGCCGCGACCAAGGGCACCGACCCCTACTTCTTCCTGCTGCAGTCCCTCGCCGAAGCCGGGATCTCCGCCAAGGACGTCACGGTGCAGAACCTGCAGCACGCGGACGGCCGTGCCGCGCTGGAAAACGGCTCGGTGGACGCCTGGTCGGGGCTGGACCCGATCATGGCCGGCGCGGAGCAGAAGGGCGCCAAGCTCTTCTACCGGAACCTTTCCTTCAACACCTACGGCTTCCTGAACGCCACGGAATCCTTCCTGAAGAACAAGCCGAAGCAGGCGCAGGCCGTCGTCAACGCCTACGAGAAAGCACGCGCCTGGGCCGCTGCGAACCCGGACGAGACGGCACAGATCCTCGCGGACGTCGCCGGCCTGGACCTCGCCGTCGCGAAGACCGTGGTCCTGGAGCGCAGCAACCTGGACGTGGACCCGGCCCCCGGTGAGGCGCAGCGCAAGGTCCTGGCGAAGATCGGCCCCACGTTCGTGGAAACCGGCGACGTCGCGAGCCAGAAGCAGATCGACGACGCCGTCACCACCATTCTTGATGACTCGCTGGTGAAGAAGGCGGATACGTCCGCCATCAAGGACTCCTGATGCCTCAGCTCAGGAATCCGGCCGTCACCGGCACTAATGTTGCGGACGGGCGCGCTGCAGCCGTCCCCGCAACTCCAGCAGACGCCGCCCGGCCTGGCCTGCCCCTTAAGAGTGCAGGCAGCCTCCCGGCGAACGGATGGTCCCCCGCCGGGATCCTGGCCAACGGCTGGGCGCGTCTGCTCCTTGGATTAATTATTCCCGCGGCGGTGCTTGCCGCCTGGCACCTCTCCACGGCTGCCGGCGTGTTCAGCGTCGTCCAGCTCCCGCCGCCGTCGATGGTGCTGGAGGCGGGCATCGACCTGCTCCAGCGCGGTCAGCTCGGACAGCACATCGCCATCTCCACCCAGCGGGTCCTGATCGGCTTCGCCGCCGGCGCGGCGCTGGGCCTGGTCTTCGGCTCCCTGGTGGGCCTGTCCCGGTTCGCCGATGCCCTGCTCGCACCGACCATCGGTGCCCTCCGCGCCGTCCCGTCGCTGGCGTGGGTGCCGCTGCTCATCCTCTGGATGAAGATCGGCGAGGATTCCAAGATCACCCTGATCCTGATCGGAGCGTTCTTCCCGGTCTTCACCACCGTCTCCCTGGCGCTGCGCCACGTGGACCGGAACCTGGTGGAAGCGGCGCGCGCCTTCGGGCTTAAGGGCGTGAAGCTGCTGACCACGGTGCAGCTCCCGGCCGTGGTTCCGGCGGTCTTCTCCGGGCTCCGGCTGGCGCTGGCGCAGGCCTGGCTGTTCCTCGTGGCCGCCGAACTCATCGCCTCCTCGATGGGCCTCGGCTTCCTCCTCACCGACTCGCAGAACAACGGCCGCACGGACCGGCTCCTGCTGGCGATCGTGTTGCTCGCCGTGATCGGAAAAATTACCGACGCCCTGTTGGGCCTGGCAGAGAAATGGGCAGTGAAACGATGGGCGTAAACACCGAAACCGCCCCGGTCAGTCACCCGGCCACCGAAGCGGAACGACTCTCCTTCTGGGAGGATGCCGCGCTCCGGCTCGACTGGGAGGACGTGCCCGGGCAGGACAAGCCCTGGCACACCACCCACCGCCGCGTTCCGGCCGACGTCGACGCCGGCACCGGCCCGGACATCACCTGGTTCGACGGCGGGCGGCTCAACGTCGCCTACAACTGCGTCGACCGCCACGTGGCGGCGGGGCGCGGGGACAAAGTGGCCCTGCACTTCGAGGGCGAACCGGGCGACCGCCGCACCATCAGCTACGCCGAACTGCAGCGCGAGGTCTCCCGGGCCGCCAACGCCCTGCTGGGCCTCGGCATCACCAAGGGCGACCGGGTGGTCATCTACCTCCCGGTCATCCCCGAAACGGTGATCATCACCCTGGCCGTGGCCCGCATCGGCGCCATCCACTCGCTGGTCTTCGGCGGCTTCTCCGCCGAGGCGCTCAAGTTCCGGGTGGAGGACACCGGCGCCAAACTGCTGGTCACCACCGACGGCCAGTTCCGCCGCGGCGTCGCCGTGCCGGTCAAGGACAACGCGGACACGGCCGTCGCCGGGGACAACGCGATCGAGCACGTCCTGGTGGTCAACCGCACCACCGCACCGGACCTGCTGGACACCGTCCCGATGACCGCGGGCCGCGACGTCTGGTGGCATGACGCCGTCGGGCAGGCCTCCCCGCAGCACACGCCGGAAGCCTTCGACGCCGAGACGCCGCTGTTCATCATGTACACCTCCGGCACCACCGGGAAGCCCAAGGGCCTGGTCCACACCTCCGGCGGCTACCTCACGCAGGCGTCCTGGAGCTTTGAGCACCTCTTCAGCAACCCGGACCCGGCCCTCCGGGACCTGGACGTCCACTGGTGCACGGCCGACCTCGCCTGGGTCACCGCCCACACCTACGAGCTGTACGGCCCGCTCTCCAACGGAGCCACGCAGGTGATCTTCGAGGGCACACCCAACACCCCGCATCCCGGCCGGCACTTCGAAATCATCGAACGCTACGGTGTCACGCAGTACTACACCGCACCCACCCTGGTCCGGTCCCTGATGGGCTGGTTCCCGGACGGCGTTCCGGCCAGCTACGACCTCTCCTCGATCCGCCTGCTCGGCACCGTGGGCGAGGCCGTGAACCCGGAGGCCTGGCGCTGGTTCCGGGCCAACGTCGGAGCCGGGACCGCCCCCGTGGTGGATACCTGGTGGCAGTCCGAAACCGGTGCCACCATCCTCTCCCCCGCCCCCACCGACACGGAGTTCAAGCCGGGCTGCGCGGCCCGTCCCCTGCCCGGCGTCGGCACCCGGATCGTGGACGACGCCGGCAACACCGTGCCGCCGGGGGTCCAGGGCTTCATCGTGGTCGATGCCCCCGGCCCCGCCATCGCCCGGACTGTGTGGGGGAACCCGCAGCGCTACTTCGATTCGTACTGGCGCCAGTACGCCGAACAGGGCTGGTTCCTTGCCGGCGACGGCGCAAAGTACGACGACGACGGCGACATCTGGATCCTCGGGCGCGTGGACGACACGCTCAACGTCTCCGGGCACCTGCTCTCCACGATCGAGATCGAATCAGCCCTCGTCTCGCACCCGGACGTCGTGGAGGCCGGCGTCTGCCCTGTCGCGGACCCGAAGACCGGCCACGCGATCGTCGCGTTCGTCGTGCTGAAAGGTTCGGCGGCTACCACGGACATCGCGTCCGAATTGAAGGCCCACGTCGCGAAGGAGATCGGGCCGATCGCTAAGCCGCGCGACGTCGTCGTCGTGGAGGACGTGCCGAAGACACGCAGCGGCAAGATCATGCGCCGGCTGCTGACCCAGCTGTTCGAAGGAACCACGCTCGGCGACACGACCTCGCTCCAGAACGAGCCGTCGATCGCCGGCATCCAGTCCGTCCTGCGTGAACGCAATGACACCACCAGAAATACCCAGAAGTAAGGACCCCCATGACTGACATCAGCACCGTCGCCCGTCTTTCCGAACCGCTCAAGTTCGCCTATTGGGTTCCCAACGTCTCCGGCGGCCTCGTCGTCTCCACCATCGAACAGCGCACCGGCTGGGACTTCGACTACAACAAGAAGCTCGCCCGGATCGCGGAGAACTCGGGCTTCGAATACGCCCTCACCCAGACCCGCTACGCGGCCTCCTACGGCGCGGACAAGCAGCACGAGGCCACCTCGTTCAGCCTGGCGCTGCTGGCCGCCACGGAGCGGCTCAAGGTCATCTCCGCTGTCCACCCGGGCATGTGGCACCCCGGTGTGCTGGCTAAATTCATCATCACGGCCGACCACATCTCCAACGGCCGCGCCGCCGTGAACATCGTCTCCGGCTGGCTCAAGGCGGAGTTCGAGAACTTCGGGCTCGAATGGCTTGAGCACGACGAACGCTACGTCCGCACCGAGGAGTTCATCAGGGTCCTCCGCGGGCTGTGGACCGAGCAGGAGTACAGCCAGTCCGGCAAGTACTACAACATCAACAACTTCACCCTGCAGCCTGCCCCGGTGGACGTGCCGGGCCGCGCGCACCCGGAGATCTTCTTCGGCGGCAACTCGACCGCGGCGCAGGCCACGGCCGGCCGCGTGGCGGACTGGTACTTCTCCAACGGCAAGGACCTGGAGGGCTTCAAGGAGAACATCGCCGGCGTCGTCGCTTCCGCAGGAGAAAGCGGACGAGGAACCCGCCGCGGCTCAGAGGGCGCACTCCCCGCCCCGCGCTTTGGCCTGAACGGCTTCGTGATCGCCCGCGATACCGAGAAGGAAGCCCGCGACACCCTTCGCGAGATCGTCGAGAAGGCGCACAAGCCCGCCGTCGAAGGTTTCCGCGACGCCGTCCAGGAGGCCGGCTCGTCCACCAAGGACGGCAAGGGCATGTGGGCCGATTCGAGCTTCGAGGACCTGGTCCAGTACAACGACGGCTTCAAGACCCAGCTGATCGGCACCCCCGAGCAGATCGCGGAACGGATCGTGGAGTACAAGAAGATCGGCGTGAACCTGTTCCTCACCGGGTACCTGCACTTCCAGGAGGAAGTCGCCGCGTTCGGTACGGACATCCTGCCGATTGTCCGCGAGCTCGAAGCGGACCTGGCCCGCAGGAACGGCACGGAGCTGGACCTGTCCGGCACCCCGGTGGCTTCGGCCGCCGCAACGTCCGGGCTGGTGAACGCGTAATGGCTGACCGCAAGTTTGGTTTCCGCACCCGCGCCCTGCACGCCGGTGGCACGCCCGACGCCGAGCACGGCGCCCGGGCCGTCCCGATCTACCAGACCACGTCCTTCGTGTTCAAGGACACCCAGGACGCCGCCAACCTCTTCGCGCTGCAGAAGTACGGCAACATCTACTCCCGGATCGGCAACCCCACAGTCGCCGCGTTCGAGGAACGCATCGCGTCCCTCGAAGGCGGGATCGGCGCCGTCGCCACGTCCTCGGGCATGGCCGCGGAGTTCATCACCTTCGCCGCGCTCACCCAGTCCGGTGACCACATCGTCGCGGCCTCCCAGCTGTACGGCGGCACTGTCACGCAGCTGGACGTCACGCTGCGCCGCTTCGGCGTGGACACCACCTTCGTTCCCGGCACCGACCCGGCGGACTATGCCGCCGCGGTCCGGGAGAACACCAAGGCGATCTTCGTCGAGGTGGTGGCCAACCCGTCGTCGGAAGTCCAGGACCTGGAGGGGCTGGCAAAGGTAGCGCACGACGCCGGTATCCCCCTCGTCGTCGACGCCACCCTAAGCACGCCGTACCTCGTGCGGCCGATCGAACACGGGGCCGACATCGTGATCCACTCCGCCACCAAGTTCCTCGGCGGGCACGGCACCACCCTCGGCGGCGTCATCGTCGAGAGCGGCCGCTTCAACTGGGGCAACGGGAAGTTCCCCACGATGACCGAACCGGTGGCCTCCTACGGGAATGTCTCCTGGTGGGGGAACTTCGGCGAGTACGGATTCCTGACCAAGCTGCGCTGCGAGCAGCTGCGCGACATCGGACCCGCGCTGTCGCCGATGTCCGCGTTCCAGCTGCTGCAAGGCGTGGAGACCCTCCCGCAGCGCCTGGACGAGCACCTCAAGAACGCCCAGGCCGTGGCGGAATGGCTTGAAGCGGATGAGCGCGTGGCCTACGTGAACTTCTCCGGGCTGCCCTCGCACCCGCACTTCGAGCGGGCCAAAAAGTACCTGCCGCTCGGACCCGGCTCGGTGTTCTCCTTCGGTGTGAAGGGGGGCCGCGCCGCCGGGCAGAAGTTCATCGAGTCCCTGCAGCTGGCCTCGCACCTGGCCAACGTCGGCGACTCACGGACCCTCGTGATCCACCCGGGTTCCACGACCCACCAGCAGCTCAGCCCCGAACAGCTCGAGTCCGCCGGAATCCCCGAGGATCTGGTCCGGATCTCGATCGGGCTCGAAGACATCGAGGACATCCTCTGGGACCTCGACCAGGCCCTGGCCGTGGCAACCACCGCAACGGCCGGATCGGAGTCCGTCCCGGACACCCTTGCGGCCGACACCTGCACGATTGGAGCACTCTCATGAGCAGCGAAGAAACCCGCACCTGGACCAGCCCGTCTGCTCCGGAGCGGCTGAACCTGCTGCGGCAGGCGAAATCGATCGCGATTGTGGGCGCTTCGGACAAGCCGTCCCGGGCGAGCTACTTCGTGGCGACCTACCTGCAGTCCTCCACACGCTACAAGGTGTATTTCGTGAACCCGGTGGTGAAGGAAATCCTGGGCGAGCCGACCTACGCCTCGCTGGCGGACCTCCCGGAGAGCCCGGACATCGTGGACGTTTTCCGCAAGCACGATGACCTGCCGGGTGTCCTGGAAGAGGCCATCGCGGCCGGCGCCAAGACCCTGTGGCTGCAGCTGGGCTCGTGGCACGAGGATGTGGCGAAGGAAGCCGAGGCTGCCGGGCTCGACGTCGTGATGGACCGCTGCGTGAAGATTGAGCATGCCCGGTTCCACGGCGGCCTGCACCTGGCCGGCTTCGACACCGGCGTCATTTCCTCCAAGCGGCAGGTGCTCGCCTAGCCCGTCCTGCGCGTTCGGCTGCCGAACTCGCGGGAAACGTGCCTGGTCGCTGTAACGAAACAGCGAGCCGGCACGTTACCCGCGACCGGGGCGACCGGCCCGGGTGGCCGGGCCGCCGCCGGGGGGGCTCGGACCGGACTAGGGCTTTCCGGGGAGCTCCGGAAGCACGCCCGGAAGGGTCGGCACCGGCAGCGGAGCCCTGGGGAGATTGTGGTCCTCGCCCGGACCCGGGAGCCCGGGAATCCCCGGTGTGACCGGGCGGTGCGGCGGCGTCGGAAGAACTCCGTCCCGTCCAAGAGCGGGTGGAGTGGCCGGCGCGCCTGGCGCAGCAGGAACCGCACCAGCGGATCCAGGAGCTGCGGCCGCGCCATCGGCTGTCGTCGGGGTGGTGGCTGTAGCCGGAATTGACGGCACGGGAGCTGCCGGGATATGCGCCGGTGAGGGTCCGGCCGGTTGTGGGGCCGAATCCGGTGTCGCGCCGGACGGCTGGAAGACGACGCCCACGGCGTGGCTGACACTGGCCCGGAAGTCCTCGCCGGAGGCTGCCACGGCGCCGGCCCCGAGGGTCATGGCACCTACGACAGCGCCGCCAACGATCGCCAGCCGGCGCTTCCGGCCGCGGCGCTCGGCCAGGCTGGAAACGCCCGCCGGCAGCGCTTCCTCGGCGGGACCCGGCGTCGAAGTCTCCCTAGGACCCGGCGTAGCAGTCCCCAGGGGACCCGGCAGCGCCTCCTCGGCGGGACCCGGCACGGACGCGAGGGTGGGCATCGCCGTCGTCGTGTCAGCGGAAGTACCGGCTGCGGGAGCACCGGATCCTGCGGAGGAACCCACGGCCAGCAGCGCCGCGAGGTCGGCGCGGGGCGCAGGGGCCTGGGAAGGGACCAGGGATCGTAGCTCTTCGAGCGAACTGCGGAGCTCGGTCGCTGCTTCGAGGCCGGAGTCACGGAGCATCGCCTGGATGCTGCCATCCTGCTGGGGTTCGTGGGATCCGGTCATGATGCTGCGTGGTCCTTTTCGGTGACGAGTTCGCGCAGGGCACTGAGCCCGCGTCGTTGAAGCTGTTTAATGGCACCCGGCGTCTTGTCCATGATGCGGGCGACCTGGTCGATGGAGAGGTCCGCGACGATCCTCAGGACCAGGACTTCCCGTTGCTCATCGTTGAGCCGGGAGAGGAAATCAGTAAGGCCTCCCAGCGAACCGAGTACCTCGTCCTCGGCGGAAGCGGCGTACCGTGTGTCATCCCGGGGGTCGTATTCGGCCAGGTACGGCGTCCGGTCGGCCCGCCGGTGGTGGTCCACCAGCCGGGCGTGGGCGACGGAGAAAATGAAGGTCCGCAGGCCGCTCCGGCCCCCGGTGACCTTGGAGAGTTTCGGCAGGATGTCGACGAAGACGTCCTGGGTCAACGCCTCGGCGTCGTCCACCCCGCGGGCCCGGAAGTAACCCAACACCGCGGGTGAAATGCTGGCGTAGACAGCGCTGAATCCTGATGGCTCGCCCGCCAAGGCGGCTGACATTTCGTCATCGCTGAGCTGTGCTGCCAAGTGGCTGTCCTTCCGGTTGCTGCCGGGGTGCGGCCCTGCCAGTGTAGCGGCCGCACCCCCGGGCGCCTCCGTAGAGGCGTCCAGTCCCTGCCTGTAGAGCTCAGTGCCTACTTGTTGAGCTCAGGCAGCTTGTCCGACGGCAGGGTCGGCACGGCCGGGGTGGCGGGAACAGCCGGCGCACCCTCGGCGCCGGGCACGGCCGGAACAGCAACGGTCACGCCGGCGTGGGCCTTGGCCTGGGCAGCGCCGGTGGCGTTGGCCGCAGCTTCGGCGGTGACGCCGTCCTGGTCGGCGTCGACGGTACCCTCGACGGATCCTTCGGTGCCTTCGGTGCTGGCGTCGCCCTCGGCGGAGCCATCAACGGAGCCATCAACGGACGGCGACGCCGGGACGGCGGGGACGGCCGGAACCGCCGGCGCGGCGGGAAGTTCGGGGGTCGCCGGAACCGAGGGGGTTGCCGGGACGGCGGGCGTAGCGGGGGTCACTTCAGCCTGCTGGGTGCTCGAAACCTGGGCCGCGTTGGCCAGGCCGACACCGGAGAAGCCTCCGACAACGATAATGGCGGCGCTGACAGCAATCTTGGTGGTCTTGCTAACACTCTGCATAAGAAACGTACATCCTTTGTTTTTTGGGTGTAGCCGGCTGAAGCCGCGTGGGGGCAGTCAACAGCCCGCGCTATCTTTCGAAGGCCGGCCGGCGCCGCACGGGGCGGGCCGGCCTGCACTTACATGGAAGGCCGGCCGGATTCCTGGTGGGGGGGTCCATCATCCGGCGGCGCTTACAAAGGAGTAATCGCCCGGCGGCCCCGAAAGGTTACGCACCATCCGGAACTTTCTCCGGGGGCTGCCCGGCGGAGCGGTAACACCGGCTTTAACGGCGACGGCGGCGGGCCACCCTTTCAGGTGACCCGCCGCCGTCGGGCGCCGGAATGAGCGTCCGCCGCGGGCAGTACTAGTCGTTGATCAGGTCGTTGATCACGATGGTCTGGTCGCGGTCCGGGCCAACGCCGATCGCGGAGAAGCGCGTGCCGGAAAGCTTCTCGAGCGCCAGCACGTAGTTCCTGGCGTTCTCCGGGAGGTCGTCCAGGGTGCGGGCACCGGTGATGTCCTCGGTCCAGCCCTCGAAAAGCTCGAAGATCGGTTTGGCGTGGTGGAACTCGGTCTGCGTCATCGGCATTTCGTCGTGCCGGACGCCGTCGACGTCGTAGGCCACGCAGACCGGGATCTGTTCGATGCCGGTGAGCACGTCCAGCTTGGTGACGAAGTAGTCCGTGAAGCCGTTGACCCGCGAGGCGTGCCGCGCCAGCACGGCGTCGTACCAGCCGCAGCGGCGCGGCCGGCCGGTGTTGACGCCGAACTCGCCGCCGGTCTTCTGCAGGTACATGCCCATCTCGTCGAAGAGTTCCGTGGGGAACGGGCCGGCGCCGACACGGGTGGTGTACGCCTTGATGATGCCGATGGACCGCGAGATCCGGGTGGGGCCGATGCCGGAGCCTACCGAGGCGCCGCCGGCGGTCGGGTTGGAGGAGGTCACGAACGGGTAGGTGCCGTGGTCGACGTCCAGGAACGTGGCCTGGCCGCCCTCCATGAGGACCACCTTGCCCTCGTCCAGGGCGGTGTTCAGGACATAGGTGCTGTCGATGACCAGCGGGCGGAGGCGTTCGGCGAAGGACAGGAAGTAGTCCACGATCTCGTCCACCTCGATGTCGCGGCGGTTGTAGACCTTGACCAGCAGTTCGTTTTTCTGCCGCAGCGATCCTTCGACCTTCTGGCGCAGGATCGACGCGTCGAAAACGTCCTGGACGCGGATGCCGAGGCGGGCCACCTTGTCCATGTAGGCCGGGCCGATACCGCGGCCGGTCGTGCCGATGGCGCGGCTGCCGAGGAACCGCTCGGTGACCTTGTCCAGGACCTGGTGGTAGGGCGCCACGAGGTGGGCGTTGGCGGAGATACGCAGCCTGGAGGTGTCCGCACCGCGGGCTTCCAGTCCGTCGATCTCCTGGAACAGCGCCTCGAGGTTCACCACGCAGCCGTTGCCGATGATCGGAATGGCGTTGGGGCTCAGGATGCCGGCCGGAAGGAGCTTGAGCTCATACTTCTCACCGCCTACGACGACGGTGTGCCCGGCATTGTTGCCACCATTGGGCTTGACGACGTAGTCGACTCGGCCACCAAGCAGGTCAGTGGCTTTACCTTTGCCTTCGTCGCCCCATTGGGCTCCGACGATCACGATTGCTGGCATGGGATCCTCCCCCATTCGTTCGGGCCGGGTTCCGGATTCACCAGGGTGATCCGGAGCTGGGCGCCGTTCATGAGAATGCCCCGAATCTACCGCTGTGCTCTTACCATCAACGCCAGAGTCCGGGGCTCTTACCACCCAAGTTTAGCCGATAGCCGTGGCGGCCACCCATTTGGCCATCCAATGGACTTTGCGGGCCGTTGCGGTAATGACCCGGTGTCCGGCCAGCGAAACTTCGGCGCGCGGACTTGCGCGGGTCTCCGTGGTGGAATTTAGTAAGAGTTGACCATCCCGAGCGGCCGAGGGACCTGGACCATTGACGCCGCAGCAACCTGCGGACACTCCCCTGTGACGGCAACGGTGCTACCGCCAGGACCGATGCAAAGGAACCACTCATGCAGCAGAACACCGACCATATCCGCGCCACCCACGCCGGCTCCTTGCCCCGCACCGCCGAGCTGATCGCGGCGAACGAGGCCAAGGAAGTGGACGGCATCAGCCCCGAATTCCTGGACCTGCTGGAAACCTCCGTGGTGGACATCGTGCAGCGCCAGAAAGACCTCGGCCTCGAGATCGCCAACGACGGCGAATACGGGCACACCATGTCCAACTCGGTGGACTATGGAGCGTGGTGGAACTACTCCTTCAGCCGGCTCGGCGGGCTTGAGCCCACGGAGGTGGACCGCTGGAAAGACGCCGCGGTACACCGCTCCACCCCCGGGAACATCGTCCTGACCACGTTCCCGGACCGGCGCGACCGGCAGAAGTTCGACGACGCCTACACCGATCCGTCCTCCGGGATCCTGGCGCACCGCAAGAGTGTCACGCAACCGAAGATCGCCGGCCCGCTGACCTACACCGGCCACGCCCTCGTGGGCTCGGACATCGCCGACCTGAAGACGGGCCTGGCCGCGGCGGGCCTGTCCGAGGGCTTCGTCGCTTCCCTGTCCCCCGGCTCCTGCGCCCGCGTGGCCAACGAGTACTACAAGACGGACGAGGAACTCCTCTACGCCTGCGCCGACGCCATGCGCGAGGAGTACAAGGCCATCATCGACGCCGGGCTCACGGTCCAGCTCGACGATCCCTCGCTGGCCGAGAGCTGGGACCAGATCAACCCGGAACCGGCCCTGGCCGACTACCTCAAGTTCATCCAGCTACGGGTCGAGGCCACCAACTGGGCCCTGCGCGACCTTCCGCAGGACCAGATCCGGCTGCACGTCTGCTGGGGCTCCTGGCACGGCCCGCACACCACGGATATCCCCTTCGCGGACATCATCGACTCGGTGCTGCAGGTCAATGCTGGCGGCTACTCCTTCGAGGCCGCCAACGTCCGCCACGAGCACGAATGGCGGGTCTGGGAGGAGACCAGGCTCCCGGACGGAAAAGTCATCATCCCCGGCGTCGTCTCCCACGCCACCAACGTCGTTGAACACCCGGACCTCGTGGCTGACCGGCTCGTCCGCTTCGCCCAATTGGTGGGCCGGGAAAATGTGATTGCCTCCACAGACTGCGGTCTCGGCGGCCGGGTGCACCCCCAAATTGCCTTTGCCAAGCTGGAATCCTTGGGGGAAGGCGCCCGCCGCGCCTCGGCGCGGCTCTGGTAGCAGTCCCTCGCGCGGGAACGGCATTTCGTGGGACTTGATAGACTAGTAAGGATCGACCAGGAATCGGTCCACACCACATTTTCAAACCACACCGTACATTACGTACCCGGTGCTTGGCGTGCCCACGTACGGTCTGGCAGCTTCACCAAACCCGCAGGAGACTCAGCAATATATGACAGCCTTGGCCACTGAAAATTCCCGCGAACAGCTTCTGAGCCGCCGCTATGAACCTAGCGTCGCAGCCGTCAACGAGCTGTGCGACACGCTGCAGGCAACCAAAGCTGGCATGAATGTCCCCTACGTGGATCCGATGCACGACATCGATGAGTGCCGCATCATCAGCCTCTTCTCCAACATCGGGACCGAGGATGAGTCAGGCTTCATCACTGCCGGGGACGAGGAAGCCGCCACCCGCCTGCTCGGCGTCCACTGGAAGCTGGGCCTGCGCCCCGAGTACGTTATGCCGTGGAACGTTCACCCCTGGTACGTCCCGGGCGAGCCGAACGGCAAGTTCACGCCCGACCAGATTTCCGCGGGCCTGAAGCCGCTGCTGAAGTTCCTCGCCGTGGTGCCCCGCGCCTCAGTGATCGTGGCTCACGGCACCGAGGCCAACCGCCTCGCGAACCTGCTCCTCAAGACCGAGGTGCCGATGATCTGGCGCCGCGGCCTTAAGACCTACAAGGTCCGCTCGCTCAGCGGCCGCGCCTTCGCCGGCACCCCTGCCCGCCAGGAGCAGTACCTCGACGAGATGGGCACCGTCTACGCGGACGCGATGGCCCGCACCGGTCTGGCCAAGACCAGCTAGTCTCTACCCGCACCGACGACGGCGGGCGCCCACCTTCTGGTGGACGCCCGCCGTCGTTGTTTAACAAACAACGCGGGGTCACTTCCGGCCCATCCCAGGGGGTGGAATGGGCCGGAAGTGACCCCGCGTTGCTTCGTGGTGCCGGGAGGGGTTAGCGCTTTTCCGCTTCGATGGCGGCCTTGGCGGTGGGGTCGGAGTCCTTGAGGAACTTCTCGATCCGCTCCGGCTCCTCGGCTTCACCGATCGCCGCGGAGGCGCGTCCCAGCGAATACAGCGCGCGCAGGAAACCGCGGTTGGGCTCGTGCTCCCACGGGATGGGACCCACGCCGCGCCAGCCGTTGCGGCGCAGCGAGTCCAGGCCGCGGTGGTAGCCGACCCGGGAGTAGGCGTACGAGTCGATGGTCCGGCCCTCGGCCCACGCTTCCTCGGCCAGCACCGCCCAGAGCAGCGAGGACGTCGGGTGCTTTTCCACCAGGTCCAGGGCCTCCTGGCCGGCCTCCAGCGCTGCGTAGACCTCGGTCTCGGCGGGCAGGAGGGTGGGCTCGGGGCCCATCAGGTTCTTGCGGAATTCGTCCGACATGCTTAGAACGTCTTGCCGGTGGAGCCGAGCTGCTGGGCAGCCTCGACGACGCGGGCCGCGAGGCCGGCCTCGGCGGAGGCGCCCCAGACGCGGGGGTCGTAGAGCTTCTTGTTGCCGACCTCGCCGTCGACCTTCAGTACGCCGTCGTAGTTGCGGAACATGTGGTCGGCAACGGGACGGGTGTAGGCGTACTGGGTGTCGGTGTCGATGTTCATCTTGATGACACCGTAGGAAACAGCGTCGGCGATCTCCTTTTCGGAGGAGCCGGAGCCGCCGTGGAAGACCAGGTCGAACGGGTTGGCCTTACCGATCTTGGCGCCCACCTGCTCCTGGATGTCCTTGAGGATTTCCGGGCGGAGCTTGACGCCGCCGGGCTTGTAGACGCCGTGCACGTTGCCGAAGGTCAGCGCCGTGATGTAGCGTCCGTTCTCGCCGGAGCCGAGGGCCTCGATGGTCGCGAGGGCGTCCTCGACGGTGGTGTAGAGCTTGTCGTTGATGGCGTTCTCGACGCCGTCCTCCTCGCCGCCGACGGTGCCGATCTCGACCTCGAGGATCATCTTCGCAGCCGCGGTGCGCGCCAGCAGTTCGCGGGCGATGCGCAGGTTCTCAGGGAGGGTCTCGGCCGAGCCGTCCCACATGTGGGAGCTGAAGAGCGGGTTGCGGCCGGCCTTGACCTCGGCTTCGGAGGCTGCCAGCAGCGGCAGGACGAAGCCGTCGAGCTTGTCTTTGGGGCAGTGGTCGGTGTGCAGGGCGATGTTGACGCCGTAGTTCTTGGCGACTTCGCGGGCAAACGCGGCGAAGCCGAGCGAACCGGCCACCATGTCCTTGGTGGACGCGCCGGACCAGTACGCGGCGCCGCCGGTGGAGACCTGGACGATGCCATCGGACTCGGCCTCGGCGAAGCCGCGGAGGGCTGCGTTAAGGGTCTGGGAGGAGGTGACGTTGACGGCGGGGAACGCGAAGCCGCCCGTCTTAGCGCGGTCGATCATCTCGGAGTAGATCTCTGGGGTTGCAATGGGCATGCTGACTCCTAAAGTGAATTTCGTCTGCGGGCTGGGTTGACCCTGGAGTGAACCTCGTCGGCTACGAACCATCCTAGCCATTCCCGGCGCCGGGCAGTGTTTCCGGTCACTCGGGACCTGTAATATCGCGCTGACGCGCTGCTGGCCCGGCGCCCGCCCGCTCCTACTGCGGCCGCTACCCCGGGAGCTGGTTGAAGACGTGCCGGCGGATCCAGGCGTGCATCGCGATGGCCGCGGCCGAGGCGGCGTTGATCGAGCGGGTGGAGCCGAACTGCTCGATCGACAGGGTGTCCACCGCCGCTTCATGGACCTCGGGGGACAGTCCCGGGCCCTCCTGGCCGAACACCAGCACGCAGTCCTTGGGCAGTTCGTAGGTTTCCAGCGGCACCGAGTCCGGGAAGATGTCGATCCCGATGATCGCCAGACCCTCCCCGTCCGCCCAGCTCACGAAGTCCGCGACGGTCGGGTGGTGGCGGATGTGCTGGTAGCGGTCGGTGACCATGGCCCCGCGGCGGTTCCAGCGGCGTCGCCCGATGATGTGCACTTCCTTGGCCAGGAACGCGTTGGCGCTGCGCACGACGGTGCCGATGTTCATGTCGTGCTGCCAGTTCTCGATCGCGATGTGGAAGTTGTGGCGCTGGGAGTCCAAATCCGCCACGATCGCCTCATGCTTCCAGTAGCGGTACTTGTCCACCACGTTGCGGCGGTCCCCATCCGCCAGCAGATCCGGGTCCCAGTGATCGCCCGCCGGCAGTTCGCCTGCCCAGGGGCCGACGCCGACCTCGGGCTTGGGCCCGGCCCCCGCCTCCGCCCCCGTCGCGGCCCCCGCCTCCGCCCCCGTCGCGGCCCCCGCCTCCATCTCCGGCTCGGCCTCCGGCTCGGCCTCTGCGCCGTCGGCGTTCCCGGTCCCTTCCGCGGTCAAAGCACCGGAACTGGTTTCGCTGGGCATCTCGGGTTCAGTCACGACTCAACATTAGACTGGGACTGGCATCGGCACCTTATCGGCGGAGGACAGCATGGCGGAGCAGCAGGCAGACCACAGGAACGACCCGGACCAAGTGCGCTCATCGAAGTCGGTGTACCGCAGCGGCCAGGAGATCGAGTGCTGGCTGACCGATATGGACGGGGTCCTGGTGCACGAAAACCAGCCCATCCCGGGCGCCGCCGACCTCATTCAGCGCTGGGTGGACACCTCCAAGCGCTTCCTTGTCCTGACCAACAACTCCATTTTCACTCCCCGGGACCTCGCGGCACGGCTGAAGAGCTCGGGCCTGGAAATCCCCGAGGAGAATATCTGGA
The DNA here is from genome assembly GCF_059383415.1 of Pseudarthrobacter sp. RHLT1-30-1. Lineage (NCBI taxonomy): Bacteria > Bacillati > Actinomycetota > Actinomycetes > Micrococcales > Micrococcaceae > Pseudarthrobacter > Pseudarthrobacter sp. RHLT1-30-1. The sequence continues at coordinate 192,452 of NZ_JBWZCG010000001.1, forward strand.
CCTCGGCCCTGGCCACCGCCCAGTTCCTCAAAGACCAGGTCCAGGGCTCGGATTCGGGCAACCGCGCGTACACAATCGGTGAGGCTGGCCTCACGACGGCGCTGCACGAGGCCGGTTTTATCCTCACCGACCAGGACCCGGACTTCGTGGTGCTCGGCGAAACCCGGACCTACTCCTTTGAAGCCATCACGATGGCCATCCGGCTGATCCTGGGCGGCGCGAGGTTCATCGCCACCAACCCGGACGCCACCGGCCCCTCAAAGGACGGCCCGATGCCTGCCACCGGCGCCATCGCGGCGCTGATCACCAAGGCGACCGGCCGGGAGCCGTACATTGTGGGCAAGCCCAACCCGATGATGTTCCGCTCGGCGATGAACCAGATCGACGCGCATTCGGAAACCACGGCCATGATCGGTGACCGGATGGACACCGACATTATCGCCGGCATGGAAGCGGGGCTGCACACCGTGCTGGTGCTCAGCGGCATCACCCATAAGGACGACATCGCCGCGTACCCGTTCCGGCCCAACCAGATCCTGAATTCCGTGGCTGACCTGAAGAACCAGATCTAGGACACCACCCTAGAAGGCGGTCTTCCTGCCTCCGCCGGAGGGCAGCGGGAACAGTTCGTCCTGCAGTTCCTCAATTAACGGCCGGTAGACGAACGGGTTCCAGCCCGGGCTGGCGTGCGCCGGACGCGCACCATCGGTCCGCAGTGAGCCGGAGGCCATATTTTCCGGATAAGTCAACGCCCAGGAGTCCCGGGCGCTCTCGTAGTCCACGGTCCGGTCGCGGGGGTTGCCGATAAAGGCCATCCGCGTCGCGCCGAGCTTCCCCGCGAAACGGGTGCCGTCGAAATGGTAGATGTAGGCGGACTCGGACTGGATGAGCACGCTGGAGGGCGCGATCGGCGAGAGCTGTTCCAGCGTCTGGTCCAGGACCTGACCCCAGCTGCGCTCGTCCTTGTGCAGCACCCGTTCGCCGAGTTCGTAGCCGCCGCGCAGCACCGAGGGGACCCGGTAGCCGCTCTCGTAGAGAAACACCACCCCCTCAAACCAGCTCTGGTCCAGCACATCGAATTTGCTGTACGGGCTGGAATCCAGCAGGATGAACGCCACCTCGATGCCGTGGAGCTCCCGGAGCCGGGCGGCGACCTGGGTTGCCACCATGCCGCCGAAGCTGTGGCCGTAGAAGTAGAGCTTGCTGAGCTGATGGGCCCGCGCATGCTCGACCACGGCGATCACGATCTGGTCAATGTCGATGCCCTCATTGGAATATCCGACGGCGGCGAGCTGGCCACGCTTGTTCAGCGCACCGCGGAGCACGCTCAGAATCCACAAGGCCTCCTCCCAGCTTGTCTTGTAACCGGGGAAGAGGAACCAGCTGGCATTGGGGAAATACTTCTCCGCTGTCTCGTCCGGCACCGTGAGGATCTTGTGGACCCGCCGCTCGGCCTGTACGCGCCGGGTCAGCAGCATGTCGCCTGCCAGGACCGAGGCGGCACCCGCGCCGATCAGGAAGCCGCGGCGGGAAAATCTCTTCAGTTCGGCGGCATGCTGAAGTACGCGGGTGGCGTCGGGATCGCCGACGCCACCCGCTTCCTCAACTTCCGGCTCACGGGGCACATCTCTACCGTAGCCACCGGCCAACCCTGACAGAAAACGCCGCCGGATGACTGCGCGGACACAGGGCCGTTAGACCGGCTCCGGCTCCCGGCCTGCGACGGAGCGGAGGCTGGCTGCAGGCTGGACGGCTCCGAGTTCCGCCGCGCCCGGGCCGGTTTCGACGCGAAGTTCGCGGCGGCTGATCTCAAGGCCGATTTCGTCATAAGTCGCGCGGAGCTGCGAGCGGGCCATGTCCGCCGGGTTGTCCAGCAGCCCGAACAGGGAGTCACTGGCAGCCAGCAGTTCGTCGTGGGAGTAGACGGCCAGCGGGCGGGTTCCGGAGGTGCCAAGGGACGCGGTGAATTCCGCCGAGAGATCGAGCGGCGGCAGCGCGGAGCCTGTGTGCTCCACGGAGGGGTTCAGCTCCAGCGACACACCGGCGGAGCTGGGCAAAACACCAGCCGTGTCGACGAGCGCTGCGGCGCCGTCGAGCGCGTTGAGGTCGTTCCGGAGCCCAGCCAGGGCGCCGGATTCGATGAAGGACGCGCTCCCCAGGTTAACCCGGATGTGGGATGTGATTCCCATCCGGCGGACGCGCTGGAACAGCTGCATCAGGGTGGGGCGGGAGTGCTGCGTGAGACTCCCCCGGACATCGATCCGGACGACATCCGTGGCGATGTCGAGTTTGACTTGAGCGTTCAACGATTGGTCCATAGGTACTCCAAAAGGGGGTGTCTATGGCCGACGGCTCAACCTCAGACAGCGTAGCGGCCGCCAGGAATGCGCACAAGCCGGACGGCCGCTGCGGATTCAGCCGACCTCTCGCCGGTCCGGTTCCTCGAAGTGTGTCCGGGACGCGGTGCCGCCCACGGACTGGACCAGGGAGGCGGCGATCTCGCGCAGCTTGACATTGCCGTTGTTGGACGCGTCCGTGAGGATCCTGACCGCTGTCTCCTGGTTGCAGCGGTTCTGTGCCATCACAATCCCGATAGCCATGTCGATCACGGTCCGGGACTCGAGTGTGGCCCGGAGATTGCTGGCGCTGTCGGCGTGCAGGGAAAAGCGAACGGCGAGCCGCAGTGCCTGCGAGATCTGACGGGTGTAGCCGCGCGCCCGGGCGGCCACGTCGCCGTCGAACTTGCGCGGCACATCTGAATAAAGGTTCAGCGCCGCCTGCGCTTCACCCTGCAGATGAAACGGTACGGACAGCACCGAGCGCAGGCCGTGCGCGGCGACGGCACTGGCATAGTCCGGTCCCCAGCGGTCCTCGTCGAACAGGTCCGGAACGTAGACCTCGCGCTCCTCCTGCGCCGCCGTCAGGCACGGGCCCTGCGAGAGCCGGTACTGGATTTCATCCACTTCCCGGGCGGAGTCGCTGCTCCAGCCGATGGTTGCGGCCTTGCGGTCCCGGAGCAGCGTAATGCCGCACAATGCGTCGTCTCCCGCACCCGCCACCTGGTGGGCCGAGAACCGGGCCAGTTCATTGAGGAAGTCCTCGAAATCGGCACTGTCCAGGATCAGGTTCTGGATGCGGTCAAGAGTGCCGGCGGATTCAGTACCGAGGGTTTCTTCGGGAAGGAGCATGGCGCGTAGTCTCCGGAGGGTCAGGCGGGTGTTCAAAGAATAATAATTGACCGGGCAATCCAGCGTCCACCCCGGTCCGTTCAGGGACGAACCGGCTAGTTGAGGCCGAGTTCGTCTTTACCGAATGCAAAGAGGTACGGGACACCGGTCTCTGCTTCGATCTTTTCCTTGGCACCGGTGTCGCGGTCCACGATCACGGCGACGGCGACGACGTTGCCCCCGGCCTTGCGGACGCCCTCGACGGCGGTCAGCGCGGAGCCGCCGGTTGTGGACGTGTCCTCGAGCACAAGCACTTTGCGGCCCTCAACGGAGGGCCCTTCAACCTGGCGGCCCATGCCGTAGGACTTCTGCGCTTTCCGGACCACGAAGGCATCCACGGCGCGTCCGGCGTCGACGGCGGTGTGCATCACCGCGGTGCCCACCGGGTCGGCACCCATGGTGAGCCCGCCCGCGCACTCGAAGTCGATCCCGGCGTCGTCCAGCAGGGAAAGCATGACCTGGCCAACCAGCTTGGACGCCTCATGGTGCAGCGTGATCCGGCGCAGATCGATGTAGTAGTCAGCCTCGGCACCGCTGGAGAGGATCACCTTGCCGCGGACGACGGCCAACTCCTTGATGAGTTCAAGCAGGCGGGCTCGGGCGGCAGCGGTGTCAGCTGCAGGGGCGCTGTTGGCAGTCATGGGACCCAGTTTAGTGGCTGGGCGGTACCGGTTTTCCACGCGCCGGCTACGCACCTGGCCCCGCGGCGGGTCTTTGTCCTCTAGGAACCCCTGCCGGGCCGGAGTCCGATGGAACCATGACGGCAGGAACGGAATCCTCCACCCGCTGGCCGGCCATCCGTAAAGACGTCGGAAGCTTCCGGGTCCGGCCGAACCTGGTGGACTATGACGCGGCGTGTGCCGCGTTTTCCTGGGACGAAGCCCGTCACCAACTGTCCGGGCTGCCCGGGGGCCGCGGCGTCAACATCGCGTATGAGGCGGTGGACCGGCATGCGGCCAACGGCCGCGCCGGGCACGAGGCACTGCGGTTCGTCCGGGCCGACGGCAGCAGCCACTCGCTGACTTTCGGCGAACTCGCGGAGCAGACCAGCCGTTTCGCCGGTGTGCTGCGCGGCCTCGGCGTCGGCCGCGGTGAGCGCGTCTTCTCGCTCACCGGCCGCGGCCCGGCACTCTACATCGCGGTGCTCGGGACCCTCAAGAACGGCAGCGTGTTTTGCCCGCTGTTCTCCGCCTTCGGCCCCGAGCCGGTCCGCCAGCGGCTGCAGCTCGGGTCCGGCAGGGCCCTGGTGACCACCAGGGCCCTGTACCGCAAGAAGATTGCCCACCCCTCCGCGACTCGCTCCCGGAGCTCCGCCACGTCCTGCTGACCGACGCCGACGGCCACCCGGAGCCGGGGACACTGGATCTCGATGCACTGATGCGCGCGGCGCCGGCCGACGGTGAGATCGCCGCGACGCAGGCCGAGGACATGGCACTGCTGCACTTCACCTCCGGCACCACCGGGACCCCGAAGGGCGCCATCCATGTGCACGACGCCGTGACCGCCCACCACGCGACCGGCGCCTCCGCACTGGATCTGCATCCGGAGGACGTCTACTGGTGCACGGCGGACCCCGGCTGGGTCACCGGAACCTCGTATGGCGTAATTGCGCCCTTGACCCACGGTGTCACCACGATCGTGGACGAGGAAGAGATGGACGCGGACCGCTGGTACCGGATCCTCGCCGAACAACACGTGACCGTCTGGTACACCGCCCCCACGGCGCTGCGGATGCTGATGAAGGCCGGGGCAGACCGCGCCCGGGGCCATGACCTGTCCGCCCTGCGCTTCGTCGCCAGCGTGGGCGAACCGCTCAACCCCGAGGTCGTTGTCTGGGGCCAGCACGCCTTCGGCCAGCCCGTGCACGACAACTGGTGGCAGACCGAAACCGGCGGCATCATGATCTCCAACTACGCGGCCACCGAGATCCGCCCCGGCTCGATGGGCCGGCCGCTGCCCGGCGTCGAGGCGGGCATCGTGGCCCGGGATGCCCAGGACCAGCCGGTCATCCGCGACGGCGAAGCGGTCCTCGTGGCAGAGCCGGACACCGTGGGCGAGCTGGCCCTGCGGCCAGGCTGGCCGTCGATGTTCCGCGGCTACCTGCACGAGGAGGAGCGCTACCGCCGCTGCTTCGCGGGCGGCTGGTACCTCACGGGCGACCTCGCCAAGCGCGACGCCGACGGGTACTACTGGTTCGTCGGACGCGGCGACGACGTCATCAAGTCCTCGGGGCACCTGATCGGTCCGTTCGAGGTGGAGAGCTCGCTGATGGAACACGAGGCCGTGGCCGAAGCCGGCGTGATCGGGGTCCCCGATCCGGTGGCCGGCGAGGTGGTGAAGGCCTTCGTGGAACTGCGCCCCGGCTGGAAGCCGTCCGAGCGGCTGCAGCTGGACATCATCGGTTTCGCCCGCAAGCGGCTCGGCCCGGCGGTGGCACCCCGGCTGCTGGACTTAACGCCGAGCCTGCCCCGGACCCGCAGCGGCAAGATCCTCCGGCGGCTGCTCAAGGCCCGCGAACTCGGCCTGCCCGAGGGCGACACGTCCACCATCGAGACCCCGGCGGCGGCGGAACCGCCGGTCCAGCCCGCCGGCCAGCCTCCCGGGGCGCAGCCATGACCGGCCCGCTCGACCCGCCGGGCCGCACCCTGAACCCGGCCCACGGCCGTCACCTGCTGCTGCAGATGCTCCGCGTCCGCCGGCTCGAGGAAAAGTGCGTCGAACTGTACAGCGCCGCCAAGATCCGAGGTTTCCTGCACGTCTACATCGGCGAGGAAGCAGTTGCGGCCGGTGTCCTGGAGACGCTGGCGCCGGAGGACGCCGTCCTCGCCACCTACCGCGAGCACGGCCACGCCCTGCTCCGCGGGGTCTCCGCCGGGTCGATCCTGGCCGAGATGTACGGCCACGTCGAGGGCTGCTGCCGCGGCCGGGGCGGTCCATGCACCTGTTCGATGCCGCCACGCGCTTCTACGGCGGGAACGCGATCGTCGCCGGGGGCCTGCCGCTCGCGGTAGGAATGGCGCTCGCGGACAAGATGTCGGGCCGTTCCCGCGTCACCGCGTGCTTCTTCGGCGAGGGTGCCGTCGCGGAGGGTGAATTCCACGAAAGCCTCAATCTCGCCGCGCTCTGGCAGCTGCCTGTGCTGTTCTGCTGCGAAAACAACCTGTACGCCATGGGGACGGCGCTGGGCCGCTCGGAATCCCAGACGGACATTGCGCTCAAGGCGGCGAGTTACGAGATCGCGGCGTGGGCCGTGGACGGCGTGGACGTCGTCGCCGTCGAAGACGCCGCCCGCCACGCCGTCGAGGCGGTCCGCGCCGGCGGCGGACCGCATTTCCTGGAGCTGCGCACCTACCGTTTCCGGGCCCACTCGATGTTCGACCCGGAACGGTACCGCGACAAAGCCGAAGTCGCCCGCTGGCTCGAACGCGACCCCATCAACCTGCTGCGCGCCACGCTGGAGGCCGCCGGCCAACTCACCGCCCAGGACTGGGAGCAGCTGCAGTCCGACGCCGACGCGGAGGTTGCCGCCGCCGTCGACTTCGCCGAGGCGGGGACGCTCGAACCATTGGCGGACCTCACCCGGTTCGTCTACAGCGAGCGCGGCGGGGACGGCGGACCGGGCACCGCCGGCGGGCGGAGCGGGCGATGAAATCCAGCTACCGCGAGGCACTCCGGGCCGGGATCCGGGACGCCATGCTCCGCGATGAACGGGTCTTTCTGATGGGCGAGGACGTCGGGTCCTACGGCGGGTCCTTCGCCGTGAGCCTGGGGCTGCTGGAGGAGTTCGGCCCGGAACGCATCCGCGACACGCCACTCTCGGAGTCCGGCTTCGTTGGCGCCGGAATCGGCGCGGCCCTGGCCGGAATGCGGCCCATCGTGGAGATCATGACCGTCAATTTCAGCCTGCTGGCGCTGGACCAGATCGTCAACAACGCGGCCAGCCTGCTGCACATGTCCGGCGGACAGTTCAATGTCCCGATCGTGATCCGGATGACCACCGGCGCCGGCCGCCAGCTCGGCGCCCAGCACTCGCACAGCCTGGAGGGATGGTTCGCCCACATCCCCGGCCTGCGCATCCTCGCCCCCGCCACCCTGGCCGACGCCCGCGGCATGCTGTGGACCGCACTGCAGGATCCCGATCCGGAGCTGATCTTCGAGCACGGCTCGCTCTACAACGTGACCGGGGAACTCGACGACGACGCCGGCCCGGTGGACATCGATACTGCCGCGATCCGTCGGACCGGCAACGACCTTTCGCTCATTACCTACGGCGGCACGCTCCCCGCCGTGCTCGACGCCGCCGACCAGCTGGCAGCCGAGGGCATCGATGCCGAGGTGCTGGACCTGCGCACCCTGCGGCCGCTGGACGAGGCCGCCATCCTCGCCTCCGTCCGCCGGACCCACCGCGCCGTCGTCGTGGACGAAGGGTGGCGCAGCGGCAGCATCTCCGCCGAAATCAGCGCCCGGATCACCGAGCACGCGTTCTATGACCTGGACGCACCGTTGGGCCGGGTCTGCAGCGCCGAAGTGCCGATCCCCTACTCCAAGCATCTGGAACTCGCCGCGCTGCCGTCGGTTGACCGGATCGTCGCGGCGGCCAGGGAGGCGGTCGGGGCCGGTGGCTGATTTCCTGATGCCCTCCCTCGGCGCCGACATGGAGCACGGCAAGATTGTCGAATGGCTGATCAAGCCCGGCGACTACGTCCGCCGCGGCGATCTCGTGGCGGTCGTGGACACCGACAAGACCGTGATGGATGTCGAGTCCTTCCAGGAAGGGGTGGTCGCGGAACTTCTCGTTGGCCTCGGCGAAACGGTGCCAATCGGGACCCCGCTGGCCCGCATCACTCAGACACCGGCCGAGGTCGGGGCACCGCTGCAGGAGCCGGCTCCCCCGGTCCGGCCCAAGGCCGCGGCGGGCGCCGCCGCGGGAGCCGGACCCGGATCCTCCCAGACCGCCGTCGCGGCCGAAGGCGGAGCCGCCGCCGCCGGCGAAGCCCCGCCGGTCGCCCCGCCGGTTCGGCACCTGGCACGCCGGCTGGGTGTCGATACGGCCAACATCCGCGGCACCGGCAAGGGCGGCGCCATCACACGGGCCGATGTCGAGCACGCCGTGGCCGCCGCCCCGTCCCCAGCCGGCCGGGTGAGCGCATCCCCGAGGGCCCGGCGGCTCGCCGCCGAAGACGGCGTCGACCTTTCCACCGTCAGCGGAACCGGCCCGGACGGCACCGTGACCGTGCCGGACGTCCAGCGCGCCGCGGGCAGCGCGCCGCCAGGTCCAGTGGAAAACCCACCGGAGGCTGCGGTCCCCGTGGCAGGCGCCCCAACGGCACCGGCGCCCGCGCCAGCAGAGCCGGTGGCCGGGACCGCCGGAACGGCGCCCGCGCGGGAAGAACCCGCTCCGGCGGCACCGGCCGGGAAAACAACGGACGCCGGCGAGCGCGTCGCCAGCCTGCGCCGCGCCATCGGCGCCCTGATGTCACGGTCGAAGAAAACCATCCCGCACTACTACCTCAGCACCACCCTGGACCTGCGTGCCGCCGTCGAATGGATGCAGTCCGTTAACGCGCAACGGCCGGTGGCCTCCCGGCTGGTTCCTTCCGCGCTCCTGCTCAAGGCAGCGGCGCTGGCGGCCAAGGAATTGCCGGAGGTGAACGGCTTTTTCGATGACGACGGCGGCTTCCGGCCCAGCGCGTCCGTGCACCTCGGGGTCGCCGTCGCACTGCGGCAGGGCGGCCTCGTGGCCCCCGCCATCCATGACGCGGACACCCTGTCCGTGGACGAGCTGATGGAACAGCTCCGGGACCTGGTCAGCCGCGCCCGGGCCGGGCGGCTGCAGCGGGCCGAAATGGCGGATCCCACCATCACCGTGACCAATCTTGGGGATCTGGGCGTGGAGAGCGTTTTCGGTGTGATCTATCCTCCGCAAGTCGCGATGGTCGGCTTCGGCCGGGTGACGGAACAACCGTGGGCGCGGAACGGGTTGCTGGGGGTCCGGCCTGCCGTGATCGCCACGCTCTCCGCGGATCACCGGGTCAGCGACGGGCTGCGCGGCGGCCGCTATTTGGCCCGAATCGATGAGCTGCTGCAGAAGCCGGAGGAACTGTGAACCACGCGGGATTGTGCAACGGGAGGAATCATGATTGAACAGGACGCCCGGGCGGCGGTGCAGGCCGCGCTCGGCAAAGTGGCACCGGATGTGGACCTCGACGGGCTGGACGAGGGTGCCCGGCTTCGGCAGGACCTCGAACTCGATTCGCTGGATTTCCTCCGTCTGGTCGAAACGATCGACATGGCCACCGGTGTCGACATCCCGGAGCGGGACTACCCCGAAGTGGCCACGGTCAAGGGGCTGATCGGCTACCTCGCCGCGCACGGTTAGTCGCGGTTCGACCCGGCGGAATGCCCGGGGCCGAGCGCATAGTCAAGCTCGACCAACCCAGCGTCGAAGGTCGTAGAGCTCCGCAGCCTCAGCAGCGTCGGTTCCGGGCCGGCCGGGAACACGCCGCGCCCTGCGCCGATCGCCACCGGCATCACAACGAGACGAACGCCGTCCACCTCGCCGGCCGCGAAGAATGCCTCGCTCAATGTCAGGCTGCCCCAGAGCACAATAGTGCCCTCGACGTTGCGCTTGATCCGGCGGATCGCCTCGACCGCGTCTCCCGATTCAATCGTTGCCGCGGGCAGGTCACCCCACGGGGCCTTCTTGAGGCGGCGGGAAAACACAAAGCGGCGGAGACCGTTCAGCGCGGGCGCAATCACTTCCCCCGCCGACGCCGGAGTGGGCCAGAAGTCGACGAACATACGGTACGTGTTGGCACCGAGCACCATGGCGTCCACGGTGTCGAGCCATGCCAGCTGGTTTCGGTCAAATCCCGCTGTGCCGCCTTCGAGCATCTCGTAGGCGGTGAATTCGTTGTTGGCGTTGGCCGCGAATCCGTCCGCGGTCACAAATTCCTGGACAACCAGTTGCCCCATGATCGGCTCCTCAACTCCGCTACAAACGGTTAGGCTACGACCGCTGCGGGGCGCGCCGGGCAAAGGCGGGCGCGTGCTCGGGCCGAGGTCCGAAGGCGACGAAGCGCGGCAGTAGCTTGCCTACGGCCGGGATGTGCCTTCCGACGGACAGTAGGACGGCCGGCGCCCCGGACCTCTTTCCGGTCATGATTGGTTCGAACACCAGACGGTGCATGACGCGCTGAACAGCCTGGACAATAACGGTCGGCAGCTGCCGCCGTCGCTGCACCATCGCCAGGTCCTCGCGGGAGACCCGGCCCCGGAGCAGCGCCGGGGCAAGGCAGTCCGCGGCGGCTACCGCGTCCTGGATCGCAAGGTTGATCCCGACACCGCCAGCGGGCGACATGGCGTGCGCGGCGTCGCCGATGCAAAGCAGCCCGTTGATATGCCATTCGCGCAGCCGGTCCAGGCGCACATCCAGCCAGTGCAGATCCTCCAGCGAAGCGATGGCGTCCACCCGGTCGGCGAGGTCCGGGCGGAGTGCCGCGACCCGGCGCCGGAAGCCCTCGATACCCTCCGCCCGGATCCGCGCATCCGTGCCTTTCGGCGCCAGGTACCCCATCTGGTAGTAGTCGGTTCGGTTGAGCGCGATCATGGCCTCACCCCGACCGAACGCGGGGACGATTCCCGCCACCGCACCCTGCTCGGAGGCATGGCGCGGCAGCCGGAACCACCAGGTGTCGAACGGCACCCGGTACTCCCGCGGGGCCAGCCCGGCCTCGCGGCGAAGGGTGGAATGGCGCCCGTCCGTAGCAACCACCAGGTCAGCCCGGAGTTCACCCTCGCCCCCCTCCGTCGTCCGGTAACGCACACCGGTCACCCGGCCACCGTTGCGGACCAGCGCCGTGGCCGCGTGGTTCATTCGCAGCGTAAAGGACTGCTCCACAGCGGCGGCGTCGGCCAGGAAGGTCAGGAAGTCCCACTGCGGCATCATGGCGACGTAGTTGTACGGGGGCGGCAGTGAATCGAAGTTGCCCATCGTCACCGGCGGCCCGCCCGGCACCGGGAAGGCGACGCTGTTCAGCTTGCTTTGCGGAAGCCTGCGGAATTCCTCACCCAGACCCAGCTCGTCGATCAGCCTGATTGTCGAGGCGTGGACGGTGTCGCCGCGGAAGTCGCGGAAGAAGTCGGCGTGCTTCTCCAGCACTGTCACGTCCACGCCTGCCCGGGCCAGCAGCAGGCCCAGCATCATCCCGGCCGGCCCGCCGCCGACCACCACGCACCCGGTCGTCTCCATGGCCATACGCTACGCCTGCGCACGGTCCCGCGGGAGGGGTTTTCGCGGCGGTTTCAGGCATGCGCTGCGGTATCGGTCCGGCGCGGCGGGGATCCGCGTAGCGCAGCGAACTTTGCGCAGCGAGGGACTATTACCGCAGCGACGACCGGCCGGACACAGTTGAGCCCGGTTGACACGGCTGGCTAGGCTTTGAGGCATGCGCGAACTCCAGGCGAAAATCATTGAAGAAATGGGCGTCCAGCCCACGATCGACCCCGCCGGGGAGGTGCGCAAGCGCGTCGCGTTCCTCAAGGACTACCTCAAAACGACCCACACCAAGGGCTTCGTCCTGGGAATATCCGGTGGGCTTGACTCCTCGCTCGCCGGCCGGCTGGCCCAGCTTGCCGTGGACGAACTGTCGGCCGAAGAGGTGGACGCGAACTTCGTTGCCGTCCGCCTGCCCTACGGCGTGCAGCATGATGAGCACGACGCCCAGGCTGCCCTGGACTTCATCCAGGCCAAAACCGAGTGGACGTTCAACATCTCGGCCGCGGTGGACGGCTTCGAGGACGAGTTTGAAAAGACCGTGGGCAACGGGATCTCCGACTTCCACAAGGGCAACACCAAGGCCCGCACCCGGATGATCGCGCAGTACGCTCTTGCCGGCGAGCACAACTACCTGGTCATCGGGACGGACCACGGCGCGGAATCGGTCACCGGTTTCTTCACCAAGTACGGCGACGGCGGCGCCGACATCCTGCCGCTGTTCGGCCTGAACAAACGCCAGAACCGTGCGTTGCTCGCCGAGCTCGGCGCGGAGGCCCGGATCTGGGAGAAGGTCCCCACGGCGGACCTCCTCGACGGCCAGCCCGGCCGGACCGACGAGGACGAACTGGGCCTCAGCTACGACACCATCGATGACTACCTCGAGGGCCGGGAGATCCCCGTGGCCGCGGCCGAGCTGATCGAACAGAAGTACCTCCGCACCCGGCACAAGCGCACCGTCCCCGTCACCATCTTCGACACCTGGTGGAAAGAACCGGCCCAGGGATAGCCGGCCGGGGCACTATGGATCCCCCGGTCGGCTGTGCCGGACCCAAGTGCTGGCGTGTCCGTGTCAAAATGCCCCGTGACGGCCGTCTCCGCCGCACCCACATGCCGGCCCGCCCGGCTCAGGCGCCGGTGGGCGACCGGGTCAGCAGGGACGAGATCCGGTGCGCCTCTTCCATCAGCAGCCGGCCCAGCATTTCCTGCCGCTCACCTTTGAAGCGCGGCTCAATTCCGGTCAGCGACAAGGCCCAGGCGGGGCGGCCGCGCTCGTCGAAGACCGCTGCCCCCATCCCCCAGCTGCCCTCCAGCACCAGCCCGGGGTTGACCGAGTAACCGGTCTGGCGCGTCTTTGCCAGGTTCTCCCGGACAAGGGGCTCGGTGTGCACCGCCGCGAAATGGCCGGAATGCGTAGCCCAGTTCGCCAGCAGTTCCTCCTGCTCCGCTTCCGGGAGGAAGGCCATGATGGCGGTGCCGGCGGAGGCGACACCGAGCGGGAAGCGGACTCCCTCGTGCAGCACGAAGGACCGCACCGGGAAGCTGCCCTCCTCCCGGAGCAGGCACACCGTTTCGGCACCGCGGCGAATGGAGAAGAACGCGCTTTCCCCGGTCTCCTCGGCGAGCCGGCGGAGGCTGGGTCGGGCAATATCCTCGAGGGGGAAGCGCGCTGAAGCCACGGAACCCATCAGCAGGATCTCCGGACCCAGCACCCAGTTGCCGCTGACCGGATCCTGGTCCAGCAGCCCCTCGGAGGCCAGCGAGGAGAGCAGCCGGTGCACGGTGGGACGGGTGAGCCCGGATTCCCGAACGAGTTCCACAAGCGGTGAACCCTCCGGCTTCCGCCCGACGATGCGCAGCAGGGACGCGACGCGGCTGACGACCTGGGCGCCCTGGACCGGCACTGACGTCATGTTTCCTCGCAAACTGGTAGGAATCTCACAAACATCCACATTGTGGACTGTCCTCAGTCTAGCGTCCACACTGTAAAAACGGGAGGTGTGCGGCCAATTTCGACCGTTGACAGCCGCTATTTGGGCCCCGTAGGCTCCAACAGCAGAGGAACAGTCCACAAAGTGGATTGGTTCAACGGCTCAATGAGGAGATGCAATGTCAAAGCTGAAATCCGGAGCGGCCGCCGCCCTGCAGGACGTACTGCGGGACGGCATGACGCTCGCCGTCGGAGGCTTTGGCCTCAGCGGCATCCCTGCTGATCTGATCGAAGCCGTGCGCGACTCCGGCGTCAAAGACCTCACCGTGGTGTCCAACAACATGGGCGTGGACGGCAAGGGCCTCGGCATCCTGATCGAAGCCGGGCAGGTCCGCAAAGTCATCGCCTCCTACGTGGGCGAGAACAAACTCTTCGCCGAGCAGTACCTTGCCGGCAAGCTGGAGGTCGAATTCACCCCGCAGGGGACCCTTGCCGAACGCCTCCGCGCCGGCGGCGCCGGCATTCCGGCGTTCTACACCAAGACCGGCGTCGGCACCCTCGTCGCCGAGGGCAAACCGCTTGCCGAGTTCGACGGCGAGACTTTCGTCCTGGAACGCGCCATCAAGGCGGATGTCGCCCTGGTGCACGCGCACACCGCCGACACCGACGGCAACCTGATCTACCGTTACACCGCCCAGAATTTCAACCCCGTGGTGGCCGCTGCCGGGGCCGTCACGGTCGCTGAAGCTGAAGTGATCGTGGAACCCGGCCAGCTGGACCCGATGCACGTCATCACCCCGGGCGTCTTTGTCCAGCGCCTCGTCCAGGCCGGCGACCGGGTCAAGGACATTGAACAGCGGACGGTCCGTCCCCGCGCCGAGGCTGCGGAAGCCGCCACCGCATCCGTTCCGGCCTGAGCGCCGCCCCTACTTTCTTTAGGAGAATCACCATGGCTTGGACCCGGAACGAAATGGCTGCCATCGCAGCCGAAGAACTCAACGACGGCGACTACGTCAACCTTGGCATCGGCATCCCCACGCTGGTCGCCAACAACCTGCCCGACGGCGTCCGCGTCGTGCTGCAGAGCGAGAACGGCCTGCTCGGCATGGGCCCCTTCCCCTACGAGGGCGAGGAGGACGCTGACCTCATCAACGCCGGCAAGCAGACCGTCACAGTACTGCCCGGCGGCAGCATCTTCGACTCCGCCGCGTCCTTCGGCATGATCCGCGGCGGGCACGTCAAGGTCGCCATCCTGGGCGCCATGCAGGTCGCCGGAAACGGTGACCTCGCCAACTGGACCATCCCGGGCAAGATGGTCAAGGGCATGGGTGGCGCGATGGACCTCGTCGCCGGCACCCCGCGCGTCGTGGTCCTCACTGAGCACAACGCCAAGGACGGCACCGCCAAGATCGTTCGGGAATGCTCGCTGCCGCTCACTGGGCTGAGCTGCGTTGACCGGATCATCAGCGACCTTGCCGTGTTTGACCTTGAAAAAGTCGACGGCGTCCGGCAGCTCACGCTGACCCGCCTCGCCCCGGGCGTGAGCCTGGAAGAGATCCGCGGAAAAACCGAAGCCGAATTCGACGTCTCCCCGTCCCTTGACGCAACCTTTGAGGGAGTAACCGCATGAGCCTGCGCGAACAGTTTGGCAAGGATGTCCTGCTGACCGGCTGGGGCCACAGCCGCTTCGGCAAACTCACGGACGAGACCCTCGAGTCCCTGATCGTCCAGGTCGCCACGGAGGCGATCGGCAATGCAGGCATCGAACCGGGCCAGATTGACGAAATCTACCTCGGCCAGTTCAACTCCGGCATGATGCCGCTGGCGTTCCCGTCCTCACTGGCGCTGCAGGTTTCAGAGCAGCTGGCCAACGTCCCGTCCACCCGGGTCGAGAACGCCTGCGCCTCCGGGTCGGCTGCGTTCCAGCAGGGCACCAAGTCGTTGCTGGCCGGTACCGCGAAGACAGTCCTCGTGATCGGCGCGGAGAAGATGACGCATGCCGGCGCCGACGTCGTGGGAGCCGCACTGCTGGGTGCGGACTACGACATGGCCGGCAGGCCCTCCAGCACCGGCTTCACCGGGCTGTTTGCCGACGTGGCCAAGCATTACGAAAAGCGCTACGGCGCTGTTTCCGACGTGCTGGGCACCATCGCTGCGAAGAACCACCGCAACGGCGTGGACAACCCGTACGCCCAGCTCCGCAAGGACCTCGGCGAGGAGTTCTGCCGGACCGTCTCGGACAAGAACCCGATGGTCGCCGACCCGCTGCGCCGCACCGACTGCTCCCCCGTGTCCGACGGCGCCGCCGCCGTCGTGCTGTCGGCCTCCCCCACAGGCGGTGCCACTGCCCCGGTGCGGCTCGCCGGATTTGGCCAGGCGAACGATTTCTTCCCGGCTGAGCGCCGCGACCCCACCGCTTTCAGCGCCACCCGGGCCTCCTGGCAGCGCGCCCTGGGGATGGCCGGCGTCGGGCTCGAGGAGCTGGACTTCGCCGAGGTGCATGACTGCTTCACCATCGCCGAGCTGCTCATGTACGAGGCCATGGGTCTGACCGAACCGGGCCAGGGGGCGCGCGCTGTGCAGGAAGGCTGGGTCTTCAAGGACGGCAAGCTGCCCATCAACGTCTCGGGCGGGCTCAAGGCCAAGGGCCACCCCGTGGGCGCCACCGGCGTCTCCCAGCACGTCATCGCCGCGATGCAGCTCACCGGCACCGCTGGGGACATGCAGCTGCCCGTGGCCCGCCGCGCGGCCGTGCAGAACATGGGCGGCGTCGGCATCGCCAACTACGTCAGCGTCCTCGAAGCCGTCTAGCCACACCAACGCGGGGTCAGACACGGCCCATTATTGGCATCTTTATGGGCCGGAACTGACCCCGCGTTGCTGGAAGTGGTGCAGGCCGTCGCGCACCGGCTGGAGGGTTTCTCCGTGTCCAAAGGGACCATCCGTTTCACGCCGGACCACCCCGTCCCGCCGGAGACCGTGGCGGAAATCGTCCGGCTCCGCCTCCTTGAGATCCCCTAGACTCGATTCCATCCGCGACCGCAATCCAAGGAGTCCCCATGCGCGCCACGATCATCCACGCCCCCGGTGACATCCGCGTCGAGGACCGCGACTACCCCACCGTCCAGTTGCCCACCGACGTTGTCGTCAAGGTCACCGCGTCCTGCGTCTGCGGCTCGGACCTGTGGCCCTACCGAGGCGTACGGCCCACGCGCAAACCCACCGCGATCGGGCACGAGTTCATCGGGACCGTGGAGAGCATCGGCTCCGGGATCACCAGCCTGGCGGTCGGAGACCTCGTAATCGCCCCGTTCGTGATCAGCTGCGGCGCCTGCCCCCAGTGCCTCAACGGGGTCACTGTGGCCTGCGAGCATCTGGCCGGCTGGGGCGGCAGGGACGACACCGGTCACAAAATCGACGGCGGCCAGGGCCAGGCGGTCCGCGTCCCGCTGGCCGACGCCACCCTGGTCAAGGTCCCCGGGATCAGCGAACCGGATGATGCCCTCCGGAACAGCCTGCTGACGCTGTCCGATGTGATGGCGACAGGGCACCACGCGGCCCTCGCCGCGAAGGCCGGACCGCGCCGGACGGTCGTGGTGGTGGGCGACGGCGCCGTCGGGCTCTGCGGAGTGCTGGCCGCCAAGAGACTCGGCGCGGAACGGATCATCGCGATGTCGCGCCACGCCGACCGGCAGGCGATCGCCCGCGAATTCGGGGCCACCGACATCGTGGAGGAGCGCGGGGACGACGGCGTCGCCCGGGTCCGCGAACTCCTCGGCGGAGTGCTCGCCGATTCCGTGCTCGAGTGCGTCGGGACCCAGGAATCCATGGATCAGGCACTGCACAGCACTCGCCCGGGCGGGGCGCTGGGCTTTGTCGGCGTCCCCACCGGCGGCGGTGGAGTGCCGCTGCGCTACCTCTTTGACACGAACATCTCCATCGGCGGCGGCATGGCCCCCGCACGGACCTACATTCCGGAACTGCTGGCAGACGTGCTCGCCGGTACGATCAATCCGGGCCGCGTCTTCGACGTTGTCATGCCGTTGGAGGAAGCCGCCGAGGCCTACCGCGCCATGGACGAACGCCGCGCTATCAAGGTCCTGCTGACCCCCTGACGGCACGCCCGACGGCGGCGCGCCGGGCACCTGCTCGGGTCCCGGTAACCCCCGGGCACGCGGGCCCGTACCGGCCGTTGTTCGAGCCCCTCCCCTGCCCCTTGTGCCGGCTCTTGTAGTCCCAGATCACGGGGTCTAGCGTGAAGCCCATCAGCATCCGCCGCCTGTCGAGGAGCCGTCATGGCAAGGTTCGTGCAGATCATTGAATTCCAGACCTCACGCATCGAGGAAATTGAAGCACTGGGCCGGCCGTCCAGGACCGAGGGAAGCACGCCGCCGACCTTCCGCCGGATCCTTGCCACCGCGGACCGCGACCGCCCCGGCACGTATCTCACCATTGTCGAATTCGATTCCTACGATTCGGCTATGGAGAATTCCGCGCGGCCCGAGACCTCGGACTACGCGGCACAGATGGCGGCCCTCTGCGATGGGCCGCCGGTGTTCCGCAACCTTGACGTGATGTGGGAGGACGACGGCAGTCCCGCGGATCTTCCGTAGGCGCCGGCTATGGACACTGCACCTTTTGCCGCACCGGCCGACACTCCCGCGGACGAACCCCTGGTGCTGGACCTCAGCGGCGCGAGCGATGCGTCCCTGCCCCTGGTGGGGGGCAAGGCCCTGAATCTGGGCAAACTGATCGCGGCTGGCTTGCCGGTGCCGCCCGGGTTCTGCCTGACCACCGTCGCCTACAAACTGGCAGCACCGCACGGACTGGATGCCCTCGCGGCCGAGCTCGACGCTCTGGGATCCGGGGGTGGCACCGACCCGCTGGCGGCCGGCGCAGCAGCCGGCACGCGGCCGCTGCGCGCGGTTGCCGCGCGGGCCCGGGCCCTGATCGCGGAGGCGCCGATCCCGCACGAGGTGGATGCCGCCGTCCGCGCCGCCTACGCCGGTATGGGCGGAACCCTGCCGGTGGCGGTCCGTTCCTCGGCCACCGCGGAGGACCTGCCCTTCGCCAGCTTCGCCGGCCAGCAGGATTCCTTCCTCGACGTCGTCGGCGCCGATGGCGCCGTCGAGGCGGTCCGGCGCTGCTGGGCGTCCCTGTGGAGCGACCGGGCGGTGGCGTACCGTTCCGCAAACGGGATCAGCAACCGCGAGGTCGGGCTCGCCGTCGTTGTCCAGGCCATGGTCGACGCCGACACGGCCGGGGTGCTGTTCACCGCCAATCCCGTCACCGGGACCCGGACGGAGACTGTCATCAACGCCAGCCCGGGCTCGGGGCAGGCCGTGGTCTCGGGAGCGGTCAACCCGGACCAATTCGTGCTGGAGACGGACTCGGGCCTGGTCAAGCGGCGGACCCCGGGAGGGACCGAGCCCGGACGGAGAACCAGCCTGGACGACCCCCGGCTGCAGGAACTCACGGCGCTCGGGGACACCGTCCAGCGACTCTTCGGGGCACCGCAGGACATCGAGTGGGTGATCGACGCCGGCGGCAGGGTCTGGCTCACCCAATCACGCCCGATCACCACGCTGTATCCGCTCCCCGAGCCAGAGCCCGGCTACGCCGGCGACGCGGCGCCCGCCCGGGTGTACCTGTGCGGCACCCTGCTCCAGGGGCTGACCCGGCCGATCACCCCGATGGGGCTGGCCGTCCTCGAAGTGATGCGCAACGGCAAGGGACCCTGGCGGTACGTCAACCCCGGGCTGCGGATGTTCGTGGACCTGACAGCCGTGGTCCGCAACAAGGCCGGCCGCGGCTACCTGCTGCGCGTGCTTCCGCTGGCCGACGGCAGGTCCGGCGCCGTGCTGCCGGCACTGCTCGAAGACGCGCGGTTCGGCATCGTAAAGCGCCCGTTCCTGCAATCGCTCCGCCGAGCCGGGGCCCAGCGCGGCCGTCCGCTGCCAGCACGACGCACCGGCAGCAGCGAAAATTCAGCCAGCGTTGGTCTCATCCTGCGGGCCATTCCCGCCATGATCCGCTCCGCTGTCCAGCCGGCCGCGGAACTCCGCCGGGCAAAGTCTTTCGGGAAACAGCTCGAATCCACGCTCCATCTGGCCGAGCCTGCCAGCCCCGCCCAGCGGCTGGACCACACCGAACAGATCATGGCCCGGACGGTTAACGGGCTGATCCAGGCCACGCTGCCGGGCCCGTCCGTTGGCTACATCATGCTGGCCGTCGCCCGCAGGCTGCTGCGCGGCATAGCGCCGGCCCGGGAGCTGGAGGCTGTCCTGCGCGGGCTCCCCCACAACATCACGACCGAGATGGACCTGGAACTCTGGCGCCTGGCCGTCTCGATCGGCGACGACCCCGTGTCTCGGGAGCAATTCCTGACGGAACGTCCGGAGGAGTTGTCCGCCGGCTACCTCGCCGGCCAGCTGCCGCCCCAGGCGCAGGCAGGAGTGCGCGGTTTCCTGGCCCGCTACGGCCACCGTGCCGTGGCTGAAATAGATCTCGGCATGCCCCGCTGGTCCGAGCAGCCCGACCACATCCTGGGCATGATCTCCAACTACCTCCGCGTCGAGGATCCGGAGCAGGCACCTGACCGGCAGTTTTCCCGGGCAGCCGAACATGCCGAGGAGCGGATCCGAAGCCTGGTGGACCGAACGCGGGTCCGGAGCCCCCTGCGCGCCCGGGTGCTGGAGCTGAGCCTGCGCCGGGTGCGGCAACTGGCGGGACTGCGCGAACTGCCCAAGTTCTACATCGTGCTGGTGCTCGGCGAAATGCACCGTCAGCTGCTGCGGATCGGGGCACACCTGGCCTCCAGCGGCACCATCGCAGCCGCCGACGACGTGTTCTTCCTCGACTTTGAAGAGGTCCGGGTCGGCCTGCGCGGCGCGGACCTGCACGGTTTCGTCGCGGACCGCCGCCGGCTGTACAACGTTGAACTCCGACGCCGGCACATCCCCCGGGTGCTGCTGTCCGACGGCACCGACGTGGAGGCCGCAATGATGGCCACGGCACCGGCATCCGGCGGACTGACCGGAACACCCGCCTCGGCAGGCACCGCAACGGGACCCGTCCGGGTAATCCTTGACCCGGTGGGCGCCCACCTGGAACCCGGCGAAATCCTGGTGGCCCCCTCAACCGACCCCGGCTGGACCCCGCTGTTCCTGACGGCCGGCGCGCTCGTCATGGAAATGGGCGGAGTGATCTCCCACGGAGCCGTGGTGGCCCGCGAGTACGGCATCCCGGCCGTGGTGGGCGTTCCGGACGCCACCACGCGGCTGCGTACCGGCCAGACGGTCACGGTCGACGGCGCGTCCGGCTCCATCCGCGAGGAGCCGTGATCCGGGACCAGCGCCACAACCGGCGGCCGGGTTCAAGCCAGGCAGGCTGCCCTCACGGTTGTGGCACAGTTGTGCCAGATAGAATCAGTCCATGACCGCACCGGCCCGCCGACCCAGGCGCCCCGAAATGATTTTCCAGTTGTCCCGCCCACGGCCGCCGCACCAGCCCGGCGGGACTTTCACGCTGGCCCGGAGGGCGAGGAGCGTCCTGCGCCGGGTCCCGGTGTGGAGCTGGCGGGTGCTGATGCACTCGGTGAAGGCCAGCGAGAACTCCCGCTTCAACGTCGACCCGATTACCGGCGTGGAGTACTGCCACGACATCGATTTTGTCGGCGACGGCATCCAGGCCCACCGCCTCGACGTCATCACCCCGCGTCCCGCCGGCAACACGGCAGCCGGCACCGCGGTCACCGGCACCGGCCCGGCGGCGGAGTTGCTGCCGGTTTACGTGTACTTCCACGGCGGCGGCTGGACGTCCGGGGACAAGGCCTCGCTGACTAAGTACTGCGCGAGCCAGACCGAGGGCGGCATGGTGGTGGTCAACGTGAACTACCGGACGGCGCCACGATTCCAGATGGCCCATGTCCTGGCAGATGCCAACGCCGCCCTTGCCTGGGTCCAGGAAAATATCGCCGGCTTTGGCGGTGACGGATCACGGATCGTGCTGGGCGGCGACTCCGCCGGGGGCCAAATCGCGGCCCTCCTGACCGCGGCCAGTTTCCGGCCGGAACTGGCCCGGCACCACGGTCTGACGCCGGCGGTGCCGGCGTCAGACTTCAAGGGCCTCGTCCAGCACTGCAGCGTAGTGGACTTCTCCGTCTTCTTCGATAGGGGCTTCGTGCTGAGCCTGAACTTCATCCGCATGCTGCTGCCCGGCCTGCCTGCAGGCGGCAGAGACCGCGGCGTCGGCCGGATCGCTGCGCTCCGCCAGGGGGCCGGTTTCCTCTCGCCGATCGAATGGCTGGATTCCCGCTTCCCGCCGGTCTTGGTGACCACCTCGGAACGGGACTTTTTCTACGCCGCCAACCTAAACTTCATGGCCCGGCTGCGCGAACACTCCGTCCCGGTGGACAGACTCATCTACGACTGGGACAGCCCCAACACCGAACACACCTGGCAGCAGGATTTCCGCTACCCGGAATCGCAGGAAGTGTACCGGCGGCTTCATGCGTTCGTCCGCAAAGTGGCGCCGGCGCCGGCAGCCTAAGCACCGCCACTTGGGCCGGATCCGTCCGGGCCATAGCCCCACGGGGCTATGTTTAGTCCATGGTGTCTGTCGGCAGCAACGCACGGAACAATCCGGAACCTGATGGTTTCGGATCGGCGCTGGTGGATGAAGCCGCCCGCCGGGACGCCGCCCTGGGCGACGTGGACTGGGCGGCCCTGCCCGACGGCGCCGTGCGGGGCAGCTTCGAGGCCCCCAGCGGAACGCTGGCCACCCTCTCCATGGGCACCCCGGGTAACCCCCGGGTGCTCCTCATCCCCGGGGCCACCGGTTCCAAGGAAGACTTTGTCCTGATGCTTCCCGAGCTCGCCGCGGCCGGGTATTTCGTGCTGAGCTGTGACATTGCCGGCCAGTACGAATCTGCCGCGGCCGGCCCGGAAAACCTCGTGCCGCCGCGCACCCACTACGACTACGATTTGTTCACCGATGACCTGATCGCCATGCTCGACGCCGAAGAACGCCCCGCGCACGTCGTCGGATATTCCTTTGCCGCGATCGTCGCCCAGCTGGCTTTCGCCCGTCGCCCGGAAAAGTTCCGCAGCCTCACACTGCTGAGCTGCCCGCCCGAACCCGGCCAGGCTTTCCGGGGAGTCCAGCGCATCGGCCGGTTCAGCAGCTGGGCCAGCCCCCGGGTCGGCGCCGCCCTGATGATCTGGGGCATCCGCATCAACGTCGTGCATGTCCCGCCCAACCGGGTCAGGTTCGTAAGATACCGGTTCCTCTTCACCCGCCGTAAATCCGTGAGTGACATTTTTGGACTGATGCAGCATGCGCCCGACCTGCAGGCGGCCCTGGCCGCCGCGTCGCTGCCGAAGTTCGTCGCCGTCGGCGAACACGACCTCTGGCCGTTGGTGTTGCACCGCCGCTTCGCGCAGTCGATTGGTGCGCGGATCGCGGTCTACCGGGGCGGACACAGTCCGAGTGAGACCTCGCCGCACCAGATGAGCCGGGACTTGATCGCGCTCTACGGGTCTGTCTGACGCGGGTGGTCGAAGGCGGTTGGGCTAACGCGGGTGGTCGCGTTCCCACTGGCGACGGCGGCGGCGTCGCCGGAGCGGTCCCTCTTCCCTAAACTCGACCCGGAATGTCGTCCACGCCATCGACAGCCTCCGGCCGACGGAGCGCAGGGCGAAATTCGAGCCGAACAACGGAGGATGCCCCAGCAGCCAGCCGACGGCCCAGAAATACCCCGGAATGTAGAGGTGCTGGCCCACCCAGCGGCCGAAGCGGGTACCGCCATAGAATTCGCCCGGACCGGACACCGCGGACAATGGGCCGGCCTCCTCCAGAATCCCCGCAACCCGCTCGAGCCAGTCGGCGGGCGGAACGGAGTCCGCGTCCAGCCGGGCAATCAGTTCGCCGCGGGCTTCATCGAAACCGTGCGCCGTGCAGGCGGCGATCCCCGGGAGGTCGACGGCGATCCGCCGGGCGCCCGCGGCGGCGCAAATCCTGGCGGTATCGTCCGTGCTGCCGTTGTCCACGACCACGATTTCGTCGGCCGGACGCATCTGGCGGGCGAGCGCGGCGAGGCAGACGGCGAGCATGTCGGCGTCGTTCCGGGTGGGGATAACCACCGAAATTGTTGCCATCTTGCCCCGCTTCCAGTCCCGTGACACGACGAAATCCCCCCGTTGGCCTCTTGCACGACGGCCCCCGGCCCCGTAGGTTGGGCAACAGCGGACGAATGTCTCCGCAGCCGTTGGCCTCCGGGCCGCCGGAGATCAGCAGCATTTCAGAAGGATATGGCATGGCTACAGGCACAGTTAAATGGTTCAACGCCGAAAAGGGTTTTGGCTTCATTGCCCCGGATGACGGGTCAGCCGACGTTTTCGCCCACTACTCGGCAATCGCCAGCAGCGGCTACCGCTCGCTGGATGAGAACCAGAAGGTAGAGTTCGACGTCACCCAGGGTCCCAAGGGCCCGCAGGCCGAGAACATCCGCCCGCTCTAAGAACTCCGGATAGCAGCACCGGCCAGCCGGCCGCCATGCTTTCCCCAAGACCACAAACGCCCCCCTCGAGGTTTCCTCGGGAGGGGCGTTTGTCGTTGGTGCTGCCCCCTATGTTGCGGCAGCCATCAGCCGACGTGCACCCACGGCCGTTTGGTGACGTCCGGTTCGGCCTCGCGCAGTACCTCGCGGGTCACGGGAGCGATCTCACCCTCACCGAAAGCCAAGAACCGCAGGAGGTTGCTGACGGGATTCCCTTCAGTCCAGCGGAAGTAGATGTGCGGCATCAGGCCCGTCACATCGCGGATGTGAAGGAGGACCGAGGCGATCGTGTTGGGGACGACCGGTCCGTGGACTTCGAGGATCCGGTAGCCGTGCCGGGTGATGCCCCGGACAACTAGTTCCGTTTCAAAGTCCGAGGAGTCGTCCACGACCACTTCAAGGAAGAGTGCGCGGTAGTCCAGGGGCAAGTGGCTGACCTCCGTCGCGGACTCCAGTTTCTGCCGGTAGGCCTCGGAGCTCATGCGGAGCGGCTCATGCGCGATGATCCGGATCGGACCGTCCAGGTCGTCAGACATGAATTCCAGCGCCGCGCCGTCCAGATGCACGCGGGTGGCGTGCAGCTCAAAGGAACGCCCAACCCGCGACAACAGGGAGATCACAATGATTCCCAGGATGAACACCGACGCGATCCGGATGCCTTCAGGCCGTTCGATGATGTTCGCGACTGTGGTGTAAATAAATACAACGGCAATAACGCCGAACCCGACCGCGCGTTTGCGCTGCCGCTGACGTCGGGCCGAGAGGGTCACAGCCACCGCCGCCGACGTCATCAGCACCAGCACACCGGTTGCATAGGCGCCGCCCTGCGCGTCGACGTCTGCGTCGAACAGC
The DNA here is from genome assembly GCF_059383415.1 of Pseudarthrobacter sp. RHLT1-30-1. NCBI lineage: Bacteria > Bacillati > Actinomycetota > Actinomycetes > Micrococcales > Micrococcaceae > Pseudarthrobacter > Pseudarthrobacter sp. RHLT1-30-1. Next base: position 217,294 of record NZ_JBWZCG010000001.1, read on the forward strand.
CAGGTGACCAGGAACCCGACCAGGGTGAAAACAAGCACCAGCGGCCGGACAGCCCGCGCCCAGCCCGGGGCCATGCCGTAGCGGGGCAGGTACCGGGGTACCAGGTTCAGCAGCCCGGCCATGGCGGAGGCCCCGGCGAACCAGAGAATCGCGATGGTGCTGATGTCATAGACCGTGCCGAACCCCACGCCCAGGAGTTCGTGGGCCAGGAACGCCAGCGCACGCCCGTTCGCCTGTCCACCAGGCTGGAATTCCTGCTCCGGGATGAGCACCACGGTCGTGAAGCTGCTGACGATCAGGAAGCTGCTCATAATGACCGCGGCGGTCGTCAGGAGCCTGCGGGTGCCCGCGATGCGGCCCGCGGGATTGTCCTCGGTGTCGCTGGCGTGTCCGCGGATCTGAGGCATGACGGCCACCCCCGTCTCGAACCCGGACAGACCCAGTGCCAGCTTGGGGAAGACGAGCAGGGCAAAGCCGACAGCCAACAGCGGGTTTCCGTGCGAGGTGGAGATCGCCTGCCACCAGTTGTCCACGGCGAAGGGGTGCGTGAACACATCAAAGACCGACGCGGACAGCACCACCAGGTTCAGGCCCAGATAGACGGCGACGAGGACGACGGCGACACCGATGGCCTCTTTGAAACCGCGGAGGAAAACAGCACCCAGCAGCGCCAGGAGGAAGATCGTGATCAACACGTTTTGTCCCTGCAACCAGCCCGGGGCTATCGGATTCTGGATCAGGTGCGCCGTGGCGTCAGCCGCCGACAGCGTCATGGTGATCATGAAGTCCGTTGCCGCGAAGCCCAGCAGGACCAGGACGAACAGCTTCCCGCCCCATCGCGGCATGAGCCGCTCGAGCATCGCGATGGAGCCCTCGCCCCGGTGGCTCTCGCCTGCCACGCGCCGGTAAACGGGCAGGGCACCCAGCAGCGTGATGAGAATTAGCACGAGGGTCGCGAGCGGCGAGATCACGCCTGCGGCGAGCGCGGCGATCGCGGGCTGATACCCCAGCGTGGAGAAATAGTCGACGCCGGTCAGGCACATCACCTGCCACCAGGAGTGTTTTTTCTCGTGGGCCGTGGGCACACCGCCCGGGCCCTGGTGGCTTCCCTTGCTGTCCTGCAGCCCGAACAACAGCCAGTTCCGCACAGTTGTCTTGGCTCTGGGCCCCGGAGCCGATGGGTCTGCCGGTGGCCTGCTCAGCGTGGTCATGTCTTCCTTCCCTCGCGGCGCGGTCTCAGAGGGCGGTGCGCAGCTCCCAGTTGCGAAACTAGCAGCGCCGGCCCGCAGCGCCCCTGCCCAGACGGGGATCTTGACGAATCCTTGACGGAGGGCTGCCCACCCGACGCTGCATGAAATGGAAGAATGGCCCCATGGCACGTGGAACGCTGCGGATCTTCCTGGGGTCAGCACCTGGCGTCGGCAAAACCTACGCGATGCTCCGGGAGGGGCACCGGCTGAGCGACGGCGGCGAGGACGTCGTCGTCGCGTTCGCCCGGGACCGGGGCCGCCGCGACACCCGGGCCCTGTTGGAAGGGCTCGAGCTGATCCCGGCCAGGCGGGTCCCGTACCAAGGGCTCCACCTCGAAGAGCTGGACCTGGACGCGGTAATTCGCCGCAGCCCTTTTCTGGCCATCGTCGATGATTACGCCCACGCCAATCCGCCGGACAGCCGGAACGCCCACCGGTGGCAGGACGTTGACGAAATGCTGGACAGCGGCATCAACGTCCTGTCCACCCTTGACATCCAGCACCTCGCATCTCTCAGCGATGTTGTCAGCGCCATCACCGGCGTCCGGCCGACGGAGACGGTGCCTGATGAAATTGCCCGGCGGGCCGGGCAAATTCAGCTGGTGGATGTCTCCCCCGGAATCCTGCGGCAGCGCGTCGCCGACGGCAACATCGTTGCTGCTGACAGGGTCGACGCTGCGCTCGCCAATTTCTACCGGCCGGGCAACCTGGCAGCCCTACGCGAGTTGGCCTTGCTCTGGCTGGCGGACCGGGTGGACGAGGGACTCGCAAGGTATCGGACGGGGAACGGCATCGAGGCCAGCTGGCCGGCCCGCGAGCGGATCGTCGTCGGGTTGCCCGGCGGCCCCGAAGGTGCGACCCTGATCCGCCGCGGCGCGCGCATCCTCAACCGCGTCAACGGCGGCGACCTGCTGGCAGTGCACGTTCGCGCTGCGGATACTGCGGCCACGGAATCGCCGCAGGAACTCGAGGCGCAGCGGCGCCTGGTCCAGGACCTTGGCGGCAGCTATCACCTCGTGGCCGGGGAAGATCCGGCCGCCGCGCTGTTGGACTTCGCCCGCAGCACCAACGCCACCCAGATCGTCGTCGGAATCCCACGCAGCGGCCGGCTGGCCGGATTACTCGCAGGCCTTCGCGGCGGCAGCACCGGCGCCAGGGTGGTCCGGGCCGCCGGTGCCATCGACGTTCACTTCGTGTCCCAGCCCACTGAGGGCGGAAGCCCGGGCGTGCCCAGGCGGGATCTGGGCCGCGCCCGCGTCACGACAGGTTTTGTGATGGCCGTCCTCCTGCCCGCCCTGCTGCAGCTCTTACTCACTGGGAATCCGGACAAGAATCTGGCGACAACCGTCCTGGTCCAACTCACCGGCTCCATCGCCGTGGCTCTGGTCGGCGGACTGTGGCCTGCGATCCTCGCCGCGCTGTGGAGCAGCCTGCTGGTGAACTACTTCTCCACCCCGCCGGTGGGCAACCTGACCATCAGCGATTCCCAAAACGTGCTTGCCCTGCTGGTGTTTGTCGGAGTGTCCGCCGCCGTCGCCACCGTGGTTGACCTCTCCGCACGGCGTTCCAAGGAAGCAGCCCTCGCGAGGGCGGAGGCGGCCACGCTGGCGGACCTCTCGCGCGGGGCGGCCGGTTCGGAGGACACGGTGGCGGGATTGCTGGAGCAGGCCCTGGACGTCTTCCAGGTCCGGGGCGCGGCCATGCTCGGCCGGCAGGACGACGACGCCTTCCGGGCGGGCACCGGGGACAGCGCACCCGCGGATGACGGCTGGCGGATTATCGCCAGCGCCGGCGACGTTCCGGACATCATTTCCGGGGGCGCCGGTGACAACCCCGGCACCGCAGGGATCCGCGGTGACAACGTGGAACGGATCGATGCCACCACCTGCCTGGTCCTGTCCGGTCGGGTGCTGCCGGCCAGTGACCGGCGCCTGCTCGGCGCGTTTGCTGTCCATCTGGTAGCCCAGCTTGAGCGTCAGCAACTCCTTGCCAGTCGATCTGAAGTCCTCAAGCTGGCTGAAAGCAACACGATGCGGACTTCGATCCTCCGCGCCGTCTCGCACGATCTCCGCACTCCGCTGGCCGGGATCAAACTCGCAGTCGGGGGCCTCCGCCAGACGGGCGTCCACTACACCCCGGCGGAGGAGCAGGAACTGCTGGCCACTATCGAGGACTGCTCGGACCGGCTCGAAGTGCTGGTGGGAAACCTTCTGGACATGTCCCGGCTTACGTCCGACTCAATCAAGCCGCTGCTGCGGCCGGTGCGGTGGTACGAGGTTGTTCCCGCCGGGCTGCACGGGATCGCTCCCGGCCGGGTGCACGTCGAACTCCCAGCCAACATGCCCGAGATCGAGGCGGATGCGGGGATGCTCGAACGCGTCATTGCCAACATCGTGGAGAACGCCGTCAAATACGCCCCGGACTCCGACATTGTCCTGGCCGGTTCGGCAGGCGGCCTAGGTCCCGCGGCTTTGGGCGGCCGTCCCGCCGGTGAACTGCGCATTATTGACCACGGAACCGGCATCCCGGCGAATCGGGTAGTGGACATGTTCCGCCCCTTCCAGCGCCTCGACGATGCCGCGCAGGCAACCGGAGTCGGGCTCGGCCTCGCCGTGGCGAAGGGATTCACCGAGGCGATGGGCGGCAGGCTGGTTGCCGAAGCGACGCCGGGCGGCGGCCTGACCATGGTGATCACCCTTCCTCTGTCCGCTGGTATCCCGTTCCAGGCGGATCGGGACCAAGCGCCGCTGGAGCCGCAGTCAGCGGTCGTCGGCCGCCGCCATGCACCGCCGCTCCTCGCGTCGGGAACGGACCCGGCATGACCACCGCCGTACTGGTAGTCGACGACGACGCCTACCTCCTTCGAGCCCTACGGATCACGCTGCAAGCCCACGGCTACGACGTCAGCACGGCCGCGGACGGGCGTTCCGCGCTGCTCGCTGCTCAACGGCAGCCGCCGGCCCTCGTGATCCTGGACCTGGGACTTCCCGACCTGGAAGGCTCGGAGGTGATCCGAAAGCTCCGCGGCTGGAGCGCAGTGCCCGTTCTGGTCCTGTCCGCCCGACATGGCTCCGAGGACAAGGTGGAAGCGCTCGACGCCGGCGCCGACGACTACATCACCAAGCCGTTCGGGCTGGACGAACTCCTGGCCCGACTGCGCGCCCTTCTGCGCCGCAGTACCCCGGCGGAACAGTCGGCGCTGGTCACTACCGACGCGTTCACCGTCGACCTGGGCAAACGCCGCGTTCTCCGTGACGGCCTGGACATCCGGCTGACTCCGACCGAATGGAAAATGCTGGAGGTTCTGGTACGGAATCCGGAAAGACTCGTCACCCAGCAGCAGCTCCTGTCGGAGGTGTGGGGGCCGGCCTACGCCAAAGAAACCAACTATTTGCGGGTCTACATGGCCCAACTCCGGCGCAAGCTGGAGCCTGAGGCCGCAACTCCCCGCCACCTGATCACCGAGGCGGGCATCGGCTACCGGTTCATGCCCTGATTAGGCCTGCGGAACCTGAAGCACAGCGGCGGTCCCTACACGAAAGCGGACTTACCGGTCACGGCCCGGGCCACGATCAGCGAGTTGATCTCGTAGCTGCCCTCGTAGGTGTAGAGGATTTCGGCGTCGCCAAACAGCTTGCCCATCTCGTAGTCACTGCTGATCCCGTTGCCGCCCAGCAGCGAGCGCCCCATCGCCACGGACGCCCGGGCCAGCCTGGTGGTGGTGGACTTGGCCATCGCGGACTGGACCATCTCAAGTTTGCCGTCCTCCTGGATCCTGGCCAGCTGCGCCATCAGCGACAGCGAGGCGGACGCGTTGCCCAGGATCTCGGCCAGTTGCTGCTGGACCAGCTGGAAGCGCGCCAGCTCCTTGCCGAATTGCTTCCGCTTCAGCGCGTAGGACCGCGCGACGTCGAACGCGGCCAGCTGGATGCCGGCGGCCTGCCAGCCTACCCAGGCACGGGAATCCCGCAGCAGCTCGTTGGCCCTGGAAAAGTCAGTGGCGCCCGGGAGCAGGTTCGCCGCCGGGATGCGGACCTCATCGAGCACGATATCCGCGTTCTGCATGATCCGCAGCCCGATCTTGTTCGCGATCTTTGTGGCGGTGTAGCCGGGGCGGTCCGTCTCCACGATGAAGCCCTTGATCTGCTGGTCGGCGACGTCGCGCGCCCAGACCAGGGCAAAGTCTGCGATGGTGCCGGCGCCGATCCAGCGTTTGGCGCCGTTGATCACCCATTCGTCCCCCATGCGCCGCGCCGTGGTGGCCAGCCCGCCGGCGATGTCCGAGCCGTGATCCGGCTCGGTCAGGGCGAAGGCGCCGATCTGCGTCAGGGCGGTGAGCCCCGGCAGCCAGCGCGCCTTCTGCTCTTCGGAGCCCAGCAGGTCGATCATGCCAACGATCAGCTCGTTATGGATCCCCACGAGAGCAGAGAGGGACACATCGGCGCGGGCCACCTCGACATACATCAGGCCCTTGAACAGCTTCGAAGTGCCGTCCGTCTGCAGTCCGCCGAGGCCGTATTTTCCCAGCTCGGCGAGCAGCCCGAAGGGGAATTCCTCGCGGTTCCAGTAGTCGATCGAGGCTGCCCGGATCCGGGACTGGAGGAAGTCACGGATTTCCAGGTAGCGGGACCGTTCTGCGGGGGGCAACAGGTCCACGATGTACATCAGATCGGCGTCCGGGAAGGGCGGCGCCGCCGCGCACTCCAGCGCTGTTTCTTCCTGAGTGACCCTCGGTCCGCTGGCACGTCCTTGTGGCTGCACGGGCTTGTATCCCTTCGTGGTGATCGAGTCATGAACCGGGTCGGCTCTTCCAAACCCTTGGATGTCCTAGTATATTGCACAGTGATGGGGATCACTGGAAAACCAGTGACCCCGGGCAACGGCGCCGGGCCTGCAGCGGCTGCGCCGCCAGACTTTCGAAAGGTGCACCATGACCGTCACTGAAGAATTCCGCGCAGCACGCGACCGTATGCTTGAGCTCCGCCTGGATTACGAGGCGGCCCGCAGCGACTTCCAGTGGCCTCGCTTTGAACACTTCAACTTCGCCCTTGACTGGTTCGACCAGATCGCGGCGGACCCGGCCAAGGCCAACAATCCGGCGCTCGTGATCGTCGAACAGGACGGCTCTGCCACCCGGCGCAGCTTCGCTGACCTTTCCCGCCGCTCCGCCCAGGTGGCGAACTGGCTGCGCGGCCAGGGCGTTCGGCGCGGGGACCGGATGATCATCATGCTCGGCAACCAGGTCGAGCTCTGGGAACTGATGCTCGCCGGGATCAAGCTGGGCATCGTTATGATCCCGACCACGACCCTGATGGGCCCGGCGGACCTCAAGGACCGGGTGGAACGCGGCGGGGCGAACTGGGCCGCCGTCGGAAGCGCCAACATCGCGAAGTTCGACGACGTCCCGGGCGACTACGCGCTGATCGAAATCGGCGAGAGCGCCGAAAGCGGCACCGGCGAAGGCGGCACCGGCAGAGCTGCCCGGCAGTACACCGAATCCGCCGGCGCGGGGGAAGACTTCACCCCTGACGCGCCGACCCTGGCCGACGAAACGCTGCTGCTGTACTTCACCTCGGGCACCACTTCCAAAGCCAAGCTGGTTGAGCACACGCACACCTCCTACCCGGTGGGCCACCTGTCCACCATGTTCTGGATCGGGATGGAACCCGGCGATGTGCACCTCAACGTGGCATCACCCGGCTGGGCAAAACACGCCTGGTCCAACGTGTTCACGCCCTGGATCGCCGAAGCCTGCGTCTTTATCTACAACTACGAGCGATTCGACGCCAAGGCCCTGATGGAGCAGATGGACCGCGAGTCCGTGACCAGTTTCTGCGCCCCTCCCACAGTCTGGCGGATGCTTATCCAGGCCGACCTGACCCTGTTGAAGAACCCGCCCACCAAGGTGGTGTCCGCCGGCGAACCGCTCAACGCCGAAGTGATCGACCAGGTCCAGCGCGCCTGGGGGCAGACCATCCGCGACGGTTTCGGCCAGACCGAATCCACCGTGCAGATCGCGAACACCCCCGGCCAGCCGATCAAGATCGGCGCCATGGGCAAACCGCTGCCCGGTTACGACGTCGTCCTGGTGGACCCGGCGACCGGTGCGGAGGGCGACGACGGCGAGCTTTGCCTGCGCCTGGACCCCCGGCCCGTCGGGCTGATGAAGGCGTACTACGGGGATCCCGAAAAGACAGCCGAGGCATTCCGGGACGGCTATTACCACACGGGCGACATGGCCAGCCGGGACGAGCGCGGCATCATCACGTACGTTGGCCGCGGCGACGACGTCTTCAAATCCTCGGATTACCGGTTGTCGCCGTTCGAGCTGGAAAGCGTGCTGATCGAGCACCCGGCGGTGGCCGAGGCCGCCGTCGTACCCTCCCCCGACCCGCTCAAGCTCTCGGTACCCAAGGCCTTTGTGGTCCTGGCCGCCGGGCACGAGCCCGGCCCGGAACTAGCCGAGGATATCCTGCGTTACTGCCGCGACCATCTGGCCCCGTTCAAGCGGATCCGCCGGCTGGAATTCGCCGAGCTGCCCAAAACCATCTCTGGCAAGATCCGGCGCGTGGAGCTGCGGCACAGCGAGGAAGTGCGCCACGGCGGCGGGGCGGTCCCGGCCGGGCTCGGCACTGAGTACTCCGAGTCCGACTTCCCCGGGCTGAAGAGCGCGGCCGAAAAGCTAGGCTGAATACCATGACATTGAAAGCAATACGCGGGAGGTGCCGTGGCATCGCCGCTGCCGCGTGATCCGATCGCCGACGCCCGGGCAAACTGGGAGCGCCACGGCTGGTCCGACGTTGCGGCGCCGATGGCTGCCATCACGGCCATCATGCGCACCCAGCAGATCCTCCTGTCCCGGATCGAGGGGGTCCTGAAGCCGTTCGGGCTGACGTTTGCCCGGTACGAACTGCTCGCCCTGCTCAGCTTCGCCCGCAGCGGCGCCCTGCCCATGAACAAGGCAAGCGCGCTGCTGCAGGTCCACCCCACCTCGGTGACCAACGCCGTCGACCGGCTCCAGGGTGCGGGGCTGGTCATCCGCTCGGCGCATCCGACCGACGGGCGCACCACCCTGATTGAACTCACCACAGAGGGACGGACGCTGGCCAAGCGCGCGACGGCGGCACTCAACGCCGAGGTGTTTGCCCGGTCCGGCTTCGCGGAACAGGACGTCGACCAGCTGATCGGAATCCTGGGCACCTTCCGCCGCAACGCCGGCGACTTCAGCGAGTGACCCCAGGCCCCAACGCTTGACCAAGATTGACGGCCCGACACAATGCGGTGACGGGCTTCCGGCACCAGGAGACGACTCATGCAGCCGAACGCCTATTCCCGCCCGGATGACCGGGAGCTGCTGCGGGCCTCCCTCCGCCTGCTCTCCGGCCGGTTCCGCCCCGCCGTGCTCTTCGCCGGACTGGCCAGCGGCGAGCTGCTGCAGCTGACGGATTTCCTTGGCACCGCCACGTCCAGCCTGCACCAGGTCGTCGTCGTTCCCGGCGCGGGCCTCGGCGGCCGGGTGTTTACCCAACAGCGGCCCTTCCTCGTGGAGGACTACGTCGCCTCAGAGGGCATCACCCATGAATACGACCTCGCTGTCAGCCGGGAGCGGCTGACCTCGATGGCGGCCGTCCCCGTCGTGGTCCGGGGCCAGGCGCGGGCGGTGCTGTATATCGCGAGCCGCGACAGCGCGCCGCTGGGGGAAAACGCTGTGAGCGAGGCGATGGAGGCGGCCTTCGAGATTGCCGCGGAGCTCCGGATCCGGGACGAGGTGGACCGCCGGGTCTCGATCATCGACGCTGCCAAGTCCGTGCCTTCCCTGGCCCTGGACCGGGGTTGGCTGGAGCACGTCAGGGAAGCTCATGCCGAGCTGAGGTCCCTGGCCGGCACGGTCTCCGATCCCCAGCTGGCGCGGCAGCTGGATCTCATCGGCAGCCACCTGGCGCCGCCGTCGGCCGACGCAGTCCATCCGACCGCGCGGCTGGCCCGCCGGGAGCTTGACGTGCTGGCGCAGGTGGCGCTTGGCTGCTCGTACCAGGAAACCGCGGAACGGCTGGGACTGAAAGCGGTAACCGTCAAGAGCTACCTGCAAAACGCGATGGGCAAGTTGTCCGTGCACAACCGGCTCGAGGCCGTATCCGCGGCACGCCGGCTGGGCCTGATCCCGTAGGGCGGGGCCGCCTGTGGAGCGGGGCCGCCGGGTTTCGCCTGATCCCGTAGAGCGGGGCCGCCGGTTTGGCCGGCAACCCCGCTCCGGCTAAGCGGATCGGCCAAGTCAGGTCAGGGTTGGCAGACCGGCCTCAGCTCAGATCCCTAGGGCAGCGACATTGGATTGGCGACAGCTGCGCCGGCCGCGTACTCCGGCGCAGGGACCGGGCCGTCTTCCAGGCCCTGCTTTTCGCGGTTGGGCAGCGCCAGGGTGCAGAGCACACTGAACACGCCGATCCCGGCAAGCAGCAGCCCGATGGACCACGCCCCGGATGTACCGGCCAGCTGGGCCGCCACGAGCGGAACAATGCCTCCGCCGACGACGCCGGCGAGGTTGTAGCCCATCCCGGCGCCGGTGTAGCGGTACCGGGTTTCGAAGAGCTCCGGAAGCAGCGCCCCGGCAGGGCCGTACGCGATGGCGAAGATCACCAGGGTAACGGTGAGGCCAAGGCCGAAGGCGAAAACCGTGTTGGCGCTGAGGATCGGGAACAGCATGAGGGACCACGGCACGGCAAGGACGCACGAGGTCGCAATGACCTTCTTGCGGCCGAAGCGGTCCGAGAGGACACCGGAGGCCAGGGTGGCGGCGGCGACAAACAGTGACGCGACCATGCCGGTGCTCAGCACCTCCACGCGGCTCAGCTGCATGCCGGTGGGGCTCGTGGCGTAGCTCGTGAGGTAGGCGGTGCCGATGTAGAAGAAGGCGAACAGCAGCGTCAGGGAGCCGCCGGCGAGGAGGATTTCGCGGGGCTGGCGTTTGATGGACTCAAGGATTGGCAGCTTGGTGGCGGTGGTGGCGGTGGTGGCGGTGACCGTGGCAGCGTTTTTGAAGACCGGGGTTTCCTCGATGCTCAGCCGCACCCAGAGGCCCACGAGGACCAGCACCGCGCTGAGAATGAAGGGCACCCGCCAGCCGATCGTGATGAAGGCCTCGGACTTGTCCCCCAGCGTCAGGTTGGTGATGAGGAAAGTGCCGCTGGCCAGGGCGAAGGCAACGGACGGGCCGAGCTGCGGGAAGGAGCCGAACAGCCCGCGCTTTCCCTTGGGGGCGTATTCGGCCACGAGGAGGGTGGCGCCGGCCCATTCACCGCCGACGGCGAGGCCCTGCACGAAACGGAGCACCACCAGCAGGATGGGGGCGGCCACGCCGATGGTGCTGGCGTCCGGAATGAGGCCGATCATCACCGTGGCGATGCCCATCATCAACAGCGTCGTGATGAGTGTTTTCTTCCGGCCGATCCGGTCTCCGAAGTGGCCGAAGATGATGGCGCCGACGGGACGGGCGAAGAAGGCGACGGCGAAGGTGCCGAACGAGGCGATGGTGCCGGCCGCGGCGCCGAGCGCCGGGAAGAAGACGACCGGGAAGACCAGGGCGGCGGCGGTGCCGTAGATAAAGAAGTCGTAGAACTCGATGGTGGTTCCGGCGGCGCTCGCGAAGGCCACCTTCCGCAGGGTCTTGCGGCTGGGCGGCGCTTGCAGCCCGGCCGGCGAAGTCGGTGAAACTGAAGTCATGGCAATCTCCTTTGATGTCAGCCACGATGCACGGCTTGTGACTTAGCTCACCGTAGCCAAAAGCGTGGACATCCAACTACCTCCTAAAAGAGGTAGTGGCCAGCCGGGGACCGCCCGGAAGGTCCCCTAGACTTCGTGGAGAACCATCCCTGCACTTGAGGAGAACGCCATGATTCCGGAAATCAACATCTGGGCGGTACTGCTGGCCACGCTCTCCAGCATGGTCGTCGGGTCGGTCTGGTACACGCCGAAGGTGTTCGGCAACTACTGGATGCGCGTCGCCAAGGTCAGCCCGGGCGGGGACGCCAAGGACGCCGTCAAGCCGATCCTGGTCACCCTGGTGGTCAGCTTCATCAGCGCCTGGGTGCTCGCCGGGTCAGCGGCTATCTCACAGCACTTTTATGGCGGCAATTTCCTGGTCAACACCCTGGTCACCGCCTTGATCCTGTGGGCCGGGTTCACCGCGGCCCGGTTCATCACGCACGACGCATTTGAGGGCCGCCCGGCCGGGTTGACGGTACTGAACTGCGCCCACGAACTCGTGACCCTGATGGTCATGGCCCTGATCATCGGACTGTTCGGGATCAGCGCGGCCTGACGCTGCCGGACGGCTCCGGCGCGGCGTATTATGCACGGATTGACGCTGCGGCTACGGCCCCGCGACGCGCAAAAGCCCTGCCGCTACCGGAATTGGCAGCGACAGGGCTTTTTCGCGTCTTAGAGCAGTCGGCGCTCCACAAAGCTGTTGGCGCATCGCCGCATGGCTCACGCGTCACGTGATGGACCCGCGGCGAGCGGTCAGCGGTGCGTGAAGTCCGGCTTGCGCTTCTCGGAGAAGGCCGCCATGCCTTCCTTCTGGTCGTCGGTGGCGAACAGCGAGTGGAAGACGCGCCGCTCGAACAGCACTCCCTGGGCCAGCCCGGTCTCGAACGCGGCGTTGACGGCTTCCTTGGCCACCATCGCCACCGGCTTGGACTTGGAGGCGATCACTTCGGCGGCCTTGAGAGCCTCCGCAACCACGTCCGCGGCCGGGACCACACGGGAGACGAGGCCGGCGCGTTCGGCTTCCTCTGCGTCCATAAAGCGCCCGGTCAGGATCATGTCCATCGCCTTGGATTTGCCGACGGCGCGGGTGAGGCGCTGGGAGCCGCCCATTCCGGGCAGCACGCCCAAATTAATTTCCGGCTGGCCGAACTTGGCGTTGTCCCCGGCAATGATGAAGTCGCACATCATGGCGAGCTCACAGCCGCCGCCCAGCGCGAACCCTGACACGGCAGCGACGACCGGAATCCGCAGCCTGGTGAAGTCTTCCCAGCCCCGGAACCAGTCCGCGGCGTACATGTCCATGTAGCCCTTGGACTGCATCTCCTTGATGTCGGCGCCGGCGGCGAAGGCCTTGGCGGAGCCGGTCAGCACCACCGCCCCCACCTCGGGATCGGTATCCATGGCCGAGACCGCGGCCACGAGTTCGTCCATGGTGGCCTTGTTGAGGGCGTTCAGCGCCTCGGGCCGGTTGAGCGTCACGAGGCCCACCCGGCCGCGCCGCTCCACCAGAATGTTTGTGTATTGCCCTGTCATGCCTGTCCCCTCGGCTGCTGTTCAGCAAATGATTGGTGCCGGACGCGCCCGGGTCGGACGTGTCGGCGTTCGGACTTGTCCTTGCCGGACTTGTCAGTGTTCGGATTTGTTCCGGATGTCGGTGATGATGCCGGAGAAGTCCCGGCCCGCCCCGCCTTCCGCGGCAAAGGTATCGTAAATTTCGGATGCGAGCGGCCCCAGCCGGGCGGCAACGCCCGTGCTTTCCAGTGCGTTCAGCGCCAGCTTGAGGTCCTTCGCCATCAGGGCTCCGGCGAAGCCGGGCTGGTAATCGCGGTTGGCGGGGCTCGTGGGCACCGGCCCCGGCACCGGGCAGTTCGTGGTCAGCGCCCAGCACTGGCCCGAGGCCGCCGAGGCGACGTCGAACAGCGCCTGGTGCGTCAGGCCCAGCTTCTCACCGAGGACAAAGGCTTCGCTGACGGCGATCATCGAGACGCCGAGAATCATGTTGTTGCAGATCTTCGCCGCCTGCCCTGCGCCGTGCTCCCCGCAATGGACCACACGCCTGCCCATCACCTCCAGCATCGGTTTGACCGCTTCGAAGTCCTCCGGCAAGGCCCCGACCATAAAGGTCAGTGTGCCCGCTTCGGCACCGACGACGCCGCCGGAAACCGGCGCGTCCACCGCCCGGTGGCCGGCCGCGACGGCGAGTTCGGCAGCCTCGCGGGCCTCATCGACATTGATGGTCGAGCAGTCCAGGAAAAGCGTGCCGGGCGTGGCGACGTCGAGCAGCCCCGGCTGGCTGGGCTGTCCCGGCAGGCCGGGGATGCCGCGGTAGGCGTCCAGCAGGTGTTTGCCGCTGGGGAGCATGGTCAGCACGACGGCGGCCCCCGCCGCGGCCTCGGCCGCGGTGTCCGCGGTGGTGATGCCGTGCGCCCGGGCGGTTTCCAGCGCGGCCGGCACCACGTCGAAGCCGGTCACGGCGTAGCCGGCCTTGACCAGGTTGATGGCCATCGGCCCGCCCATGTGGCCCAGGCCCAGGAACGCGATCAGGCCGGTGTTCGCCCCGGGCTGGCCCGGTTCGGACGGCGATGCTTCCGGCTGCGATGGTTCAGACAAGGTGGGTTCAGACATTGTCGCGCTCCTTCGAAAGGATCAGTTCACGGTCGCCGAGCGGCGCAAAATACGATTCGACGTCGCCGCGGCTGACTTCCGCGAGTGTGGCGGGCTGCCAGTGCGGGTTGCGGTCCTTGTCAACCACCTGGGCGCGGATGCCTTCGCGGAAGTCTGGCCCGGCGAGGAACCGCAGGCCCACCCGGTACTCCTGCTCGAGGGCTTCCTCCAGGCTGAGCCCCCTGGCCCGGCGCAGCGCGGCCAGCGCCACCTTCACAGCGGTCGGCGACTTGGCCTCGATGGTGTCCGCAACTTCGGCGGCGTCCCCGCCGGCCCCGCCGCCAAACGCACGCAGCCGGCGGACGATCTCCTCGGCGTCGTCGCTGGAGTAGCAGGCGTCAATCCAGTCCTGCTGCCCCGCGAGGACCGACGGCGGGGCGTCCTCGGCGAAGCGCGCGACGGCGGCCCCCGGCGTCTCGCCCTCCAGCGCCCCGGCCAGTTCGGCGAGCCTCCCGGACGGAACGAAGTGGTCCGCGAGGCCCAGGAACAGCACGTCGGAGCCGCTCAGGTGCGCACCGGTCAGTGCCGCATGGGTGCCCGATTCCCCCGGCGAGCGGGAGAGCAGCAGTGTTCCGCCGACGTCGGGCACAAAACCGATCGTGGTCTCCGGCATGCCCATCCGGGTGCGTTCGGTAACGATCCGGACCGAGCCGTGCGCGGAAATCCCCACGCCGCCGCCGAGAACCAGTCCGTCCATGAAGGCAATGTACGGCTTGGGGTAGCCGGCGATGAGGGAGTTCAGCTTGTATTCCTCGGCCCAGAAGTCCGCGGTCGCGTCGCCGCCGTCGAGCATGTCGCGGTAGATCGCCACGATGTCGCCGCCGGCGCAGAGCCCCCGGTCGCCGGCGCCGCGGACCAGCACCGCTGCCACGGCGTCGTCGTCCGCCCAGAGGGTCAGCTGCTCCAGCATGGCCGAGGCCATACCCGCGGTGAGCGCGTTGACGGCCTTGGGGCGGTTGAGCGTGACCACGCCCAGCCGGCCGCGCCGTTCGAACAGCACCTCGGACGGGCTGTCCCCGGCGTGCTTGCCCGCCATCAGCTGCCTTCCGGCATCACGAAGCTGGCGCCGGAGCGGATCCCGGAGGGCCAGCGGGTGGTGACCGTTTTGGTCTTGGTGTAGAAGCGGAACGCGTCGGCGCCGTGCTGGTTGAGGTCGCCGAAGCCGGAGGCCTTCCAGCCGCCGAAGGTGTAGTAGGCGATCGGCACCGGGATCGGGACGTTGATGCCGACCATGCCCACCTGGACCCGGCTGGCGAAGTCGCGGGCGGAGTCGCCGTCGCGCGTGAAGATGGCCACGCCGTTGCCGAACTCGTGCTCGCTGCACAGGCGCAGGGCCTCGTCGTAGTCCTCCGCGCGGAGCACACTCAGTACCGGGCCGAAGATCTCTTCCTTGTAGATCGTCATGTCCTTGGTGACGTTGTCGAACAGGGTGGGGCCGACCCAGAAGCCGCCCTCGTAGCCCTCGACCTTGAGGCCGCGGCCGTCGGTGAGCAGGGTGGCGCCTTCGTCGACGCCGGCCTGGATGTAGCCCTCGATCCGCTCCTTGGCGGAAGCCGCCACCACCGGGCCGAAGTCCGAATCCTTGGCGAGGCTGTGGCCGACCTTGAGGGCCGCGATCCGCTCCTCCAGCTTGGCAACGAGCGCATCAGCGGTGGCCTTGCCGACCGGCACGGCCACCGAGATGGCCATGCAGCGTTCACCGGCGGAGCCGAAGCCGGCGCCCATCAGCGCATCGGCGGCCATGTCCAGGTCGGCGTCCGGCATGATGACCATGTGGTTCTTGGCGCCGCCGAAGCACTGGGCGCGCTTTCCGTTGGCGGCCGCGGTGGCGTAGATGTACTGCGCAATCGGGGTGGAGCCGACGAAGCCGATGGCCTGGACCCTCGGGTCCTCCAGCAGCGCATCCACCGCTTCCTTGTCGCCGTTGACAACGTTGAAGACGCCGGCCGGCAGGCCGGCTTCGGTGAAGAGTTCGGCGAGCCGCAGCGGCACGGAGGGGTCCCGTTCGGAGGGCTTGAGGATGAAGGAGTTGCCCGCGGCGAGGGCGGGACCGGACTTCCAGAGCGGGATCATGGCCGGGAAGTTGAACGGCGTGATGCCGGCGACGACGCCGAGCGGCTGGCGCATCGAGTGGACGTCGACACCGGTTCCGGCACTGTCGGAGAATTCCCCCTTGAGCAGGTGCGGGGCGCCGGCGGCGAATTCCACAACCTCGATGCCGCGCTGGATGTCGCCCTTGGCGTCCAGGAACGTCTTGCCGTGCTCGGAGGACAGCAGTGTGGCGAGTTCGTCCAGGTTCTGGTTGACCAGGTCCACGAACTTCAGCAGGACCCGGCCGCGGCGCTGCGGGTTCATGGCCGCCCATTCCAGCTGGCCCTTTTCCGCGTTGGAGATCACGTTGCGGACTTCCTCGGTGCTGGCGAGCGGCACTCTTGCCTGGACTTCGCCGGTGCACGGATCGTAGACATCGCTGAAGCGCCCCGAGGTGCCTTCAACATGCTGACCGTCAATGTAGTGGGATAGCTCGCGAACCATGATGGAATGCTCCTTTGCACCGTGTGATTGCCCGAAGTGACGGCGGGGCCGCGTGTGACCCACACCATCTTCTGCTCCCGAATATACTCGGACTTCCTACTAAATTCCAGAGGCCGCGTCCGGGCGGCAGCCGTCCGGCGGCCAAGTTCGGTAAGTTAGGGAGTGTGAAGATAGCTACCTGGAATGTGAACTCGCTCCGCGCCCGTGCCGACCGCGTTGAAGCCTGGCTTCAGCGCACCGACTGTGATGTCCTGGCCATCCAGGAAACCAAGTGCAAGGACGACAACTTCCCCTGGGAGCTGTTCGAGAGCATGGGCTACGAAGTGGCGCACTACGGCCTGAGCCAGTGGAACGGCGTCGCCATCGCCTCGCGGGTGGGGCTCGACGACGTCGAGCGCACCTTCCTGGACCAGCCGGTCTTCGGCAAGAACGGCAAGGACGCCGTGCAGGAGGCCCGCGCCATCGGCGCCACCTGCGGCGGCATCAGGGTCTGGAGCCTGTACGTCCCCAACGGCCGGGCACTCGACGATGAGCACATGCCGTACAAGCTCGGCTGGCTCGACGCACTGAAGACGCACGCCGAGGGCATCCTCCGGGACGACCCGGAAGCCCAGATCGCCCTGATGGGCGACTGGAACATCGCCCCGCAGGACGACGACGTCTGGGACATCGACTATTTCCGCTCCGCGGGCCTCACCCACGTCAGCGACCCGGAACGGGCAGCGTTCCACGCCTTTGAGGACGTCGGATTCCGGGACGTGGTCCGGCCGTACACCCCCGGCCCCGGCGTCTACACGTACTGGGACTACACGCAGCTGCGTTTCCCGAAGAAGGAGGGCATGCGGATCGACTTTGCCCTCGCCTCCCCCGCCCTGGCTGCCCGGGTCACCGGCGCCGCGATCGACCGCGAGGAACGCAAAGGCAAGGGCGCCTCGGACCATGCCCCGGTAATCGTGGAATTGAGCGACTGATGAGCGTCCCCCAGGGAAGCCGGTGATCCCGTGACAGGCAATCTCTACCGCGGACAGGCCGGGCTCCCGTTC
Source organism: Pseudarthrobacter sp. RHLT1-30-1 (assembly GCF_059383415.1). Taxonomy (NCBI): domain Bacteria; kingdom Bacillati; phylum Actinomycetota; class Actinomycetes; order Micrococcales; family Micrococcaceae; genus Pseudarthrobacter; species Pseudarthrobacter sp. RHLT1-30-1. The sequence goes on from NZ_JBWZCG010000001.1 coordinate 234,548, forward strand.
TCCTCCGCGCTGCGGATCTACGAACCCCTGGAGGCGTTTCCGGAGAAGCAGCAGGCGGCCCTGCGCGCGGCCGCAGCCGGGAGCCCGTCCCGCGCGGCGGTCGAAAACGCCGAACTGCTCGCCTCGCTGGGCCGCATCACCCGCCCGGGCGGCGACCCGTTCCCCACCGGGGCCACGGACCTGGTCCGGGTTCTCGCTGCCCGCCCGAACAGCACCCCCCGGGCGGCGCCCGCCGACGACGGCGGCGCCGCGGCTTCCGCGACCGGGACCCCTGCCGGGACCCCTGCCCTCGGGGAACCGGACCACCTGCTCTATTGCCCGAGCCAGCTGGTGCTCCGGGCCGGACTGGCCGCCAACGCCCTGATGGAGGGCATCCATGGGCCGCTGGCCCAGCTGCTGATCCCGGAAGAACAGCGTGACAGGCACCAGGAGCGCATCAATGACGTGCAGGCGCACGCCGGGCTGGGCCGCGTGCATACGCGGGCCTCCACGTGGGGCATCCCGTTCAGCTGGTTCTGCCTGTTCCAGGAATCGGACCCCACGGACGTGGTGGAATCCGACGGGCACATTGTCACCGTGCGCATCCGCGCGAACATTGCCCAGGCCCTGGAGCGGGTCCGCTATGCGGTGGCCCATCTGGCCCTTGCCGCGCCGGATCTGGACATGCTGGAGGATCTGACCCAGCTCACCGAGTGGCTGGAGCTCTTCCACCCGGGCTCGGTGGTGGAACTGGATTACGGCGCGGTGGCGGACAAGGTTTACCCGGACGACTCACCCATGGATGTGCGGCTTGGCATTGAGTGCCTGGCCGAGGGGGACATGACCGGCGCCGCCGCGGCCTACCGTCGGCTGGCCTCCCGCTGGGTCCCGATCCGGCAGCTGGCCCGCGCTTCCTGACGGCTGGTTTTCGGGAGCAGTTTGTCAGCGCTACCGCGGTGGCGCCGTCGTGGTCCGGACAATCAGCTGGTGCGGGGCGACCGTGGAGCGCACCGCCCCGGTGATCCCGTCGAGCTCGTCCAGAAGCATCTTCGTGCCCAGTTCGGCCTGCTCGTCCGGGCGCTGCCTGACGGTGGTGAGGCCCATGGCCTCCGAAAAGTCGTGGTCGTCGATCCCGATCACGGACAGGTCCTCCGGAACCCGCACCCCGGCCCTGCTGGCTTCGAAGATGATCCCCATCGCCATCTCGTCCGAGGCGCAGAAGATGGCCGTAGGCTTCGGCCCGGGCCGGTCCCAAAGCCGGCGGAAGGCCTCCTGGCCGCTGCGGACCGTGAAATCCCCCAATTCATCCCACTCCTCCCGAACGTCCAGGCCGGCTTCCGCCATCACGTCCTGGAAGGCCTTGATCCGGACCCGCGGTACGTCAAAGTTGAGGTCGGTTTCGTCATCACCGTGCAGCAGGGCGATGTCGGTGTGGCCGAGGTCGATCAGGTGCCGAACGGCTGTTGCGGCTGCGGCGTAGTCGTCGATCCCGATGTACGGACATTCCTCGACATGGCCACCGACCACGACCAGCGGGATGTCGATTTTCTGCAGGTGTTGGATCTCCTCATGCGTCAGCGCCATACAAAGTACCAGCAGCGCGTCGATCTGCTTGTAGACCATGGTCTTGCTGAAGAGCCGTTCACGGTTGCTGCCGTGGCCGCCCAGATTGAACAGCGAGAGGTTGTACTGCCGGGCGTGCAGTTCCCGGTCCGCGCCTTCGATGGCCTTGGAGAAATACCAGCGGCTGACGAACGGTGCCAGCACCCCGATGGTCCTGGTGCGCCCGGTGGCCAGTCCGGACGCCGAGGACGAGGCCACGTAGCCCAGGGCCTCAGCAATTCCCAGGATCTTCTCCCGGGTGGCCGGCGATACCCTGGGCAGGCCGCGGACGGCCCGGGACACGGTGGCGGTTGACACTCCGGCGGCAGCGGCCACATCCTCAATGCTGACGCCGGAGTGGCCGCCGCGCTGCGCCCTGTCTGTTGTTTTTGCCACCGTATCCCCCTGTCGACTGGCTGCGGAGGCACCTCGCGGCCCTCCGCAGCCCTGCTTGAACTGGGCCGCCCCACGCCACCCACACCCCTCTACAGGCAACGCGGGGTCACTTACGGCCCATAAATCCCCTCGGGATGGGCGTTGAGTGACCCCGCGTTTCAGTTGTGCCCTGGTGCAGTTCTGGGCATCGGCATGGTTAGCCCTTGAGCCCACCAGCGAGCAGGCCGCGGACAAAGTACCGCTGCAGCCCGAAGAAGACCGCCAGCGGGACAATGATTGATACGAACGCCGCGGCGGGATTCAGGAAGTCTTTGTTGCCGCGGGTGCCGGAGATCTCCGCCAGCCGCTGGGTGATGGGAGCAACGTCAGCGGTGCCGCCGGAGAACACGAGGGCCACCAGCAGGTCGTTCCAGACCCAGAGGAACTGGAAGATAGCCAGCGATGCCAGCGCCGGCACGGACAGTGGCAGGATGATGCGCCAGAAAATGGTGGTGTGCCCCGCGCCGTCGACCCTGGCAGCCTCGATCATTTCGCCGGGGATCTCCGAGATGAAGTTGTGAAGCAGGAAGATGCCCAGAGGCAGCCCGAACATCGTGTGGGCAATCCACAATTGCGCGTAGGAGCCGGAAGGCAGCTGAAGGACCTGGGTGAACAGCTGGAGCAGCGGGATCAGGGACATCTGCAACGGGATGATCTGCAGGGCGAAGACGAAAATGAACAGACCGTCCTTGCCCTTGAACTTTCCCCAGGCGAAGATGTAGGCCGCCATGGACGCCAGGACCAGGATGAACAGGGTGACGGGTATAACAATGGCGAGTGAGTTCACAAAGTACTGAGACAAATTCGGTGACTGGGAACCCGCCGAGGCGGTCACATCAATGTAGTGCTGGAACGTGAATTGCCAGTCCCCGAAGAAGTTCCACCACCCGTCCGAGCGCGGTCCGACCTGTTTCGGGGCCGGGCGGAACGACGAGACAAAAAGGCCGAACGTCGGCACCGTCCAGACGACGGCGATCAGCAGAGCCGCCGCCGTGGCCCAGCGTGACGTTAGTTTCTGCCTGACCCTTCGCATGATCGGAGGGGCATCCCCGGGCAATTCGGTGATGCCCGGCTCGGTGCGGGGTCGGGTACGGGTCGCTTCGGAGGCCTCGTCCGGAACTGGGGTGGCGGTCATCGGATCTCCCTTTGCTGACGAAGGACGCGGGCGTTGTACACCACGATGGGCAGGACCAGCAGGAACAGCACAAGGGCGAGAGCCGCACCGCGGCCAGGTTCACCGGCCCGGAAGGCCTGCGTATACATCTCATTGGCGATGACGGAGGTATCGTAATTTCCGGCTGTCATCGTCCGAACGATGTCGAAGACCTTCAGCGTCGCGATCGTGATGGTGGTCAGCACCACGACCAGTGCCCCGCGGATTCCGGGAACGGTTACGTTGCGGAACTGCTGCCACGGGTTCGCCCCGTCCAAACGGGCGGCCTCAACCAGTTCCGTGGGCACACCCTTAATAGCGGCCGACAGAATGACCATGGCGAATCCGGTCTGAATCCAGACCATCACAATAATCAGGAAGATCGTGTTCTCCGGCGCATCCAGCAGGAACTGCTTCGGCTGCATCCCCATGGCAACGCGAAGGAAATTCAGTACGCCTGTTTGTTCAATTCCGGGACCCCGGTAGTCGTAGACAAGTTTCCAAATGATGCCTGCTCCAACGAAGGAGATAGCCATCGGCATGAACACTAAGGCCTTCAGCACTTTTTCGCCGCGCGCCTTGTCGATGAACACGGCGTAAGCAAGGCCAAATCCTGTCGACAACAATGGCACAAGGACGGTCCAAACGATCGTGTTCCTGAGCGTCACCAGCGCTTCCGGCTGGGTGAACATCCAGACGAAGTTTTCGACGCCGTTCGGCTGGCCCTTGGCATCAGTAAAAGCGAAGAACGAGGTCTGAATAGCCGGATACACAAGACCCACCAGCATCAGGATCGCCGCCGGCGCCAGAAAGCCGATGACGGTCAGTTTGTCTTTTGACGATTTTGGGGCCTTGTCCACCACAAGCATGATTAGTCCAATAATGGCGGCAAAGACCGCCAGGGCAATCACTACTTGTAGGAGTTTCCCTCCGATAAATTCCATAGCCCATCCTCCGAGGTGTCCGTGGATCTGTGAGTGCGAGAGAACACGCTGCCTTCCTGCCTAAGACGTCTTACGCAGGAAGGCAGCGCACTTTGCGTCAGCTCTTGGGCCAGCTGGATTCGATGGTGTCGGCGACCTGCTGGGAGGGCGTGCCGTTAATCCAGGTGACAATTCCCTTCCAGAAGGAGTTCGAGCCGACTGCGCCGGGCATCAGGTCAGACCCGTCAAAGCGGAATACCGTCTTGGGGTCCTGAAGGAGCTTGACAGACTGCTTGTCCAGTTCGGACTGGGCGTTGTTCGGATCGAGTCCCTTGTTGGCACTGATGACGCCGCCCAGTTTCACGCGGTTGTTGGCGAAGTCAGCACTGGCCATGTAGGCCAAGTACGCCTGCACCTCCGGGGTGTCCTTGTACGCGCCTACCATTTCGCCGCCACCGGTGATGGATTCGCCCCTGCTGGCGTCGATCGGCGGGGTCATGAACGCCCAGACATCGCCGTCCGGAGCGACAACGGTCCCGGCCGGCCAGTTGGCGGCCTGGAAGTTGGCCTGGTGGTGCATCGCGCACTGCCCGTCCAGCACGGGCTGGCCGGCCTGCGCAAAGCCGGTGGTCAGGATGGACCGTACGTCGCCGAAGCCGCCGTTGACGAAGTCCTGGTTGAGCAGGATTTCACCGGTCTTGTCGAAGGCGCTGACGATCTTGGGATCATTGAAGGGAATCTGGTGGCTGACCCACTGGTCGTAGACTTCGGGGCCCTCGGCCCGGAGGACAACATCTTCAATCCAGTCCGTGCCCGGCCAGCCGGTCGCTTCGCCGGACTCGAATCCCGCACACCACGCCTTCATCGCCTTGTCATCCGTGATCTTCTTGCTGAGAGTCAGCATCTCATCCCAGGTTTTGGGGACTTCCCAGCCCTTGTCCTTGAATGTTTTGGGTGCGTACCAGACATAGCCCTTGACGTTGGCCAGCATAGGGGCCGTGTAGAACTTGCCGTCGACGGTTCCGTACTTCTTCCAGTCGGCCGACCAGTTCTTGTCGACGAGGTCCGAAACGGCTTTCGGGGCTTCCTTCAGGTTGCCGGCCCTTGCCTGGTCAGCCATGAGTCCGGGCTGCGGGAAAATGGCGACGTCCGGGGCGTTGCCGGCCTTGGCGCGCACACCGATCTGGGTCTCGAATTCCTTGCTGCCTTCATATTTCACCGTGATGCCGGTGCACTTCTCAAAGGGTTCCCAAGCGGCTTCAAGGTTGGTCGCTTCAATATCGACGATGGTCGAATAAACGGAAACCGTCTTGCCGTCGTGCTTGCCGTAGCTGGAATATGCAGCGCAGTCTGTGCCCGTTGCAGAGCCGGTGGTGCCGGAGCCGCCGTTGGATCCGCTACAGGCGGTCAGGGATAAGGCCAAAACCCCGAACGTGGCGACGGGCATCAAATAGTTGCGGTTCTTCATGCGGAAAACTCCTCATTGACTGGGTAGAGATCGGCGTTGGAGCAGCGGTGCGTTCGTGTGGTGCCCATCACGGTAATCATCATCCGGTGAGGAATGCAAGCGTTTACACACAACCTTTACGCAAAGGAGACCGTGGCCCTGCCAACAGAATTACCCGCCGTTCCGTGCCATTCCAGCGGAGGCGGCCCTGCTGGCGCCCTCAAGAAGCCGCCCCGTGCTTGTTGCCGAAAGCTCACACTGCAGGGTCAGCGGACCCGCTCGGCCCGCCCGAACCTCGACCGCGCACCGGCGGCGATATGGATGAGCACCGGGGTGCGTTTGCCGAGCGCGGCGTCGAGGGCCTCCACCAGGCCGGACACCTCAGCCGCGAGTCGGTGCGGGGCGACGCCCTGGCGCGGCTGGATCCTGATTTTCAGGGCAGGTTCGCCGCGGAACTCGTAGGTTGCGACAGTGATGCCGGCCAGGTCCGGACGGTCGGCCAGGGCAGCCCGGAGCGCCTGTTCGGCCACGCCGCTGCCGATCCGGACGTTTCCGGGCACTTCGCCGGGATCCTCTTCGGACACGAGCAGGCTGGCACGGCCTTTGCCCTGCTGGGCGGCCCAAGCCACCATGGCGGCTACGACGAGCAGCAGGGCCAGGACGGCCACAATCCAGAGCCAGCTCTCCGCACGTCCCGGGAAACGCGTGCGTTCAAAGACGTCACGCCAGATGCTCCACACGCCGGCGGACCAGCCCTGCCACCAGCGCCCGACGGCGGGAACGCCCGCGAGCAGGATGAGCAGGATTCCGATGGCGAGGAGCTTGAGCCCAAGGACGCCGATCAGGATCCGGTTGAGGATCCGAGGGGTGCCGTTCATGCGCCGATCACCCCTGCCGACGTGACGTTCACCCGCACGTCCGGTGCGGGGGTGGGGCCCATGTCCCGGAGTTCATCCTCGACGGCGGCACGGACGGCATCCGGGCTCAGCGGCACGCCGGAGGTGGGCCGGACGTTGACTTGGACCTGCTGCCGGGAGACCGTCACCATCACCTGTTCCTGACTCAGATTGGCCGCGACCCGGGCCCTGCGCGCCAGGGCGGAGGCAATCACCTCGTCGTCCACGACGACGGCGGCACGCCGGTCCCGGAGAAGGTGGCGGGCCCGGCGGCCGGGCAGTACCGCGTTGAGGAAAAAGAACAGCCCGGCCATCACCAACACCGCGCCAATGACACCAAGCAGAAGCGGCGGGACCCCGGTCGGGAGCGCCACCACCCGGTCGGCCGCCGTCTGCGGATCCACGAGCCAGGGCGGCTGTCCGATGGCCCGGACCCCGGTTTCCAGGAGGGCGTAGACACAAAAAGCGATCACGAGAACGGCGGCGATGATCGACGGCACGGCCCTCGAGGAGTGAGTCTCACGTTTGAGGATTGCTTCCATGCCCGCGACCCCGGTCTCCGCAGGGGCCGAGCTGCCTGCGGGGCTGCCTGCTGGGCTGCCGGTCGTGCTGCCCGCGGGGCTGCCGGTCGACGGTGCTGCCGAAGGTGCGGCCTCGGGAGCAGGCGGAACGTGGCGGGCGTGGCTGGAATCATGGTCGGTACGGTGGCTCAATGGACACGCCCTCCTTCACTCATGCTTGCGCCGCTGATGCGGATATCCACCCGGCTCAGCCGGGAACCGCTCACCTCGGACACGCGCTGCAGGATCTCAGCCTTGGCGGCCACGGCCCGGTCCCAGACGGAGCCGCCGAAGATCCCGACGCGTCCGGGGTCGCGCAGGACTGCTGTCAGCGAGGGGACAGCAATGGGCGAGACAAGCGACAGCGCCAGCAGGCCGTCGTCGTCGGACCACTCGGCCCGAATCTCGTGCGGCGTGACGCCGAGGGCTTCCGCCGCGGCAGCCCGCGCCACGCTGGTGAGTGCCTGGGTGCTGATCCTGGTGTGTCCTGACCTCGCGGGAGCGGCGACATCACCAGCCGTGCCGGTCATGAGGAGGAACGCCGGCCCGTGAGGGCGTCAAGCACGCTGCGCAGGTCCAGTTTCCCTTCCGCGGCACGGCCCAGCAGGGCTCCGATCCCCATGAAAAGCAGGGCGCCGAGGAATCCCCAGACGCCGAATTGGAAGGACATGAACGCCACGAAGGCGCCCATGGCGATCCCTACAACCGTGAGATTCACTGGATGGCCTCCCTTGCAGTCCGGGTTTCGGCCGCGGCGCCTGACTTCGGCGGGCCGGGCACGTAGACGTCGGTGATTTCGATGTTGACCTCGATGACCTGGAGCCCAACAAGCTCCTCGACTGCCGTATACACTGCGGCCCGGATCTGGTCCGCGAGCGCGTGCAGGGGTGTGCCGTAGAGCGCGACCAAATCGATATCGACGGCCACCTGGGTTTCGCCGACCTCGGCGCGGACACCGGCGGCGTGGTCCGAGCTGCCGACGGCGTCACGGAACGCCCCGAGCGCGCGGGACGGGCCGGTCCCCAGAGAGTAGACGCCCGGGACCGCGCGGGCGGCGATGCCTGCGACCTTCGCGACGGCGGCTTCGGAAATGACGGTCCTGCCCCCGCCGGGCATCGGCGTGGTGACCGGCGGCGCAGCGGGCTGAGGATTCTGGTATTCCATGAGGCACTCCCCCTTCTCTTTGTGACCACACTAGTACCTGCCCCCGACAAGGGTGCCGCTTAGGGCAGGAATCGCCTATTGCATCAAGACGCATCAAGACAGTCGAGCCGGGGCACGGTCCGGTCGACGGCGGCTCCCGCCTTCCCGGCTATGCTTGCGGCCATGGCGATCATCCACGCGGCAGAACTGCAGCCGACGAAACTCGAACTCCTCGAAGCATGGCTGCCCCACCAGCCCTGGTTTCCGCAGTCCGGCACGGCGGCACTGCGCAAAGTGGGCTCGTACCGGTTCGATGATCCTGCCGGCCAGGTCGGGATGGAGACGATCATCGTCTCCGCCGGGAGTGCCACCCTTCAGGTACCCCTTTCGTACCGGGCCGAGCCCCTGCCTGGCGCGGAAGCTTGGTTAGTCGGAACAATGCAGCACTCGGTCCTCGGTGCCAGGTGGGTTTACGATGCCTGCGCCGATCCCATCTATGTGGCAGCATTGGCGGCCAGCATTATGCTGTGCCAGCCCCAGGCGGAGCAGTACCTCGAAGTAGAGGGACCACAACACCTGATGCCCCGGTCGGTCTCCGTGCAAAGCACCGGGCCCAAGCAGGATGCCGCTCCTGATATCTCTTCGGCCACGCCCCGCAACGCGGCCGCCGGCACGCTGATCGAAACAGCATCCCTGGAGTTCCTCGTCGTCCGGCAGCTCGACCTGGCGGGGCAGCCCGGCGTCGAGCTCGAGCTGACCGGCACCTGGGCGGGACAAGAGGACGACGTCAGACTCGCCGCCATAGCCACAAGGGCCTCCTGAAGGGTATGAACGCCGGCAGCGCCACTGATTCTGTCCGCGAGGCGTACAACACGGTCGCCGCCTCGTACGCCCGCCTGCTCGCAGACGTGTCGTTTGAGTCGGCGCTGGATCTGGCCATGGTTCGGCAGTTCGCTGACGCCGTGTCAGCCGGGACTCCCGACGCCGGCATCCTCGATGCCGGTTGCGGTGCCGGCCGGATGATCTCCCACCTAGAGTCGTTGGGACTTTCGGACATTGAAGGGGTGGACCTGTCGGGAGCCATGATCGAGCAGGCCCGCACCGCCCACCCTCGCCGTCGCTTCCAAATCGGAGACCTGTCCGCACTCCCCTATCCTGACCAGCATTTCCGCGGTGTCCTGGCCTGGTACTCGGTCATTCACACTCCGCCGCACCAGCTGCCGGCTGTCATCGCAGAGCTGGCCCGGGTGACCAGCGCCGACGGCCACGTCCTCGTGGGCTTCCAGGCGGGTACCGGTCACCGAACGCTCGACCGGGCCTATGGCCATGACGTGGCGCTCACCGCCTATCTGCACGATCCCGCCGCGACTGCGGGACACTTCATTCACCACGGGTTCACGATCGCCGCCGAGCTGACGCGGGAACCGCGGACAGTCGAAACCCAAGCCCAGGCATTCATCCTCGTAAGGCGTTCGGGCTGAACGCTGGCTGGGACGCGCAGCAGTGCCTTACTGCGCTCGGGAGATGAGGTTCTCGCCTTTCGGGCCCGCAGCCGCGTTGCGGCACTGGTACCGCATGTGCTGACGCTTCCCCCCGCTGACCGGCCACCGCAGCGACCCGGCCGGTAACGCATCGGGTTGCGGTGCCCGGAAGCGGCGGCGTACTCTCCCTCCTATCAGGCCAGCCAGCGGGAGGATCCATGGACGGGTATGCCGGTCTCCGGGCGTTCCGTGCCACCCACCAATACCGCTCGCTGACGGTCGGCGGCGTCGAGTGGACGTACCTTGCCGGTCCCGCCACTCCGGGCGCACCGGCAGAAGCCGACAGCCCCGCCACGGGCCCCTCAACGGCGGCAGAGGATGCAAGGCCAGCCCTTCTCGTCCTCGGCGGCGGCTTTTCCTTCGGCGATTCCGCGTTCCGCACGATCAGCGCGTTCGAACCCCGTTTCCGCGTAATCTCACCGTCCTATCCCCCGGTACGAACCATGGCCGAACTGCTGGCAGGGGTCGCGGCCATACTCGACGCCGAGGGCATCCGGTCCGCAAGCGTTTTCGGCCACTCCCTCGGAGCCGGCGTCGCGCACGCCTTTTCACGCCTTTATCCGCGGCGGGTGGACCGGCTCATCCTGTCCGGGTTCGGTCTCTACACCCCCGGTCACACCCGCTTGGTGGGCGCCTTCGTCCGGCTCTTCTCGATGCTGCCCAAAACCGCCCTCGCCGCTTTCCACCGGCGGCGGATGACGCGCCTTGTTGCCGGGGCGGAAGAAAACGAGCGCGCTTTCCTCACGGCCTACACGGAGGACCTTTTCGCGGCACACACCAAGGAATCAGCCCTGGCCCGCCTGGCAGCACTGCTGGGTCTGGCAGCACACCAGGACCAATACGCCGCCACATCGGCCTTCGAACGTCCCGAGGACGTACTGGTGATCGCAGCCTCCGATGACCACGGCTTCACCCCGCACGAACGCGAAACTCTGCTGGCAACCTATCCCGGCGCCCGGACCTACGTGTTTGCCACAGGCGGCCACTTGGCGGCCGTCACCCACCCGGCCGAATACGCCGACGTCGGCGGACGCTTCCTCGACGGACGTCCTCCCGCGGGACCCGGCGACAGCGCTGCCGCCCCGCCGCACCGTCCGGCGCCGAACAGCAGCCCGGCAGACCGGTCAGCCGGGCCGCCCGCCACACTGGATGCCCGGCTTGCCGCTTTCCGTGCCAGCCATCGGTATCGAACGCTCGACGTCGGCGGGCTGCGCTGGCGCTATCTTGCCGGCGGCGCCGGAGAGCAAACGGTGCTGCTGCCCTCCGGAGGGACAAGGCTGCCGGACATGTACCTGCTGCTGATCGAGGCGCTGGAACGGGATTTCCGCGTCATCGCGCCGGCCTACCCCGCCGGCGCCGGCATCGCGGGGCTGGCGGACGGCCTCGCTGCGATCCTCGATGCCGAGGGCGTCAGCCGGGCGGATGTGCTGGGCTCCTCCTTCGGCGGCTTTGTGGCCCAGGCGTTCGCCCGCCGGCATCCCGACCGTGTGCGGCGCCTGGTGCTCGCGAACACCGGGGGCCCGGGCGTAACCCCGCTTCCGTTACTTCCGTACCTCATCCGGTTGCTGGCTGTCCTTCCGGAAAACGCGGTGCGCTCGTTGACCGGATGGAATTGGCGCCGCTGGTTTGTCCCGGAATCACAGGCGGACGCGGTTTTCTGGAAGTCGCTGCTTTCGGACGTCCTCAGCCAGCTGGACAAGGATGATCTGCTCTCCGGCTTGCGGGAGATGAACGAATTCGCGCATTTGCCGGCCTCAGGCCCGGGGATCCCAACGCCGGCGATGCCGCCGGCCCCCGTGCTGCTGATCGAGTCGGAGAAAGACGAAGCATTCTCGCCCCAGGCACGCGCTGCGCTCCGCGCCCTCTATCCTGCCGCGGAGGTCCGTCTTTTCCCGGGGGCGGGCCACGGAGTGATGGCAACGCGAACCGCGGGGTACGTAGCTACGGTGCGGGAGTTCCTGCACAGGCCGTGAGGGGCGGGCCGCGTCCACCGGGCCGGCGTCCGTCCTGGATGGTCAAGGCAGCAGATCAGGCGCCTTTCCTGGGAGCAGGCTAACCACGGCCCGCATCCTGACGAATCCTGTGAGAAAGAAGGTCCGACTGGAGTGCGTCGTCGCTCCGGTTATCCGACTTTTCCGGACAGCGCTACACGCGCCGGGATTCCCCGGCGGCCCACCGCTTAGAGGTTCACATCTGCGGGCAGGCTGGCCGGACGAACAGTCCTGCTGGACTGACTCAGCGGCGGACTTCGATCCCCATTTTTACCTGACAAGGCACCGGGGCAGTGGAGGCCTCGGGCGGGGGCTAGGGTTTTCCGTGGATGGCCCTGCCGGCGTCAAGATCGTCCGTTTCGGCATGGGACGGGTGGTTGTCCAGTACTGGCAGGTGGGTGTCGAGTCCGACCGGCTGCGGGGCCAACCTGCCCAGCAGGTAACCCTGCCCGGCGAGCACGGTCTTCCGTGCTGCGCCGGCATGTCCGGGTTGCAGCAGGGCGGTGAGCGTCCGTTGCTCTTCGATGCCCTCCGCTACGATCCACCCTCCGGTCTGTTCAACGAACGTCATGGCCGCGGCCACTGTGGCCGCCGAAGAGGGGTCGGTGCCGAGCCGGGAGATGACCTCTCCGTCGATCTTAATAATGTCGAACCGGACAAGGGTCAGCCCGCGCAGTCCGGCGTTGCTCCGGCCCATGTCGTCGAGGGCCAGCCGGAAACCCGACTCTTGCGCCCGGGTAAGGCTGCGGATCGGTTCGGGGTGGTCGAGTCCGGCTTGTTCGGTGACCTCCAGGACAATATCTTCCGGTTCGAGGCTGGCCGCGGCCAGGTCCGACGTGAGGGCTGCGATGTCAAGGTTTGTCAAGGCGTCGGGGTAGATGTTGATGAACAGCAGGCCTGCCCACTCCCGGGCCTTCACCGCCTCGAGTACGGCGCTGCGCGCCCGGGAGTCCAGTATCGCGGCCAGTCCGAGACGTTCGGCGAGTTCGAAGGCCTCCTGGGGCCCAGAGATCGGGGATTCCGTTGGTAACCGCAGCAGGGCTTCGTGAGCCAGCACCACACCGAGGCGCAGGTCCCAAATCGGTTGGAAGGCCACCGTGATGGGGCTGTCGCAGGCCACCAGCGCCGTCAGGGCCTCGATCTTTTCGGCGCTGACGGTGTGGCCCGCAGCCATGGACTGAAAGGTGACGCTTTGGCGGCGTCCCCGCCGCTTTGCCTCATAAAGTGCAGCGTCGGCACGTTCCCACAGTTCCTGCAGCGCAGCCGGATCCGCCGCGGTGCTGGAAGCGATGCCGGCACTGAAGGTCACGCCGGGGAACCTCGTGATTAGGGCGGTCCGGACCCGCTCCAGCGCCTCGACGGCCCCATGTTCGCTGCGGCCGGGCAGAATGACGGCGAACTCATCCCCGCCGAGTCGGAAAGCAATGTCTGTAGAGCGCAGTTCCGCGAAGGAGTCGGCAAATCCGGTGAGGACGCGGTCGCCGTGGCTATGCCCCAGACGGTCGTTGATCCGCTTGAAATTGTCCAGGTCGAGCAGGGCCAGCGTCACCGGAGCCTCCGTTATGCGCGTCAGTGCCGACTCCAGCGCCGGCCGGAAAGGCCGTCGGCCGGCCAGCCCCGTCAGCGCATCCTCGTCGGCCTCGCGCCTGGCCAGTAGATGACGCCGGTGCAGGGTCCGGCCCCCAAAAAAGTACGACAGCGGCAGCGCACACAGCACGGCAAGCAACAGCCCCAGCACCTCGCGCTGCCACAGGTCAGCGACCATCTCCGCGATGATGTCCGGGTGCTGGTCGATGTTCAAAACGAGTGTTCCTCCCGGTGCCGACACGGGGATGAAGAACTCGTAGGCCTCACCCGGCCCGTTCTCCCCCGCGATAGATTCCGTCTCGATCGCCGCCGTGCCGGTGGATGCCACTTCGGCGAGCCGCGCCGGATCAGCCCTGGTCCGGCCGGCCTCTTTCCCGGACTCTGCAAACAGTCGACCATCCGAGGCGAACAGCCCGACATATACCGTGCCGTAACCGTGCCGGATGTGGTCCAATTCGGCAGCGACGGCCGCATCTTGAACCGTCAGGTCCGAATCAGCAGCCAAGGCTTGTTCGAGCTCCTCCGCCAGCGCCCCATAGTTCCGTAAGGAGTCCTGGAGCCCGCGGTCAACGATCTGCTGCTGCGCGACGGCAAATCCCACCAGGCCAGCCAGCAATATCGCCGACGCGACCGCGAGTACCCAACGAACCAGAAACGGCAACCCCGCAGGACGGAAGCCCCGATTCCTCGCGGCCCGCCCCCCCGCTCCTTGCCAACCCGACGGCATGGCCGCGATGTGTCCGTATGAAAGTCCGCTGATAATCCATAACGCCCCCAATAGCCCCGCCAGAATCCTGCGACGGATACCCCCAACATAGCCCGATAGCACCCGGCTGGAGCCAGCAACGGGAAGTATGACTACACGGGCCACACCCGTTTCCGTTAGCTTCTGCAGAATCAGTGAAAGCGTCCGCCCCGGCCGGCCCCTTCCCGTCAGCCACCCCGTTACATTTATTGGGTCCACGAAGGCCGGGGATTTGGTCGCTGGACCCGGTATGACTTTCTCGCCCTGTCATTGATGATCCGGGGGGGTGTTGTCGCCGGGTTCGGAGACACTTGCTGACCGCTGATAGGGACACGGCCGGGCGATAGCGTCCAGGTCTCTTTGTAACGTGGGTGCCGGCATCGGGTGTCGTGACTGCGGCCATATGGTGGTGCAAAGGAGCGCCGGTATGGAACAGGAATTCGACATCTTCTGCGGGCTCGATGTCGGCAAGAGCGAACATCATGCGACCGCGCTCAACGCCGCCGGGGAGCGGGTTTTCGACAAACCGTTGCCGCAAGACGAGGCACGGCTCCGGATGCTGTTTACCGCCCTCCAGGAGCACGGACAGGTCCTGGTGGTGGTCGACCAGCCCAACACCATCGGGGCGCTGCCGGTTGCTGTAGCCCGGGATTGTGGTTGCGAGGTTGCTTATCTGCCGGGACTGGCCATGCGCAAAGCGGCAGACCTCTACCCGGGAAAGTCCAAGACCGATGCCCGTGACGCCTTCATCATCGCGGCCACGGCGCGCGCGATGCCGCACACTCTGCGCGCGGTCGACCGTGACAGCGAGGTCCTCTCGGCGCTGAAGGTGCTCTCCGGATTTGATGAGGATCTGACCCACGAATGCACCCGTGCGATCAACCGGCTCCGGTCCCTGCTGCTGCAGATCTTCCCGGCCCTGGAACGGGCATTTCCCGGCACCGTCCTGACCCGTTCCCTGGTCCTGGAAATGCTGATCAAATACGCGGGCCCGACCGGTCTTCGTGCCGCGGGACGCGGGAATGTGCTGCGCTGGGCCCGCAACCATAGCCGCAAAGACCCGGCCGCGCTCATCGACGCCGTGTTCGCCGCCCTGGGCGAGCAGACGGTAACCGTCGCCGGGACCGAGGCGGTGGAGCTGGTCATCCCACGCGTCGCCGCCCAGATCAAGGAACTCAAATACCAACGGACCATCGTGGCCGAAGAAGTCGAAAAGCTCCTGGACGACTTCCCTCTTTCCCGGGTCTTGATGTCCATGCCGGGAGTTGGCATCAAGACCGCCGCCACGATACTCCTGACCATCGGCGACGGGAGCAGCTTCCGCACCTCCGGCCACCTCGCCGCCTACGCCGGCATCGCACCGGTCACTCGACGGTCCGGGACCTCCATCCGTGGCGAATTCCCTGCCCGCTCCGGCAACAAGGAACTCAAGAATGCACTCTTCCGATCCGCCTGGACCGCCTCCTGCCACGACCGCGTTTCCAAGGCCTACTACGACCGGAAACGCGCCGAAGGGAAGAAACACAACGCCGCCGTCATCTGCCTGGCACGCCGCCGCTGCGACGTCATCCACGCCATGCTCCGCAACGGCACACTCTACGAGGAAAAAGCTCCCCAAACCGCTTGACAAAAAACATAGGGACACGTCCCCGCTTCCGGGCGTTTCCGCGAACAGATGCGTCAGCAGGGGATGCGGGACCCCCGCGTTGTCGTCGTGGAGCGCGGTGAAGTTTTAGCCCGGGATGCCAACCTCGTGTTCGGCGACGTGGGCACAAGAAATTCGGCATATTCATGCCCATGTCTTCCGTCCGCGTTTGAGTTCTTAGGGCCGGGTGATGGGGCCTCTCGACGCAAAGTGCACCGCCCGGCCTGCAGTCAGGAAGAACCCGCGCCGTCAGCTGCCAACGGCCGGAATTCCTGGACCGGGTCCTTCCACCCGGCCCAGTCCCGGAGCCGGACCGTGGGCCGGCCGAGGAGATAGCCCTGACCGGTTGTCACACCGAGAGCTGCGACGGCTGCAAGTTCACTGCTGGTCTCGATGCCTTCCGCGATGAGCACCGCTCCGAGCTGCTCAGCAAAATCGATCATGACCTCGCCGAAGGCGTGACGGAGCGTGTCCGTATCGATTCCGGCCACGAGGTTACGGTCGAGTTTGATGAAGTCGGGGCAGATTTGCCTGATCTGGCGGATGGAATCGAAGTGCGATCCCACGTGGTCAACCGCCAGACGGAGCCCTCGCCGGCGCAGAGGCGCCAGCGCAACGACCAGAGCGGCGGGCTGCATGTCTGTCAGTGCGTCAGTCAGCTCGAGGACCACGCGGTCGACGGCGACCATGGATTCCTCGAGCAGTCCTGGCAGGAGCGGGTCCAAACAGGTGGCCGGTGAGAGTTTCAGGGCCACGTACACGTGCGCCGGGAGGTGCACAGCCGAGGCGAGGGCAGACTCCAGGGCCGCGATTTCAAGCTCGCTGCCGAGCCGCGCGTCGGCGGCCGCAGCGAACCACTCCCCCGCGGTGTCGCCCCCATCGCTGACGAACCGCGTGAATGCTTCGACTCCAACAACCCCACCGGTGGACAGTTCACGGATCGGTTGGAAAGCGGTCACCAGCATCCGGCCTTTCAGGACCGTCTGGATCCTTAAATTCATGCTTTCTTGGGAATCCCGGGCAGGTATCCGTTGTCTGGACGACAGTGCCTCGGATTCCTCAGGCAGTCTCGTGAGAGATCTGAGAGCCGCCAGATGCTCCGCCAACGCAATGTCCGGCCGTCCCGGATGGGCAGCCAGATGTCCGCGCAGCAGTCCCTTGACATGGGCCAGCTCCGGCGCTGGGTCGGCCAGCACCGTCTCAACAATCCAAGCGGCCTGCCGGCGTATCCCCGCAGGCTCAGCGCCGCACGCCGAATTAAGGCTTTGGTTTGCAGAGTCGGCGCCATGAGGGCCACCCGGAACGGACGGCGGCTGCATCGACATACGCTATTCCTTTGTTAGGGATTCCGGCTGAGCCCGGAATCCACATCCGGCCGCGCGCGCTCCTCTTCCAGACTTGCCGGGTCAGGAGAGCGGGGGCCCTGAGGACACAGTACAACGGGACCCACCTGTCCGCCGCTGGAGCCGAGAGTCTGCTGACGTCCACATGACGCCGGAAGACGCACTTTGGGGCGGGAGGCCGGCCGGTCACTTGGCTGACCGCTGCCGTAGGTCCGGTCTGAACCGGCAGCGAAGCAGAGAGGACGGGCGGGTTTTCGGAACGCTCTTTCATGGCAAGGAGAGCCCGGGCGCTCGTCGCCGGACTGGGTGGAGACAGACCTACCCTGCCGAAGTCGCACAGGTGGGATCGAGGGGGCGCGTCGAACCAACAGCGGTCTCGCCATCGAACACGCGCCGGAAAATGCAAACAGAAGTTGGACACTCCGCCCGGGGGCCTTTCCACCGCGTTAGGGCAGGCCTGTCTGGCGGGTTATGCCCATTGTGGACAGATGGAGCTGACCCCTTAGACCCGCAAACAATCGTGTCAGGAAATGCCGCAGCAGATGCCAATCCGCCGCAAGTATCGGAAGATGCCTGACGTTAGTCAGCGGTATCCCCCATCAGTCAGATACTTCTCCAGCATCATTGCCCAACTTTGAAATCCGCCTTGGGTGTCACTGTGCTCCAGTGGTTCTCGGCAGCCTGGTACGCGCTTGCAGGCGTGATGTTGATCTGTCGAAGTCATATGCACCGGCATCCGCGTAAGTACAGGCTGGTGAAGTTCGAAGTCTCCTGTTCCCGGGCCACCGGTCACGGGATGGCAGGACCAAACGATGCCCGGAGCTGGGGGAGATTTCCGGGCTTGACACGTATTAACAGCGGATGTATGCCAGTTAGATCGGATTCAACGAGCCACAGCTTACGGCCGTGTCACAGTCCTCAAGGACTGTCCACCGTATGAAGCCACGCCTATCTAAACCGGGGCCGGCTCCCTAACCTTGGCGGCCGTCCCAAACCCATTCCCTGGTCGTCCACGGTTGAGCCAGCGAGCCTTCCGACGTCCAGAGGGCCGCATGCGCACAACCACCCTTTGGAGGACATCATGCGCAGACCAAATCAATCGACGTCGGCCTCGTTGCTCTTAGTGGTTTCTCTGGCGTTGGGCTGCTTCGCGGTGGTGGCGGGAACACCTGCTGCCCGAGCGGCCGTCACGCCAGACGGGGTCTACATGCTCAGCAGAGTCCTGGGTAACGGTACCGGAAGTCCGTTCAATGTGCGCTTGTCGTCCATGTCGGTAGCCGGGGGGCAAAGCACAGCCGAAGTGATCTATCAGAATGTCACATCGTACCCTCAAGGGCTCACCTGTCCGCAGGCGGTCCAACGTACCTCCATTACGCTAAACGGGAGGACCTACACCGAAAGTGACTCTTACTGCGCCAAGTTCCCGGGCACGAACTGGACCGTCCCGGGCGGCAGTAAGTTCCCCAGTTGGGCGAAGTTCGACGTGGTGCCAGAGCTCGCCCAACAGTTCACTCTTAATGACTGGTGGGGATATGGCGGGGCAAGCAACCTTCAACTCATCCCGTTCGGATGCATCGTCGGCCCCGGCGGCCAGTGCCTCGGTGTACCCCACGAGGTGGCACACGAGGACTTTCCGACGCCACCGGAGTGGCTTACTTCGCCGGTGACGGGCGGTTGCGTGCTCAGTATCGCCACCGGAGGCTGGGCGGCGGGTCTCGCCAGGGTGTGGATCACCGGACTAGGTGGCGCCGTCAAGATGCAATCCTCCCCTAACCCCGTCTACAAGGCGTATATCATCCTGACGCAGGCCGTCCCATACAGAGACTGCGTGGCGCTAGCCGCCATCGCCGGTATCGCATTAACAAAGGCGACTCAGCAGCAGTTGAAGCAGGCATTAACATATCCGCCCGTGACCAGACCCACCTGAATCAGCGGGGGCTGAAAGGATCTGGATCGTCATTGACACTGCCCTGCCGACGTTAGGCCCACCAACGATCAACCTGGATCGTCGGCGCAATGACTGAAACCAGCTAACTAGTGGATGAAGAAACAGCCGCAATTACCCCGGCCGCAGCTGACCCTACTGGCACGTTCCCAGGACCAAGACAGTTCCACGCCGGCGGATCGAAGCGCTCTCGAAGCTGACGCACTCCCCTGCGCGAATGCGCTGCTAAGAAGAACAGATTTAGGCAACCAGTCTCACCGCATCATGCCGGGGCCGGGGCATATACCAAGGGAATACCAGAGGTCTGTTATCGACCTTGGCTGATTCCGCATGATTGAGACTGAATCGCCGGTCTCCCCGCACAACGAAAAAACCCCGCCGTTCCCGTGTAAACACGAGGAACAGCGGGGTTCTAGCTGGTGGCTCCGACCGGCGTCGATCCGGTGACCTTTCGATTTTCAGTCGAACGCTCTACCAACTGAGCTACAGAGCCTAGGTGACATGTCACCATGAGAGCCGGAATTTCTTCTGGCAATCAGAGCGACCCTGACGGGACTTGAACCCGCGACCTCCGCCGTGACAGGGCGGCGCGCTAACCAACTGCGCTACAGGGCCTTGCTATTTTCTTGCTTCCGCAGTATCGCTACCGCAATTTTTCAAGGCCTTTAGCCTACCAGACTTTCACACCCGGCCAGACCAGTTCCTTGCGTACCCCCAACGGGATTCGAACCCGTGCCGCCGCCGTGAAAGGGCGGTGTCCTAGGCCGCTAGACGATGGGGGCCAGAACGCCATCCGGTTAAACCCACTGAAACAAAGGCAAAAATTAAGGGCCGAAGCCGTTCATTTTTGTCCTTTCGGGTTCCTCCGAACTGGACTATAAAACTATAAGGGCAGACCCCCGGATTATCCAAAATCGCGGTCGCCGGCCTGTCCGGCGCTCATCCCCGGAGCGTCGGATCCGGCTGCGCCCGCTCGACGTCGGCGGCCGCCGCCAGCTCGCCCTTGGCGCGCAAACCCGCGATGACGCCGTCGACGTCGGCGGCCGGCCGGTTCTGGCTGAGTTTCCGTTTCGCTTCCACCCGGGTGATGACCAGTTCGACGCCGACAATCGCCCGGAGCTGACCCGCGACGAACCGCGGCGGCGCATCATCCACCGCCCAGGGCTGTTCGGAAGACGCTTCGTGCAGCGTCGTCAGCCGCCGGACCAGGGCGTCAACCCAGGCCGGGTCGTCATGGATGACGAGCCGGCCATAGACGTGCGCGGTGGTGTAGTTCCAGGTGGGGACCACCCGGCCGTGTTCAGCCTTGGACGGGTACCAGGACGGCGAAATGTACGCATCGGACCGCTGCAGGATGGCGAGGGATTCGCCCAGCGCCGGCAACAGCCATTGCTCATTGTTGCGGGCAACATGACCCAGCAGCGCCCCGTGGTCGCCGGCCGCCGGGTCGTAAACAAACGGCAGCAGGGTGGCGAGCAGGCCGCGCTCCGTCGAGGTCACCAGGTTTGCTGCCCCGTGGTCCGACAGCAGCTCCGTGATGGCTTCCTGGTCTACGGCGAAATGCGAGGGGATGTACATGGTCGGTTCCTTCTTCGAGTTCATTTCTTCGAGGCGCTGCGGGCAGACTGACAGGATCAGGCTACGAGCATGACGGCCAGTATGACCATGACCAACGCGATGCCGCCGTCGAGCACACGCCAGCTGCCCGGCCGGGCGAACAGCGGCGCGAGGTACCGGGCCCCGACGCCGAGCGCAACGAACCACAGCACGCTGCCGAACCCTGCACCGGCAGCAAACCACCACCGCCCGTCCGCCCCGTGGGTCCCGGCCAGGGAACCAAGGAGCAGAACGGTATCCAGATAAACGTGCGGATTCAGCCAGGTCAACGCCAGACAGGTCCCCAGCGCAGCCGCCCAGGTTCCCTTGGACCCGGCAGCCGGCTGGGCCAGCTGCCCCCCGCGGACCGCCCGCAAGGCAGCCCTGCCGCCGTAGACCAGCAGGAAAATGGCCCCGGCCCAGCGCACCAGCTCGAGAACCGCGGGGGCCCGCTCAATAACGACGCCGACCCCGGCAACGCCCAGCACAATCAGCACCAGGTCCGAGATGGCGCAGACGGCAACAACCAGCGCCACGTGCGCCCGCTGCACCCCCTGCCGGAGCACGAAGGCGTTCTGGGCGCCGATGGCCACGATGAGGGACAGCCCGCTGGCCAGGCCCGATACGAGAGAGAGGATCACATCACCCACGCTAGGGGTCACTCCAGAATGAGACCAGTTAATAATTTTGCAGCAACATAAGATGAGCTAATGATCGATGTTTCTCCGGAACAGGCCCGCACCCTGGCTGCAATCGTGGCCAACGGCAGCTTCGAGGCCGCCGCCACCCACCTCTCGGTCACTGCGTCGGCAGTCAGCCAGCGCGTCCGCGCCCTCGAGGTGGCAGTCGGCCGGCCGGTACTGACCCGGACCCGCCCGGTCGAACTCACCGCGTCCGGCCAGGCGGTGGTGCGCTTCGCCCGGCAGTTGGAGATGCTCGCCGCCGATCTGGCTGAAGAACTGCAGCCGGGAGCCCAGCCCGACAGCGTCCGGCTGACCCTGGTCATCAACAGCGATTCCCTGCACACCTGGGCGCTGCCCGGGCTCGCGGCGGTGGCGGACAAGGTCCTGCTGGAGATCCTGCGCGAGGACCAGGACTACTCGCTGGAACTCCTGCGCAGCGGCGCCGCAGCCGCCGCCATCACCACCACGGCAAAGGCCGCCCCGGGCTGCTCCTCCCGGCGTCTGGGTGTGATGCGCTACCTGCCGGTTTGCACCCCGGACTTTGCCGCCCGGTGGTTTCCGCAGCGCGCGACGGCGGAATCGCTCACCGCCGCCCCCGTCATCACTTTCGACCGCAAGGACGATCTGCAGGACCGCTACCTCCGGGGCGCCAGCCGCCGGGCCCTCCAGCCGCCCCGGCATTACGTCCCGGCCGCACACGAGTTCGGCGAAGCCATCCGCTGGGGAATGGGCTGGGGGCTGCTGCCGGAAATCGAGGTCTCGGAGGAACTGAAGCGCCGCACACTGGTTGCCCTGGATCCGGCGGCGCATGTGGACGTGCCGCTCCACTGGCAGCAATGGCGGCACGGGTCGGCCGCCCTCGACGAGGTCGCGGCGGCAATCCAGGCCGCCGCCCGCCCGCTCCGCTGACCCCGCCGGGACCGACGGCACGGCCGCTGGCAGGAACTCGACTAGACGTGACCGAATTCCGCCAGTCCCCGGGACGAGGCACGGACTAGATTGGCAACATGGCAACAACCGCACCAGCAGGCCCACCCCACCCGGACCGCACCCATCCGGGGGGTGTGGGTCCAGTCGACGCGGATCCGGACCGCACCCATCCGGACAGTACCCACGAAGGGCCGGCGCCCGCTCCCCGGCCCGCCACGCAGCCCGCCAGGACGCCCCTGCCGCCGGGCCAGATCAGCAGGCTCGGCATCGCCGCCGTCATCGTCACCGTGGTGCTGTGGGCCTCCGCCTTTGTGGGCATCCGCGCGGTCGGGCCCAGCTTTTCCCCCGGCTCCCTGACCCTGGGCCGGCTGGCGATTGCCGCCGTCGTGCTGGGGGCAGTGGTGCTGCCCCAGCTCCTGAAACACAAGAACCTCCCCCGGGGCCGCGAATGGTGGCCCATCCTGGCCTACGGCGTGATGTGGTTCGGCGGCTACAACGTCGCGCTGAACGCCGCCGAGCACCTCCTCGACGCCGGCACGGCCGCCCTGCTGATCAACGTCAACCCGATCCTGGTCGCCATCATGGCCGGCCTGATCCTCAAGGAGGGCTTCCCGCGCTGGCTGATCATCGGCAGCCTCGTCGCCTTCGGCGGCGTCGCGGTGATCGCGCTCGGCTCCGGCCAGCGGTCGACGGCGGATGTCGCCGGGGTGCTGCTCTGCCTGCTGGCGGCTGCCCTCGCCGCGGTGAGCGTCATTGTGCAAAAACCGGTGCTGCGGAAGTTCCCTGCCGCCCAGGCCACCTGGTTCGGCATTATGGTCGGCGCCATCTGCTGCCTGCCGTTCAGCGGCCAGCTGCTCGGCGAACTGCAGGCGGCCCCGCTGCCGGCCACGCTGGGACTGGTCTATCTCGGCGTCTTCCCGACCGCGATCGCCTTCACCACCTGGGCTTATGCGCTGTCGCTGATCGACGCCGGCCGGCTCGCCGCCACCACGTATCTGGTGCCTGGCACCACGATTCTGATCTCGTGGCTGGTGCTCGGCGAAATACCCACCATTTGGGGCCTGGTCGGCGGCGGCATCTGCCTCGTGGGCGTCGGACTGACGCGGCGCCGGTCCCGCTGATTCGACGCTAGAGTTTCAGCTATGCCCGCCTCCCTGCCGCCAGGCCTGCCCATCATCCCGGACGGACCTCACACACCAAATGACCCGGGTGAACCGGACGACAGCGGGAACGGCCACGATCACGCCGCGTTCCCGATGTCCGACGACGACTTCGAGGCCGCAGTCAACGACGCCCTCGACCGGATCCCGCCGGACCTCGCCAAGACCATGAACAACGTCGCCATCTTCATCGAGGACGACTACACACCGCAGCCCGGCGAGGACCCGGACACCGTACTGCTGGGCCTCTACGAGGGTGTGCCGCTGACCGAGCGGGACTCGTGGTGGGACGCCGGCTCGCTGCCGGACCGCATCACCATCTACCGCGACCCGATCCTGGAGATCTGCGAATCCCGCGAGGACGTGGTCGAGGAAGTCACCGTCACCGTGGTCCACGAGATCGCGCACCACTTCGGCATCAGCGACGACCGCCTGCACGAGCTCGGCTGGGGCTAGCCTTGTAGGCATGGGACACGACCACAGCCACTCGCACGGCATCGCAGGCTCTGCCACTGGCACTGCAAAGCACCGCAAGCGGCTGGTCGCCGTGCTGGCCATTACCCTCGGCGTCGTCCTGATCCAGATCATCGGCGCCCTGGTTTCCGGGTCCCTGGCACTGCTGGCGGACGCCGGGCACATGCTCTCCGACGCGGCCGGAGTCTTCATCGCCCTGCTGGCCGCCTGGATCGCCTCCCGGCCGGCCAGCGACCAGCGCACCTACGGCTACCAGCGCGCCGAAGTCCTCGCCGCGCTGGCCAACGCCCTGGTGCTGATCGTGATCTCGGTGGTCATCTTCACCGAGGCCATCCGGCGCCTGGGCTCCACCCCCGAGGTGCAGACCGACGTCATGCTTTACGCAGCGGTCCTGGGCGCCGTCGCCAACCTCATCTCCCTCCTGATCCTCCGCGGCGCGCAGAAGGAGAGCCTGAACGTTCGCGGCGCCTACCTCGAGGTCCTGGGCGACCTGCTCGGCTCTATCGCCGTGATCGCCGCCGCAGTGGTCATTATGGTCACCGGCTATCAGACGGCCGACACCATCGCCTCGATCGTTATCGCGCTGATGATCCTGCCACGGGCCTGGCATCTGCTCCGGGACGTGGTGGATGTGCTGCTGGAAGCGACGCCCAAGGGTGTGGAAGTCCAGCTGATCCGGGAGCATATCCTCGCCGTCGAGGGGGTGGTGTCGGTGCACGACATCCACATCTGGACCATCACCTCCGGGGTGCCCGTGTTTTCCGCCCACGTCGTGGTGGAGGACGCGGCGCTGGGGGCCCGGGGCGCGGATCAGGTCCTGGACAAGCTGGTCAGCTGCCTGGGCTCGCACTTCGACACCGAACACTGCACCTTCCAGCTGGAACCTGTCTCCCACGCGGAGCACGAATCACACCAGCACGCCTGAGCCCGGACCTACGCGCTAGGAGAGCACGTCCTTGGTGACGAACCTACCGTACGCGAGCGCACCGAAAACGGCGACGTAGCCGCCCTGCAGCAGTGCGTTTGTGAGGAAGGAATCCCACACCACCGGCTGGCGGAGCAGGTCCGCGAAGTCCAGCCAGTAGTGGCTGAAAAGCCACGGGTGCAGCCATTCCAGCTGCGGCAGCGCATCAAGGACCTGCGAGACCACCGCGAGCACCACCGTGGACGCCATCGCCCCCACCGGAACGTCCGTGAGCGTGGACATAAAGAGCCCGATCGCCGACAGTCCCAGCAGCGAGACGGCGAGGTAGGTGGCGATCAGCAGCAGCCGCAGCAGTGCTTCCGCCGCTCCGATCGAGTCCCCGGAGAGCAGCGTAACCGGCCCCACCGGGAAAAGGGCCGCACCGATTCCGGCCCCGACCAGCGCCACCACGAGCGGCGCCGCGACAGCGAAGACCAGCGCCCCGGCGTATTTCACCAGCAACAGCCGGACCCGTCCCGCCGGCGCCACCAGCAGGTACCGCAGGGTTCCCAGCCCGGCCTCGCCGGCCACGGTGTCCCCTGCCACCACCCCCACGGTCAGCGGCAGGAACAGCGGAACGGAGACCAGCATCGCGGTCACGCCGACGAACAGACCGTTCTGGGAAATCCGGTCCAGAAACGCCGGACCCCGGCCGGCCGGCACAGCGGAGGACAGCCGGACGGCCAGGGCAATCAGGATTGGAATGGCCGCCAGCGCACCGAGCATGGCCCAGGTCCTGCGGCGGCGGAACAGCACGCCGAGTTCGGACGCCAGCAGACCATGCCTCCGCAGACCCCGGCCCTGCCTGCCTCCGCTGGCCCTACCCGGGTTGGAGCCGCCCGGGCTCGCGGCGGCGGGGCTGGACAGGCCGGAGCCGGCGCGGTCGGAGCCGGCGCGGTCGGAGCTGGCGCCGGAGCGTTCGGCAGCAACGGGCCCTCCCCTGGTGCCGGATTTTTCACTGGACAACGTCGAAGCCCTCCCCCGTCAGTGCCACGAAGCGCTCTTCCAGGCTGACCTGTTCGGTCGCGAAACCCCGGACCCGGACACCGGCCGTCACCAGGGCAGCCACGACCGCCTCCGGCGCCACGGCGTCAGCGCCGGCCGTCGCGGGCAGCGGCGCGTAGAGCACTTCGCCATCGGCATCTGCACTGCCGGCAACTGTGCCGCCGGCAACGCCCAGTCCCAGCCGGGCCAGCACTTCGGTGGCGGTCCCGGCGTCGGGCGTGAGGACCCGGATCCGTGCCTGCCCGGCCTGCCGCAGCTCCGCAAGGGTCCCCTGCGCCACCAGCCGGCCGGCGCTCATGATGGCGGCGTGCGTGCAGATCTGTTCCACTTCGGCCAGCAGGTGGCTGGAGACAAAAACCGTGGCGCCGTCGGCCGCGAGCGAACGCACCAGGCTGCGGACCTCCCGGGTGCCCTGCGGATCCAGGCCGTTGGTCGGTTCGTCCAGGACCAGGAGTTCGCGGGGTGCCAGCAGGGCGTTGGCGATGCCCAGCCGCTGTTTCATGCCCAGCGAATAGGCGCGGACTTTCTTGTCCGCGGCATGCGAGAGCCCCACCCGCTCCAGCGCCGACTGCACCCGGGCTTTCCGGGTGGCGGCGGGAACGTGCGGGTCGGCGGCGTCGAAGCGGTGCAGGTTCGCAGCGCCGGAGAGGAAAGGGTAGAAGGCAGGCCCCTCCACCAGGGCGCCCACGCGGGGCAGCACTCCGTGCAGCTGCCCGGGCATCTCCTGGCCGAGGAGCCGGACGGATCCGCTCGTGGCAGCGGCGAGGCCGAGCAGGAGCCGGATGGTGGTCGTTTTGCCGGAGCCGTTGGGGCCCAGGAAGCCGAAAACCGAGCCTTTCGGCACGGCGAGGTCAACGCCGTCGACGGCCAACTGGTGGCCGAAGCGCTTGCTGAGACCGGAAGTCTCGATGCTGAGTTCCGTCGCCGGCCCGACGGCGGTCACGCGGTTGTCACCGGGCGGTTCACCACGGCGTGGCGGCGGCCTGCAACCGCTCCAAGGGCACGGATCCGGCGAGGATACGGCCGTCGTCGAGGATCAGCACGTTCACCAAGGACGTGGACATCAGCCGGCCGCCCGGGACGGCCACGGCAGCCTGCTCCAGCAGCGCGGCGGCGCCGGAACGGTTTCCTTCCGCGTCAGCGTGGCCGGGCCGCAGCGGGTTGGTGGTCGAGAGGTCCGGCGCTTCGGTCTGCGGTGTGGTGCCCGGAAGCCGTGCGGTCCCGGCGGGGAACGCGAGCACCGTTTCCCAGCCGGTTCCGATGACCGTGGGCCGCTTCGCAGCGTTCGCTGTGGCCAGGTCCTGCGGTGTGGCGGCGCCGGTCTTGCGCTCCGGAACCGGGATCTCCTGCACGGTGGCCCCGGCCGGCGCAGTGAAGTTGAAGATGGAGGAATCCGGGGCTCCGAGCGTGAGGCTCGTAAAGGCGACACTGAAGGCCGGCTCGGACTGTCCTCGGGCTTTCAGTTCGACGCCGAGCGGCAGGCCGCTTTCGCCGTCGACCGCTATGGTGGCCGATTCGATCAGGGTGATGCCGGACTTCGGGGTGAGCACCAGGTTGTAGGCTGACCGCCCGGCCACCTGGGAATCCGCGCCGACGGTCACCTGAGTGTTCGCGTCGAGCTTGGCGAGAAGCTTGTCAGCCAGCTCCTCGGGGGTCGGTGTTCCG
This sequence comes from Pseudarthrobacter sp. RHLT1-30-1, assembly GCF_059383415.1. Classification (NCBI taxonomy): domain Bacteria; kingdom Bacillati; phylum Actinomycetota; class Actinomycetes; order Micrococcales; family Micrococcaceae; genus Pseudarthrobacter; species Pseudarthrobacter sp. RHLT1-30-1. Next base: position 261,960 of record NZ_JBWZCG010000001.1, read on the forward strand.
GGACGGGCAGAGTGGCGGTCGGCAGTTCCGGCCGGCAGCTGGGCATGCGCGGCGGTGTTGTCCTTGGAGTTGTAGAACCAGAGGTCATTCCCGTTCCGGACCGCGTTCCGTTCCGCCATCCGGTCCAGGATCTGAACCCGGGCCTTTTCGGGTCCGTCCAGGTAGACGCGGGCGGTGTGGGGCCCGGTCAGCAGTTCCAGCCACGCGGTCTCCGCGGAGCCCGCGCCGGCTCCGGACTTCGGCAGGTCCGGCAGGCCGATCTCGGAGTTTTGTTGCAGGGTCCCGGAGAGGGATTTCTCGCCGTGCTGGGCGATCATCTGCAGCACCTGCTGCGGAGTCTTGTCCGGTAGTGAGTCTCCGGCGGTGGCGGGGAGGGAACCGGACAGGACGCCGGCCGCGATCACGGCAGGCACCGCCACGGCGGGGATCCAACGCAGCCATTTGCGCGTCATTGTGACAGCGCTCCAACCTTGCAGCTCATGTTTCAACAGTACGCCCGGGGATGGCCCGTTTCACCCTTCAGCGGCAGATTGGTGAGGGCCGGCAATTCTGTCCGGGCCGGCGGCCTGGGCCGGGCCGGCGGCGGGCACAACGGTGCCGGCGGCGCCGTCGACCGTGATGCTGTGCCCGGTGCGGATCAGCGAGGTAGCGTCCGGGACGCCGACGACTGCGGGGATTCCGTACTCGCGGGCGACGACGGCGCCGTGCGAGTTGGGTCCGCCCATTTCCATCACCAGTCCGCCGGCGGTGAGGAACAGCGGCGTCCAGCCCGGGTCGGTGGAGGGTGCCACCAGGATCTCCCCGGGCTCCAGCTGCGCACCCTGCGGCTCCAGGATGACGCGGGCCACGGCGGTCACCGTGCCGGCCGACGCCGGGGTGCCCGTCAGCGTTCCGGCGGCCGCGCTATCCGCCCCGGCGGCGCTGGCCTGCAGCGCCTCCGGTTCCGTCCCGTCCGAGAGCAGCACCCGCGGAATGTGCCGGCGTCCCAGTTCCCGGGCGTAGGCGTCGCGGCGCTGCGCCACGACCGCGTGCAGCGGGGTCCCCGCAAGGGCCTCGCGGGTCTCGACCAGGTCGAGGAAGAAGACGTCGTCCGCCTCATCTATGCGGCCGGCCGCGGCCAGTTCGGCCCCGATGTGCTGGAGCTGCCCGCGCACCACGGCCAGCGCCTCGACGATGTGGTACTTCGGCAGTTCGCGCAGCCCGGCGAACATCCGGGTGCGTTTCAGTGCCGCCCGGACGAGGACTGCCCGCAGTCTGCTCCGCTCCCCTGCGGCGGCGGCAAACCGGTCGATCTGCGACCCGGCCTCCCGTGCGGCCCTGCTGAACTGAAGGTCCGGGGCCTGGTCGGGGTCCTCCAGCCGCAGATAGTTGGCCAGGACTCCGAGGATATGGGCCGGGTCGTCGGACCACCGGGGCATCCCCACGTCGATTTCTGCGACCGCCCGGTGCCCGTAGCGGCCCAGGAAGCCGGCGAGCCCCGACTGCATGACGGCGGGCAGTTCGTGGGCGCGGTAGCGGCGGACCAGCTCCGGCACCGCCACGCCGTCGAACACGGCAGCGGATCCGGCGTCGGCCCGGATGGCGGAGGCGAGCCGCCAGAGTGCCAGGTCCATTTCGGTGGTCACGTTGCTGGGCAGCCCGCGCAGGACCTGCTGCAGCGACCCTGGCCCGGCCGCGGGCCCCAACAGCCTGCCGGCGGCCGCCAGCAGGGCAAAACCCAGCGCCGGCAGCGGCAGGATGTTCGGGACCACCGGGAACAGCTCCCGTCCCAGGATGCGCTCCACGTGGTCCAGGCGCTGCCCCGTTGTGGCGCCGGCCGGCACGATGAGGGCGGCCCGGAACCGCTCGCCGAATCGTTCCGCACGGCGCAGCGCGGCTTCGGGCCGGAACACGGCGCGGAGCAGCGCCTCCGGGACGCGGGCGCGCGCCGCCACCGGGCCGACGTGCCGCAGCACGCGCCACGGGGATCTGCTGGTGACGGAAAAGCGGGGGTCCGCGAACAGCTTCCGCATCACGGTCGCGGAGCGGGCTTCCATCACGTCGAAGACCCGGGGAACGACCGCCCGCCCGACGGCGCTCCGCAGCACCGGCGTCAGGTCGAAGAAGAGGCGCTGGCCGGCCTCGACGTAGGGTGGCGGCCCGTCGTGCGGCTCGGCGACGTCGAAGTGCGCCGCGCGCGCCACGGAGGAGGCAATCAGCCGGAAGGCTGCCAGCCCCATCGGGGTCAGCGGGCGGGTCAGGCCCTGGGCCAGGCTGAAGCACAGGTAGACGCGTGTCCCGTCCCGGACCCGCCGCCGCTCCGGCATCGGATAGAGGGTGGTGATGGGCCGTGACTGCGTCAGCCACAGCTCTCCGCCGCTGGCGACGGCCCATTCGAGGTCCTGCGGCGCGCCGAAGTGTATTTCGGCGCGGCGACCCAGACGCTCCAGCGCCGCAAGCTGGGCGTCGTCCAGGCAGGGCTGCGACCGTGGCCCGGACAGCTCGATCCGTTCGGTCCCTCCGCCCGGAAGCGGCCGGATCACCACCTGCTTGCTGCCGATCCGGCGCTCCAGAATCCTTTGCATGGTGCTGTCGACGACGAAGTGGTCCGGGTTGACTGCCCCGGACACGACCGCCTCGCCGAGCCCCGGGCTGGCGTCAATAACCGCCTCGTGCCGTCTTCCGGTCACCGGATTCGCGGTGAACAGCACCCCTGCCACCGCTGCGTCGACCATCCGCTGGACGACCACGGCCAGCGCCACCGTCGAGGGGCTGATCCCGTGGGTGGCGCGGTAGCTCACGGCGCGGTCGGTCCAGAGCGAGGCCCAGCACTGCCGGACCGCGGCCAGGACCGCGTCGACGCCCACCACGTTCAGGAAGGTGTCCTGTTGGCCGGCAAAGCTCGCGAAGGGCAGGTCCTCGGCGGTCGCGGACGAGCGCACGGCCACCGGGACGTCGGTTCCCAGCGCGGCGTAGGCGTCCCGCACGGCCTCGGCAATGTCAGCCGGAACCGCCGCGGCCAGGACCAGCCGGCGGGCGGCGGCGGCCAGCCCGGCGAGCCCCGGGAGGTCATCCGGGGCGGTCCCGGCCAGCTCCGCATGGACAGCGTCCAGCCCGGCCGGGGCGGTGGCACGCCGGTAGGCCTGTGTGGTGAGGCAAAAACCAGCCGGGACCGGCAGCCCGGCGCGCATCAGTTCACCGAGGTTGGCCGCCTTGCCGCCGACGTCGGGGAGCAGTTCCGCGCCGACCTGCTCCAGCTCGAGCACCAGCGCCTGCCGCGGCTCCTGCCGCAACGCAGTGGGTCCGGGGAGCTGCTCCACCTGCCGGTCCTCCGTTCAACGCTTAGAGCCGCTTGGGGCTACGAGTCCCCGAGAACGGGTCCGAAGTTCACCCGGTCAGCCAGCCGGGGGTCGTCCCGGTCCGGGACCACCATGACAGGGCCCTTGGAGTGGTGCAGGATGCCATCCGAGGTGGACCCGAGCAGCATCCCGGCGAACCCGCCGCGGCCGCGGGTGCCGACGACCACCAGCTCCACGTGCCGGCTGGCCTCCACGAGGATGTCCACGGGCGAGCCGTCCACCAGCTGGGTCTCCACGGTGAGGCGGGGAAAGTGGCTCCGGATCCAGGCTGCGCCGGCGTCGAGCTGGGTCCTGATGTCGGCGAAGAGTGCTTCCCGGTCCATCGGTGCCGGAACCCAGGCGAGCGACCCGCTGTATTGCGGGACGGCGCACACCACCCGCAGCGGCGCCGAAAGACGCTCGGCCTGGGCCGCGGCCTCCAGCACCGCCACGCGGGCCTGTTCGGAGCCGTCGACCCCCACCACCACAACGTTCTCGACCGCGGCGTGCCCGGACTTCGCCTGCTCCGCCAGAACACGCTTGTCATCGGTGGTTTCGCCCAGCCGGTCGGCGCAAATCAGTGGCACGGTGACGGTGGGGCATTTGGAGTGCGCAGGGAGGGCGCTGCTGACCGAGCCGAGCAGCCGCCCGACGAAGCCGCCCCGGCCCCGGGTGCCGAAGACCAGCAGCTCGGCGGTTTCGGACATTTCCAGCAGGACGCCGGAGGCGTCCCCGTTCTCGACGGAAGCGTCGACGTCGATGCCGTATCCCGCGACCTTGTTCACGGCCTGCTGCAGGATGGCCTCCGCGCCTTCGCGGATCACCGAATCATCGACGGTGGCGTAGCCGCCGTCGAGCCCCGACGCGGCAAAAATCGGAACGGAATAAGCGGTCACGATGTGCAAGGGGCGGCGGCGTCGCTCGGCCTCGCGGGCGGCCCACACCAGGGCGCATTTGCTGTGGTCTGAACCGTCGACGCCGACAACGATCCCCCGGGGAGCGGCGGACCTGCCGGGGGTATCCCCAGCCGGATCCGGATGCACCTGTTCTCGGCCCATGGGGTCCGCCTCCTTGCGATTCTTGCCTGATGTTGCGGCTATTCTGCCAGACGTGCCCGCGTGCAGCGTCCACCGGCAACGCGCCCGAAGATTCTGCGGCCAGAAGCCCTGGTTTCCTTCACTATTCTCGGTTTGCCGGGAACAAGCAAGACGGCGGCCGGGCGGGCCGGCTGACGAGCGTCGCGAAGGTTTTACCCAGTGTTTACACGGCTTCCGGTGACCCCGAATGACGGCGGATTTCGTCCTTTGAGTCTCCGAAAAGAGCGGATTTACCCGGAACGGCTAATGTTGCAACTGCTCTATCCAAGGGTGGAAATGTTGGGTATTCTTCGAGCGTTACGAAAACGAGACTCTAGTTTCAGAACGCAGTTCACTTGAGTGAGCTGGTTTGGAGCGGTCACGCGTTTGGGCGCATCGGCCCCGCGACCGTCAACATTCAAGGAGGGACCTGCAGTGGCGAGCATGCCTACGTCCGGGGGTATCGAACGGACCTCCGCCGTCGTGATCGGCACCGGTCTGTCCGGGCTGGCGGTTGCCAGCGAGCTGCAACGGCGGGGCGTGGACTCCATCGTTGTGGACGGCCTCGATCTGCTGGGCGCCGGGAATCCGGCCAACACGTCCTCCCTGCAGCGCTGCGACGCGGCAGACGCCGGCAGCCTGCGCGAGCGAAATGAGATCCTCCGGCACCTGAGGAACTACGCCACCAGCCACAAGCTGGACGTCCGCAACAACATCCGGGCCCTGCAGCTGGAACACCTCGACGCCGCCGTCACCGGGGCCACGCACCAATGGGCCGTCCGCACGCCCGGCGGTGTCCTCCTGGCGGACCACCTCGTGCTGACCCGTTGCGCCCACAGCCAGCTGCGCCGGATGCTTTCCGAGCTTGGGATGGCAGCGGGCCACAACCTGATGGCCGCCATGCACGCACTGGGGATGTACCTCGTGGGCGTGGGCGAGCTGATCACGCCCACGCCGAAGGAAGTGCTGCGCCAGGCCAAGGTGGTCGGCCAGGCGATCTCAGCCAAGGTCTATCCGGACGGCTTTCCCGCCGCGCTGCCCGGAGGTTATGCCCTCGCCGCGCCGGCCTGACTGCAACTCGGCCCTGCCCGGAGCGCCCAGCCCCGGAGTAACGCGGCCCTGCCCGGAGCGCCCAGCCCCGGAGTCACTCGGCTACCACTGCAACGCGGGGTCAGACCCGGCCCATCGGGGGGCTCCTGATGGGCTGGAAGTGACCCCGCGTTGGCAGTGGTCAGCTTTCGGGGTCGCTGCCCGAACCCGGCTTGAGGCGGCTTTTCGCCATCAGCCCCAGAACCACGAGGATGCCGATCGCCGTCCCGACGAAGATCACGATGCTCCACGGGAACGGCTCCGCTGAGCTGGCCGTCGGCTCCGGCGCCGTCGTGATGCCCGGCTGGGCGGTTCCCATCGTGGGGACCGCGGCAGCCGCCGTCGAGCCGGTGGCCCCGGCGGTGGCCGTAAACGTGAAGCTGCCCTCGATGGGGTGGCCGTCGGAGCTGGCCACCCGCCAGGCGACGGTGAACAGCCCGGCGGGCGCGCCGGGCTTGAGCCGCTCGGAGGCGACGTTATCCACGATTTCCACGGGGCCGTCGGCCCAGCCGGTCCCCGCCGCGTCCGTGACCGTGATCTGCGCACCGATCGCCAGGGGGTTCTTGTTGAAGGTGATGGAAACCTTCTCCGGGGGCGCCGCCACGGTGGCGCCGGAGGCCGGGCTGGTGGACTCGGCGGCGTCGTGGGCCGAGGCCGGACCAACCGCGCCCAGCAGGGCGGCGGCAAGGATTACGGCGCCCAGCAGGGTGCTCAGAAACTGTCGGATGAGGCGCATGGGTAAAGCTGCTCCTAGTGTTGGCTTCCTTACAGACTATGGGAATCTGGCCGGGCGCCGCTGGTACGCCCAATAGGATTCAAGGAACACCCACTTCCCCCGGAGGATTAATGCTCAAGCAGGGCTCTGCACTCGACCGGTACTTCATGATCTCCGAACGGGGGTCGAACTTCTCCCGCGAGATCCGCGGAGGCTTCGCCACGTTCTTCGCGATGAGCTACATCGTCGTGCTGAACCCGCTGATCCTCTCCGGCCCCGATTCCTCCGGCGCCACGCTGGGCTTCCCCGCCGTCGCCGCCGTCACCGCTTTCGCGGCCGGCATCCTGACCATCGTGATGGGGGCGTGGGCCAAGCACCCCTTCGCGCTGGCAACGGGCCTGGGCGTCAACGCCTTCGTCGCCGTCACGGTGGCCACCAACCCGGGCCTGACCTGGCCGGACATGATGGGCCTCGTGGTGCTCTCGGGCGTCACCATGCTGATCCTGGTCCTCACCGGCTTCCGCACCGCCGTGTTCAAGGCGGTCCCGGAAGGGCTGAAAACCGCGATTGTCGTGGGCATCGGGCTCTTCATCGCCCTGATCGGCCTGGTCAACGCGGGTTTCGTGCGCCGCATCCCGGATGTCGCCGGCACCACCGTTCCGGTCGGCCTCGGCTTCGACGGCAAGCTCCTGGGCTGGCCCACCCTGGTCTTTGTCCTGGGCCTGATCCTGACCATCGCCCTGGTGGTCCGCAAGGTCAAGGGCGCGATCCTGATCGGCATCATCGCCTCGACCATCCTGTCCGTGATCCTGGAATTCACCCTGCACATCGGCCCCAGCTTCGACGGCAAGACCTACAACCCGGCCGGCTGGTCCCTCGTGGCCCCGAAGTTCACCGAATGGGCCGCCCCGGACCTGTCGCTGATCGGCAAGGCCAACCCGCTCGGCGCCTTCGAGCACCTGGGCTTCATCGCCGCGACCCTGCTCGCGTTTGTCATCCTGCTGAGCATCTTCTTCGATGCCATGGGAACCATGGTCGGCCTGGCCACCGAGGCCGGCACCATCGACAAGGACGGCAACATTCCCAACGTTGACCGCGTCCTCCAGGTCGACGCGCTCGGCGCGATCGTCGGCGGCGGCGCGTCGGTGTCCTCCAACCAGATCTTCGTCGAGTCCGGCGCCGGCATCGGCGAAGGCGCACGGACCGGTCTTGCCTCGATCGTCACGGGCCTGCTGTTCCTGGTGGCGATGTTCTTCACCCCGCTGATCAACCTCGTGCCGTTCGAGGCAGTGGCGCCGGCGCTCGTCGTGGTCGGCTTCATGATGGTCTCCCAGGTCGGCAAGATCGACTGGACGGACATGGGCATCGCAATCCCGGCCTTCCTGACCTTCACGCTGATGCCGTTCACCTACTCGATTGCCAACGGCCTGGGCGCCGGTTTCATCTCCTTCGTCCTGATCCGCACCTTCCAGGGCCGCGCCCGCGAAGTCCACCCGCTGATGTGGGCTGTGGCCGCGGCCTTCCTGCTCTTCTTCGCGATCGGCCCGATCGAAGCTGCGCTGGGGATGCACTAAGCACCACCATCGCGCCGCACGCCCCACTTCCCCGCCGAGGTGACACTTCGCGCCCATGTTCCTCCACGACATGGGCGCGAAGTGTCACCTCGGCGGTGCTTTTGGGGGTGTTACCGGCGTGAATCCGGGATTCCGGACGGCACGACGGCGGCGCGGCTGGTTTTCCGGCCCAGGCTGGGGTGAGCTAGGGGCATGGTTTCCCCCGTGCCCGTCATCGATGTCCCGCCGCAGCCCTGGACCGGGCGGTTCGACGGCGACGGCGCCGACCACCGCCGCTGGTGGCAGGCCGTCACGCCGTACGCGGCGCGCCGGGAGCGGGCAGGGTCTGAGCCCGCGTCGGCGTCCGGGACCGGGACCGGGGCCGGGACCGGGGCCGGCCGGGACGCGTCCGCCCGGCCCGCGGTCCTTCTCGGGTTTGGCAGCGATGCCGGGGTGCGCCGCAACAAGGGCCGCGCCGGTGCCGCCGCCGCGCCCGCCGCGATCCGCGCCGCGCTCGGTCCGCTCGCCTTCCACCTTCGCCGGGACGTGCACGACGCCGGCGACGTCACCGTGGCCGGGGATGCCCTGGAAGCGGGCCAGGCCCGCGCCGGACTCGCCATCACCAGCCTGCTCGACGCCGGGCAGTTGCCGGTGGTGCTGGGCGGCGGGCACGAGACCGCGTTCGCGAGCTACCTGGGCGTGGCCGGTTCGGCGGCGGTCCGGGCGGGCCTGCGCGTGGGCGTGCTGAATCTGGACGCCCACTTCGACCTCCGCGACGAACCCGCGCCCAGTTCCGGCACCCCGTTCCTGCAGATGGCCCGCGCGGAAGCCGCCGCGGGCCGGGAACTGAAGTACGCCGTCGTCGGCATTTCCGAGCCGAACAACACCCGGGCGCTGTTCCGCACCGCCGAGGATCTCGGTGCCGACTTCCTCCTTGACGAGGACTGCTCGGCGGAGGCCGCGCGGGCCTTCGTTGCAGCGTTCCTGGCGCAGGTGGACGCCCTCTATCTGACCATCGACCTGGACGTACTGCCGGCCTCGGTGGCGCCCGGGGTGAGCGCACCGGCCGCGTACGGGGTGCCGCTGCCGGTGGTCAGCGCGGTATGCCGCCAGGTGGCCGCGAGCGGAAAGCTGCTGCAAGTGGACATCGCCGAACTCAACCCGGAGTTCGATATCGACCAGCGCACCGCCAAGGTGGCCGCGCGGCTCATCAACACGCTGCTGGCGTAGGCCGCGTCAGCGCGGAACTGCCGCCAGAGGCCCGGACCACTGTCCTGCCAGCAACACGGCCAGCGCAGCGGGGTCTGCCGCCTGCGCCACGATATCGCTGACAAACCGCAGGATCTCCTCGCCGGCCATCACCCCGGAAGCCGAGGTCACCGTCAGGTTCGGCCGGGTGAACGAGTCGCTGTCGAGTTCGCCGTGCGAAGGCCGGATCGCGATGTCCGCCAGCTCGAGGATGCCCGCGTCCAGGCGCGAGTCCCCCGCGGCCACCAGGAGGCCTGAACCGCTGCGGCGCCGGACTTCCTGCACGGCGGCTTCCTTGGTGATCGGGGCCGGCACGCAGTAGAGCTTGCGGCCCTGCAGGGATGTCGTCCAGCCGCGGGCGGCACACCAGTCGTTGAGCTCGTGCAGGTACGCATCGGTCAGCGCCTGCCGGTCAACGATCGAGTAGACAAAGTAGTCTTCGGCGGTCCGGACCCTCAGCACCGCGGGGTTCGCGTCGCTGCCGGTGAACTGGTCCAGCACGTCGGCCAGGGGCGCGCAATCGCCCAACGACCGCCGGATGTGCCGGGACCAGCCGGCGTCGGGCTCGCCGTCGTGCAGCAATACGGCACCGTTGGTGGTGACGGCGTACCCGCGGCCAAAGCCCGGGAGCCGCACACGGGAGAACTGGGCCTGGGTGCGGGTGGTGACGGGCACGAAGACGCTCCGCTCCACGATCCCTTCCAGCAGCTCCTCCGCAGCCCGGGTCATGAAGGACAGCGGCGCTGCGTCATAGACCTCGGCGACGACCATCCGCGGCGCCAGATGGTCGCTCCCCACGAGGGCCATGGAGTTCGCCGAGTAGATCAGGGTTCGGTCCAGGTCGCTGGCCACCATGACGGGTGCGGCGCTTGATGCAACGCTCATACGTCGACCACTGCCTTGCCGTCGGCGCCGGTTGCTCCCGGTGTGTGGAGCGGATGGATCAGTCCGACACAGCTGTAGGCCAGGTCCGGGACCTCCAGTACCTCGACGCCGCGCTGTTCGGCCAGGTGCAGCACGTGGGCGAGCTCCGGGACGGCCTCGGGGCGCACCAGCACCTTCCATGGAACGCGCCGCAGCAGGACCCTGGTGGTTTCGCCGACACCCGGTTTGACCAGGTTCACGTTGTTGATGCCGAAGCTCCGGCTGATCTCCTCGACGGCGGCCCAGCCGGCCCAGTCCGCTTCCGGGAGCCCGGCGATGTCCGAGGGGGCGTGGGCTGCCGCCCGCAGGACCTCATCCCGGACGCCGTCGAACTGGGCCGTGACGGCCGCCAGGAAGTCGCGGGAGACGTCGCTGCCGGCGAGCTCCGAGTAGAACTTGGCCCCGTGGAAATCGCCGGGGCCGATCAGCGCCTTGTTGAAGACGGTGCGGGAGACGAGACCTGACACGGTCGAATTCAGGCAGGCCGACGGGACGAGATAGTCTTCCCGGGTGCCGAAGATCCGGACGCTGCGCCCGGGATCTGCGAGGACGGCAAGGTCCGGCCGGAACGCAGGCCCGTCGGTCTGCCGGAAGAGTTCGACGGCGGCGGCCAGTTCGCGCGCGATGGCTCCCTTGCCGGTCCAGCCATCGACGAACATCACGTCCTCCGGGCGGTGCCGGGAGGCGAGATAGCCGAGCGCGGTCTGGTCGATGCCGAGCCCGCGGACGATACTGATGGCATAGTGCGGCAGCTCCAGTCCGTGGACTTCCCAGGCCCAGCGCTTCATCAGGATGCCCACGGGGGTTCCGGCGCGGGCGAGGGACACCAGCACGGGCGCGTTGCCGCGCAGCTTCAGGACCTGCTCGGTGAGCGTTCCGACGGCGTGCGCGATCCGGACGGCGGTGCTCTCCAGCGCGGCCTGGAACAAGGCGCCGTACTCGGGCGAGGGTTCGAACTCCTGCGGCAACGATTCTGCATAGCTGGCCTTGCCGGACTGGATCGCCGCTTCACGCTCTGCCTTCGGCGCTTCCAGCTGAGCAAAACTCAGGTCCTTCAGCAGCCACTCCACGTCCTCCGGCAGATACGAGCCAAAGGCGGGGCCGACCAGCGGCGCCGGGAACGGCGCCTGGACCGGCAGCACCACTAGCCGGACAGCGTCGGCGCTGCCGGCAACGGCCTCGGCGATCCTGCCGGGGGCCAGAAGTCCGGCCACCGGGGTGCCGGGTTCCGCCATGACCACCACCGTATCGAACCGCCCCTCGGGGTGGGTGAAGTTGTACGCGAACCGCGGTCCGGGCCCGTCCGGGGCGTCGTCGTCGCTGCCAAAGGCGATCGCCGAACGGATCGCGTAGCCCGGTTGGTCCAGTGCGGCGATCGGTGAGCGGGTGCTGGTGGAATAGCGGATGTCGGCGTCGGGGCGCAGGTCCTGGAGCCGGGCGGCGACCGCCAGCGGCAGCGCCATGAATTCCTCCGTGGCGAGGACCAGCACGCGGGCTCCCGCCCCGGCGCTGCTGCCGAGATCCGCGGCAAGGGCGTCCGCGATGCGCGCCGCCTGGTCCGGATCGGGTCGTCCGGCAACGCCGAAGCGGGCGCTGCGGATGGGCGGCACGATTTGGTGCAGGTCCAGCAGCTGGATCCGGCCCGGTCCGGGGACCGGTTCGGGCGGGTGCGGAAGGCTGCCGATCAGCTCCGCGGCATCCGCTGCAAGGGTGTCCGGCAGCTGGATGCTTCCCTGCGCCAGCGCCACGGAGCTGATCCGGGTGCCGAGTTCGCGTGCCAGTTCATCCAGGCTGTCCCGGTCTGCCGGGGCGCGGAGGTCCACCAGGGAGGCGACGACGTAACGGTCGTGCGGGGCGGTGCGGTGCAGTTCGCGGATAGTGTTGATGATCGTGGCGCCGGTGCTGAGTTCGTCGTCCACCAGGACCACGGTCCCGGCCAGGTCCAGGGCGGCCCGGCTGGTCGGCAGCAGCTGATGGGAGGTTGCATGCGAATGCATTTCCTCGAACGCGCCGTACGGCTCGATCCCGTTGCCGCCCTGCCGCGTGGAGTGGAGGTAGTACGTGCCCAGTTGCCCGGCCACCAGCTGGCCCAGCCCGGTGGCGGTTTCCGCGTAGCCGATGGTCACGACGCCGGGAAGTTCCGTTTGCGCTCCGGCGAGCAGGTCGCACAGGGCTGCCACGGCGGCCATCCTGGTGCGTCGTTCGTCCTCGGCCGGGGCCGTTGCGCCGTCCGGCAGGGACGCGGCGGCCAGTAGGCGCTCCAGCCGGTCGGCGGCCGCGTCAATGACGGCGGTCAGCGATCCGGCGTCCGGCCCGGCCGCAGGGCCGGCAGAGGCGGCGGGGAGCTGGAGTTCCCGGCGGACCAGGAGGCCCAGCAGCCGGCCTGCCGACGTCACGATCCCGGGTTCGGTGGGGACGTGCTTGGCGAGCACCCGGGAGACCAGCAGGTGGGCCCGTTTGGGATTGCGCCGCAGCGCCAGCCCGACCAGTGCCTTCACCGGCAGCACGCTGCGGCCGGGCTCTGAAGCCACGTCGACGCCGAGGGCATCGCGCACGTAACCGCCGCTCCAGGGAGCCTCCGTTGAGAGTTGCTTCACCGCATGCTCGCTTCCAGTAGTTCGACAAAATTGACGCCGGGCCGCGCGACCCCGAAGGCCCTGGCACGCAGCAGGGTGCGTTCCGCCCAGGCACGATGTGGCTTCGCCTCATTCATCTTGTTTCCGTAGGACGAGGCCTTCACCCCTCCCCCTGCGCTCCCGGCAATGTCCAGCGCATCGAGGTATTCCTCGTGGCTGACGACGCACATGGCGTGCACCACGGGCACATGGGTGGGATGGATGACGGTCTTGCCCAGTAGGCCGTTGGCCAGGTCCAGTTCAATCTCGCGGATCAGGCCGTCCAGATTTTCCAGCAGGATGCGCTTCCGGAGTTTGCCCTCGTTGGCGGCTTCGAACGGCGTGGACCGCAGCTGCGGCCGCAGCACCCGTTCGGTGTTTACGAAGTGTTCCCAGACGGGGCCGGAGATGACCCAGCCGTCATTCGGGCGGCCGAAGATGTTCACGACGTCGCCGATGATGTTCGCGACGACCTTGACGTTGTAGATGGTCAGGTCGCGGGAACGGCGCAGGCCAAAAGCACTGGACATGTCCGTCGCACCGATCCGGACACACAGCACCAGATCACGGAATTCTTCGACCAAGGCGAGGTTGTCCGTCAGCACCCTGACGCGTGACTCCAGGTGGGTTGTCGACAGGTCCTCGATGATCGGCATCGCCATCAGGGCCTGTTCCTGCGGGGCCCCGGTGCGTCCGGCTTCTTCGTTCAACAGCCGCAGTGCCGTCAGGAAGGCGCGCCCGCGCCCTGTCTCGTTCTCGAACTTGGGCAGGACGAAGCCGTAGACCACTTTGAGTGCGGCGCCGGCCCGGCGGCCGACGTCGAGCAGCTGTTCGGGCGTACGGCACCGGATGAAGATCAGCGGGAGCTCACCCGGATGGTCCTGGGCCAGCTCCGCCAGGGCAGCGAGCAGGTTCTCCTCTGCGGCGGGGACTTCCTCGTCGGGGACAGCGTCTTCGAGGCAGACGACGATGCTGAGGCACCCGGCCCGGGCCTGTTTCCGGATTCCGTGTGCCAGTGAGGTTCTCGTGGCCGGCGAGTACAGGGTGGCGCCCAGTGCGACGGCGAGCAGGCCCGGGTCCGAGGTGCGGTGAAGGTGTTCAGGGCGCAGGTGGAAAAGCCGATCCTGAACGGATTCGGTCAAGGCTTTGAAGTGCTGCATCGTCCCCTAGTGGATAGCAGTGGTGCGCTTCCGGATCAGCGCAGGAGGACCCGTTGGTCCAGTGGGATGGTCATGGTGAATCCGAAAGTAGCCCAGATGGCTGCGTCGGAGGCGTCTGCGGGCACAAACTCGGCGCGAAGCTCAAGGACCGCGCCGACCCGCACGACATACAGAACGCTCCGCAGCCCGGCATCGTTCCGGGCGGCAACCGCGGCGGCCGCGCCGTCGAAGACGCCGATCGTCAGCGGCCTCTCCCCCGCGACGAACAGGGCGCGGCGCAGCAGCCGGACGTGGCGCAGCGACACGATGCCGGCCCCGTCCTGGACGCCGGCCAGGGGCCGGTTTCCGGGAGTGACGACGGCGGTCCCGGCTTTGTGCCCGTCCGTGTGGTGGGCGCCGGTGGTGAACTGCTGGTCCTCCCAGGCCACCGAGCGGATTCCGGCCACCAGGAGTGAGCCAATCGCGGATTGCCTGGGGTTCAGGCGCACTACCGGGTTGGCTTCCCCCAACGCGCGGAGGCTGCCGAAGGCCGGCGCAGGGAACAGCCGTTCCGTCGCCGTCGGGGCGGGCCGGGGGCCTGGCCTGGATGCCGCTGCGGTGCTCGCGGACGGTGCGGGCGACGGGCCGCGGCCGAGCGTCAGCCCGGCGGACGCGGCTGGGGCCGGGTCCGCAGCCGGGCCGGAGCCCAGTGTCAGCCCGCCGGACGCAGCCGGGGCCGGACCGGAGCCGAGCGTGAGCCCGCCGGACGCAGCCGGGCCGGAGGCGGAGGTGGGGGCAGTGCTGCGCGCAGGGGTCAGGGTGGGCTCAGGCTGCGCCACGGCCTTCCGGCGCCGGCTGAGGTATCCGATGTCGGTCCGCACCGCGGTTCGGTTCACCACCATGTTCAGAGCTTCAACTTGAAGTCGGCGGCAACGGCCGCGAGCCCGGCCTCATATCCTTGGCCGAGGGCACGGAACTTCCAGCCCCCCGAGTGCCGGTAGAGCTCGCCGAGGATCATGGCGTTGATCTTGTCCAGGTTCCCCCGCGGCACCGTGAAACGCAGGAGCTCCCGGTTTTGTTCGGTGGCGACCCTCAGGTAGGCGTTCTTGACGGCCCCGAAGGTACCGGGCCCCCGCACATCCGGGTCCACGTAGAGGAGCACGGCGATCTTTTGGACCGATTCGGGCACCCGGTTGAGGTCGACGTCGATCTGTTCCTGGTCTTCCGCGCCCGCGAAGGAAATGCTGCCGTCGGGGCTGGCGATCTGGTTGAAGAAGACCAGATGGTCGTCGGAGATGGCGCGGCCGTCCGTCCCGCACATGATCACCATCGGAACCAGCTCCGCCTGCGGGCCGCGGCTCGGGACCAGGTCCCAGCCGATCCCCAGCAGCACTTTCGCCAGTCCGGGGTTCTCAGCAGTGAGGGCGGCGTTGCTGCCCGCGACCATCGAAGTCACTAGCGTCCTTCCAGATGAAGACCATCAATATCAAACTTGTCGCGAAGGAACTGCCCGTGGACGGCCAGTTCCGTTATGGCACCTGTCCGGACCTGGTTGTCCAGGTTCTGGGCGGTGGAATAGAGCGTGTCGAGCTGTTCCAGCAGTACCGCCGTGTCCGCGGAGTCGTCGGTCCGCGATGCAGCGGCGAGCATCAAATAGGCCCGCAGCGGCGCCGGCAGGTAGTCCGTGATGACGGCGTCCAGCAGGACGCGCTGTTCCGTGGACGCCCCCGACTGGCCGATGTAGCCGATGAGGGCACGCAGGATGTCGGCCAACTGCAGCACTTGGGACACCACGACGGTGGGCAGTTCTGCGCCATTGCCCAGCACGGTCCGCCGCAGCTCCTCGAGCGCGGCTCCGGTGACTGTCAGCTCGTCCGCAGCCGGATCCGCGGCGGGTGGAGATTCGGCGCCCGCCGCCGCGGCGGAGCGGGATTCCGCTCCGCCGCCGAACAGCGAGCCTAAGAATTTTGCGACCATAGCCCGTAAGCCTATTGCTCAGGGCTGACGACCACTAATTCCCCTCCTGTTGCCGCACCCTGTCCAGGTAGGGGCGGGCGCGTTCCAGCCCGGTTTCGAGGGCCTGCACGGTGCCTTCCATGCTTTTGTTGGCCTGGGAGCGGAAGGTGTCGATGGCGTCCATGGTCTGGAAGACGTTGTCGAACGCCTTCTGCAGTGTTTCGACGCTGACGCCGGAGCTGGCCGCCTGCTGGTGGATCCGTGCGGTCTGATCCTTGAGCATCTCGGAAGTCTTGAGGATCATGTTGTTCGTCGTCGTGTTGATGGCGTCGATCTGGTCCAGCACCATTTTCTGGTTCGCCAGCGCCTGGGCCACGATGACGGCGGTCCGCAGCGCGGAGATCGTCGTCGTGCGGGCCCGTTCAACGCCCTTGATCAGTTCGGTGTTGTTCTTGCGGATCATGTCGATGGCGAGGTAGCCCTGCACCGAGACGGCCAGCTGGGTCAGGATGTCCTGGTGGCGCTGGCGGATCGGGTACAGGACGTCCGAGTCGAGTTTGCCCGCCTCTTCGATCTGGCCCTGCATCTTCATTTCGTCGATCCTGCTGGCAGTTGCAGTATCCAGGGCCTTGGCGAACACGGCATATTCGCTCAGTCCCTGCATGGTCTCCCACAGCTGGGTCTTTTCCTGCGCAAGCGAGGCGTTGTCCTTGAGCAGTTCGTCCTGCCCCGCCATCAGGGACTTGATGATCTTGTCGAGCTGGGTCTGCGCACTCTCGTATTTCTGGAAATACTTCGCGAGCTTGTTGCCGCCCGGGATGATCCCCAGGATTTTCCGGCCGACGCTCAAGTCGGAGTTGTTCGGCGTCAGGTCCTCCACGGTGGAACGAAGCTCACCGAGCGTCGAGGCGACCTGCACCTGGGCATTGCTGCCTGACTTCTTCGCACCGGCCAGCGACGTCGACGACCGCTCCAGCAGCCGGCTTGAGGTGCTGGCGGAGGCCACGAGCTGTTGCCCGGCCAGCCGGTTGATGCCATCAATCTTGCTGGAGTATTCGGGGCTGAACGGGCTCATCGCCGACACCTCGCTGATGAAGGCGCGCGCCTGGGCGTTGATCTCCTGCTGGCGTTCGGCCGGAACCGGAACCATTCCGGGAGCGTCGTCCACCTTGACGATGTCAACGCTTTCCGGGGCGTTCAGTACCAGCGGCGACGAGGCGGTGGCCTCCGGCGGCGTGAGTTGCATGCTCATGGGTCCGTCTCTCTTTCTATGGTCTTGGGTGCTCAGCCGAGCTGGACGCCGAAGTCCGCGGCGATGCCGGCGAGGCCGGTGGCGTACCCCTGGCCGACTGCTTTGAACTTCCACTCGCCGTTGTGCCGGTAGAGCTCGGAGAAGATCATGCAGGTCTCCGGGGCGGCGTCCTCGCTCAGGTCGTAGCGGACGACTTCCGCGTCGGATTCCTGGTTGACCACACGGCAGTAGGCTGCGCGCACCTGGCCGAAGTTCTGCCGGCGGGCTTCCGCCTGGTCGATCGAAACCACGAAAACGATCCGCTCAACGTCCGCGCCCACGGCGGAAAGTTCGACGGCGACCACTTCGTCGTCGCCGTCGCCGTCGCCGGAGCGGTTGTCACCTTTGTGAACGACCGAACCGTCAGGGGCGGCCGGCTGGTTGTAGAAGATGAAGTCCGCGGAGCTGCGGACTTTGCCGTCCGCGCCGAGCAGGAGCGCTGAGGCATCCAGGTCAAAGGCGTCGCCGGTGGTCGTGCGGGGATCCCATCCGAGCCCGACGAGAACTTTGTTCAGCCCCGGGTCGGTCTTGGTGAGCGAGAGGTTGCTGCCTTTAGTGAGGGTCAGTCCAGCCATTGGTTGTTCTCCTTGTTCAGTCGGGGTGGAGGGGTAACGGGGCGGCCGGGTTTCCCCCGGACCGCCCGGCATTTAGTCCAGCGCTATGCCGAAGTCCGTGGCCACGCCGTGGAGGCCGGAGGCGTAGCCCTGGCCGACCGCACGGAACTTCCACTCGCCGTTGTGGCGGTAGATTTCGGCAAAGATCATGCAGGTTTCGGCAGCGGCGTCCTCGGTGAGGTCGTAGCGGACCACTTCGTTGTCGGTCTCCTGGTTCACGACCCGGCAGAAAGCGTCGCGGACCTGGCCAAAGTTCTGGCGGCGGGCCTCTGCCTGGTCAATCGACACGACAATGACGATCTTTTCGATGTCCAGCGCCACGGCGTCAAGGTCAATCAGGACCTGCTCGTCGTCGCCGTCGCCTTCGCCCGTGCGGTTGTCACCCTGGTGGACGACTGAGCCGTCCGGCGAGGACAGCTGGTTGTAGAAGATGAAGTCGGCGTTGGAGCGGACCTTGCCGTCAGCGCGGACAAGGAGAGCCGAGGCGTCGAGGTCGAACTGTTCACCCGCGGTGCTGCGCGGATCCCAGCCCAGACCGATCATTGCCTTGCGAAGTCCCGGATCGGCTTTCGTGAGCGACAGGTTGCTGCCCTTGCTGAGAGTCAGGCTGGACACGAGGTGCTCCTTCAGGTTGGTGGGTGCAGTCGGAAGGGCTCAGAAGCCCCGGTCCCGTTGGATTACAGGGCGGAAACCGCGGCGCCGAGGACATCCGTCGCCGTGCGGCCGTTGGCTGGATTGCCGATGGCGTGGAAGGTCCAGGTGTTGCCGGTCCGTGAAAGCTTCGACATGATCATGGCCGTGTTCCGGCCTGATTCGGTGAGGGAGTAGCGGGCTACCTCCGGGCTGCCTGCGACCGAGTCGTCGATGACCCGGCAGAACGCATTCTGGACCATGTCGAAGGTCTGCTGGCTGTAGCTCGTGATGACGAACACGATGTTCTGGACCGCCGGCGATACGGCCGGCAGATTGACCATCATGGTCTCGTCGTCGCCGTCGCCGGCGCCGGTGAGGTTGTCGCCGGTGTGGCGGACGGCGCCGTCCTTGCTGGCGAGCTGGTTGAAGAAGACCGTGTCCAGGTGCTTGCCCGCGGCGTCGAACATGATGGCCGAGGCATCCAGGTCGATCTCAACGGTCTTCGTACCGCCGAAAAAACCCTTCTTCGCCGGGACAGCGGAGTCCCAGCCCAGGCCCAGGCGGACGTTCGTCAGGGACTCGCCGTTCTGCTTGGTAAGGGATAGTGACTGGCCTTTTTGCAAACTCAAACCCATTGATTTACTCGCTTTTCCCTAGTCGTGGTTACTGCTTGTAAGTGCTGGTAAAAAGTTAGCCTTTTACGTCCGCCGGCTCGTTTAATTGCTCAGCGGCGCTGGCGCGCCGGTTACGCATAATCGATCCGGTAAAGGCTGCGCCGATAAAGACGACTCCAATGAGGCCGGTAATGATTTCGTTGATCGGGGTCACGATGGTGATCAGCAGGATGACCGCCAGGGCGCCGATGGCCCAGTGCGCGCCGTGGTCCAGGTATTCGAATTCGTCCAGGGTCCCTTCGCGGACCAGGAAGACGGTCAGCGAACGGACGAACATGGCACCGATGAAGCCGAGTCCCAGGGCAATGATGATGGGGTCGGAGGTGATGGCGAAGGCGCCGATGACGCCGTCGAACGAGAAGGACGCGTCGATGACCTCGAGGTAGAGGAAGAGCATAAAGGCGGCCTTGCCGGCCAGTTTGGCGGAACCGGAGGGACCGGAATGGACCACGCGGTCCGCGTCCGCGGCGTCGACGTCGCCGTCCTGATCGACGTCGAAGAGGTTCCCGAGGCCGTTCACCAGGAAGTAGGTGATCATGCCGAGCAGGCCGGAGAGGAGCACGATGCCCTGCTTCTCGCCGGAGACGGCACCGGCGATCGCCAGCGCGACCATACCGATGATCAGGGATGCGCCTTCGAGTTTGCCCAGCCGGGCCAGCGGGATTTCAAGGAACTTGATCCACTTGATGTCACGGTGGGCCAGGATGAAGTCCAGGAACAGCATCAGCAGGAACATGCCGCCGAAGGCAGCGATCTGCGGGTGCGCCTCGTGCAGCAGGTACCCGTAACTGCCGGGCGTGGCCGGGTCGCCCTTCTCCATGGCCAGGGTGACGGCTTCGACCGGATTCAGGTTGGCCGTGACGCCGACGATCAGGAGCGGGAACAGGATGCGCATGCCGAACACGGCAATGATGATGCCGACGCTGAGGAACATCTTCTGCCAGAAGGCGTTCATCCGCTCCAGGATTCGGGCGTTGACGACGGCGTTGTCGAAGCTCAGGCTGATTTCCAGGATGCCCAGGATGATGCAGAGGATGAGCGCTTCGGGACCGCCGTAGAGGAAGGCGACCACGAGGGCGATGATGGTGACCGCGAACGACCATCCGAATGTCTTGAGGATCAAGCTGGAACAACTCCTGGAACGACGGGTCCTGTCCGGTCGACGGCAGGACGGCGAAAAAACATCCCGGAAGTTATCCCCCAAGACTTCGTGCCACCCATCCTATCCGCTGGGTGCGACGCTTTGCCCTGCCACGCCCGTATTATCGCTATCGACGAACGGCGGCCGGCGCCTGACCGGCGGCCAAACGGAGAAAGTCCCCGCCGGTCACGGCAGGGACTTTCCGGCGGGACCGGTGCGGCTAGCCGCGCCGCACTTCCACGCCGTCGGACTTCAGGAAAAGCTGGGTCTCGGACGGGACCGCCGGGACCAGCCAGAGAACGTTGCCGCTCAGCGAGACCTCTTCCACCTCACCGGCAGCCAAAACCTGGGCGTGCTTAAGGATTTCGACCGGATCTCCGGCTTTCAGGCTCCGCCAGTCAGAAACCGTGGTCGTTGACGCCTGGCGCCCGGACATTACTGTTCCGCGTGCTTTCATGAACTTCTACCCCTTTGTATACGTTCTGTATCACAACTTCGTTGGTGTGAACTTCTATTTGTACTACAGTTCCCGGGGCCCTGCCGGCAGTGTTGCCGACTATTTCGGGAGTACCGGGAATTGTTCACTAAAACTGCATTTTGTTTTCCTTCACGCGAGATTTCCGACGGCGGATTCGGCCGCCGCCCGGATCTTGCCGGAGGCCACGAGGAGGTCAGCCGCTTCAAGTTCCGGTGAGAGGAACCTGTCCGTGCCCGGACCGTCGACGACGGCGCGCAGGGCGGCGATCACGGCGGTACCCGCAGGCCCCGGGGTGAGGTCGCCGTTGGAGAGCTGGGTGCGGATGTCCAGCGCCCGCGCCGAGGCCACCAGTTCAATCGCGAGGACCCGGCGCAGGTTCTCGACCGCGCGGCGGAGTTTGCGGGCCGCGTGCCAGCCCATCGACACGTGGTCCTCCTGCATGGCCGAGCTGGGGATCGAATCCACCGACGCCGGTACGGCCAGCCGCTTGTTGTCCGAGACCAGCCCGGCCTGGGTGTACTGGGCGATCATCAGGCCCGAGTCGACCCCGGGATCCGCTGCCAGGAAGGCCGGCAGTCCGTGCGACCGGGCCGGGTCCAGCATCCGGTCGGTCCGGCGCTCGGCGATGGAGCTCAGGTCCGCGACGGCGATGGCCAGGAAATCAAGCACGTAGGCCACCGGAGCACCGTGGAAGTTGCCGTTGGAGCTGACCCGGCCGTCGGGCAGGACCACCGGGTTGTCGATCGCGGCGGCGAGTTCCCGGGAGGCGACCATCGCGGCGTGGTCCACGGTATCGCGGACGGCGCCCGCCACCTGCGGGGCGCAGCGCAGCGAGTAGGCGTCCTGGACCTTGGTGTCGTTGATCCGGTGCGAGGCCACGATCGGCGAGTTGGACAGGACCCGGAGCATGTTGTCCGCGGAGGCGGCCTGGCCCGGGTGCGGGCGCAGCGCTGCGTGCAGCTCGGGCAGGAACACCTGGTCGGTGCCGAGCAGCGCCTCGACGCTGAGCGCGGCCGTGATGTCCGCCGTCGTGAGCAGCTGGCGGATATCCGCGATGGCCATCAGCAGCATGCCGAGCATGCCCTCGGTGCCGTTGACCAAGGCAAGGCCTTCCTTCTCGGCCAGGGTGACGGGCTCGATCCCGTGGGCGGCGAGGAGTTCCGCGACGGTGCGCCCGCCCTTGGTTCCATAGAGCTCCCCGTCCGGGCCGGCCGCTTCGCCTTCGCCCATCAGCACGAGGGCGCAATGGGACAGCGGCGCGAGGTCCCCGGAGCAGCCGAGCGAGCCGAATTCGCGGACCACCGGGGTGATGCCGGCGTTGAGCACGTCCACCATGGTCTGCAGCACCACCGGGCGGACGCCGGTGCGGCCTGACGCGAGGGTCTTGGCGCGCAGGAACATGATGCCGCGGACCACCTCGCGTTCCACGGCCGGGCCCATGCCGGCGGCGTGGCTGCGGATCAGCGATTTCTGCAACTGGGTGCGCAGCTCAGTGGGGATGTGCCGGTTGGCCAGCGCCCCGAAGCCGGTGGAGATCCCGTAGGCCGGCGTGTCGCTGTGCGCGAGGCCGTCGATGTGGGCGCGGACCTTTTCGACGGCGTGGAGGGCGTCCTGGGCGATGGTCACCCGGGCGTCGTGGCGGGCGACGGCGACGACGTCCTCGGGCGCGACGCCGCTGGAGCCGAGGGTGACGGTGAGCGGGGCCTGGGTGGTGGTAGTCATGGAAAGTTCCTACTTCGTTCTCATCGAGTGCTCCGCAAGTGCCCTTTTGGTGGCTCAAAAGGGCACTTGCGGAGCAGTCGATTTGGGGTTGGACCGGTTAGCGGGTTTCGTTCATGGGGATGCGGACGCCGCGCTCGGCGGCGACGTCGACGGCGCGGTCATAGCCGGCGTCGGCGTGGCGGATGACACCCATGCCGGGGTCGTTGGTGAGCAGTCGTTCGAGTTTCTGAGCGGCGAGGTCGGTGCCGTCCGCGACCGAGACCTGGCCGGCGTGGATGGAGCGGCCAATGCCGACGCCGCCGCCGTGGTGGATGGACACCCAGGTGGCGCCCGAGGCGGTGTTAAGCAGGGCGTTCAGCAGCGGCCAGTCGGCCACGGCGTCCGAGCCGTCGGCCATCGCCTCCGTTTCGCGGTACGGGGAGGCGACGGAGCCGGAGTCGAGGTGGTCGCGGCCGATCACGATGGGCGCCTTGACCTTGCCCTCCTTGACGAGCTGGTTGAACAGCAGGCCGGCCTTGGCGCGGTCGCCGTAGCCCAGCCAGCAGATGCGGGCCGGCAGGCCCTCGAACTCGACCCGTTCCTGCGCGGCGTCGATCCAGCGGTGCAGGTGCTTGTTGTCCGGGAACAATTCCTTGATCGCCGCATCCGTGACGGCGATGTCCTCGGGGTCGCCGGAGAGCGCCACCCAGCGGAACGGGCCGAGACCCTCGCAGAACAGCGGGCGGATGTAGGCCGGGACGAAGCCGGGGAACTCGAAGGCGCGGTTGTAGCCTCCGTTGCGGGCCTCGTCGCGGATGGAGTTGCCGTAGTCGAACACCTCGGCGCCGGCGTCCTGGAACTCGACCATGGCCGCCACGTGCCTGGCCATGGAGGCCTGGGCTTTCTTGGTGAAGCCCTCGGGGTCGGCGGCGGCCTCGCGTTGCCATTCCGCCACCGTGACGCCTTCAGGCAGGTAGCTCAGGGGATCGTGCGCGGAGGTCTGGTCCGTGACGATGTCGACCGTGAGCTCGCCGGCAAGGTGGCGGCGCAGGATCTCCGGGAAGACCGTGGCGGCGTTGCCGACGTAGCCGACGGACCAGCCGCGGCGCTCCTCCTTGGCTTTGAGGACCTTGGCGATGGCGGCGTCGAGGTCGGTTTCCACCTCGTCGAGGTAGCGCTTGCCGAGGCGGCGGCGCAGGTGGCTTTCGTCGACGTCGACGATCAGGCAGGCGCCGTCGTTGAGGGTGACGGCGAGCGGCTGCGCGCCGCCCATCCCGCCGCAGCCGCCGGTGAGGGTCAGGGTGCCGGCGAGGGTGCCGTTCTCGTCGCCGGTGAGCTTCCGGGCGATCGCGGCGAAGGTTTCGAAGGTGCCCTGCAGGATGCCCTGGGTGCCGATGTAGATCCAGGACCCGGCGGTCATCTGGCCGTACATCATCAGGCCCTCGGCCTCGAGCCGGCGGAATTCGGGCCAGTTCGCCCAGTCGCCGACGAGGTTGGAGTTGGCCAGCAGGACGCGCGGCGCCCATTCGTTGGTGCGGAAGACGCCGACCGGCTTGCCGGACTGCACCAGCAGTGTTTCGTCCTTTTCCAGGGTTTCCAGGGTGCGGATGATGGCGTCGAACGCGGCCCAGGACCGGACCGCGCGGCCGGTGCCGCCGTAGACCACCAGGTCATCGGGGCGCTCGGCGACCTCGGGGTCCAGGTTGTTCATGAGCATGCGCAGCGGGGCTTCGGTCTGCCAGCTCTTGGCGGTCAGCTCGGTGCCGCGGGCCGCTTTGACCGGGCGGGCACCGGTGGTGAAGTCGGCGGGTGCCATGAGGGCTCCTTCTGGTTCCTGGTGGTTCGGGGAAATGAGGTTCTGTCTCAACTAAAGCCTGCCCGGGTCCGCGGAAACAGGGCCAGCGGCCAGGTGCTGTCCGGGATTCCAGACCCTGGCAGGCAGGTCCGCCGCCCCACGTTGCGCTATCACTTCCAGTGCCTAAAACCTGCGGATAGGGACAGTGCGTGATAGCGCAAAGGGGCGTGCGGCGGGGTCAGGCGGGGCGGCCGTGGATCCGGATCGAGAGCTCGTCGGCGACCTTCTTCACCCGGGCGGCCAGGGCCGGCCACTCCTCGGGCGGCAGTTTGTCCTCGATGAAGGTCACAGCGACGGCGGCGGTCGGCCAGCCAACATGGTCCGTGACGGCGGCGGCGATCGAGCCGAACCCGGGCGTCACCTCCCCGTGCTCGGTCGCGTAACCGCGCTGCCGGACCTGGTCCAGATGCGAGGACAGCGCCGAGTACTTCATGATCGGCGACTCAGTCTCGTGCCGGGCCGTAAAAGCGGCAGCGTTGGGATACAGCGCGCGGACCTGGGATTTCGGCAGCGCCGCGAGGATGGCGCGTCCGCTCGCGGTGAGATGGCTCGGCAGCCGGACGCCGACGTCGGTCACGAGCGACGGGCGGTTTTTCGCCCGTTCCTCGACGATGTACAGCACGTCCCGGCCGTGCAGCACGGCGAGGTGGGCGCTTTCGCCGATCACATCCACCAGCGAGGCGAGCATCGGCCGGCCCAGGCGGGACAGCGGCTCCTGCCGCGAGTAGGCCGAACTCAGCTCGAACGCACTGATGCCCAGCCCGTAGCGCTGCTCCTCGTGCAGGTGCATCACAAATCCGTTGGCTTCCATCACGCCCAGGAGGTGGTAGACGCTGGAGCGCGGCAGTCCCAGCGCGGTGGCAATGTTCGACGCCGCCATCGGCCCGCGCTTCGAGGCCAGGAGCTTGAGGATGCGCAGGGTGTTTTCCGCCGCCGGAACCTTGGACGCTGGCTTCGCCGGGGCCAGCGGCGCCGGCTCGCCGGCAGGCGGGGTGGTGCTGTCGGCTGGCATAGATCCTCTTCACATCGTGCGGTGTCCGGTATCCCGTACTTAAGCATGCGCCCTGGCCGGGGCCCCGGACGGTCCGGCACGGGGTGCGCCGTCCGGTATCCCGGACATTGCCTGCGCAGACCCTGGCGCTTTCAGATGCGCGGCTGAAAACGCGTCCCGGGCGGGGGCTTCCGGCCCTTGCCGCCGCCCGGCGTCGGCGCTTGGATGGACCCGTCAGCCGGACACAGGAGGGCCGTCATGCGCTGGATTGCCGGGGTGTTTGTGATTGCGCACGGGCTGGTTCATCTGGCCATCTGGCTGCCGAAGCCGGACGAGAAGGCACCGTTCGACGTCGGCCACTCACCTTTTGCCGGCAATGTACGCCGGCTGGCATCCGGACTGGCCATTGCGGCCGCCGTGATCCTGGCGTTCGGCGGGCTCCGCCTGATCGGGGACGCGACGTGGTGGGTTCCGGTCACAGTCGCCGGAGCGGCGGTCTCTGCAGCACTGCTGATTCTGACCTTTAACCGCTGGTGGCTGATCGGCCTCGGAATCAACACCGCAATCATCGTGCTTGCACTGCAGCAGGCAAGCTGAACGGTCGAACTTTGTCCCGCCGTCCAGATGTCCCCGGGGGCAGCAGCCGCGTTCTGCTGATCGCCGGGCCCGCGCTGGCCCGGACAGTGGCCGGGCTTTGATCGCCAGTAGGGCGCGCCCCTGGTTTGCCGGCAAGTAGTCGGCGCGGCAGCCTAAGTGGTGCCCGGTCCCTCAGGGGTAGAAGTTACTCGTGTGACGAGAGGGGCGGGCGGCTACAGTTGCTTCACGGCTAGTCCGGACCGCACAGGACGCTGGCTGGGGAGCCATCCCAAATCTGGTCCGGAACCGCCGATCGTGCATGACTCGCTTTTCGAAGGAGTGGTTCCGATGGGGTCCCCAGCATCTCCGCAGATACAACGCCAGAGACACGGCCTGACACGGCTGCTGTCGAAAACGGTGAGCCGCGCCAGAATTCCGAAAGTTCCCTTCCGGGTGGGGCAGGTGCTGATCGGGGATGACCCGTTCACCGGCCGGCACCTGGGCACAGTGGCCGTGATCAAGACCCCCTATGTGGGCCTCCGGACAGCCGGCAGCCCCGCAGGGCGCGTCGTCTTCTACGACTACCGGCAACTCCGGTACCCCGAATAGTGGACGGGCCAGAAGACGTGAGCTCAGCGAATGTTTCCTCCCACTTCCTCACTATCGCGGAAGTCGCTGCAGCGATGCGCGTATCCAAGATGACCGTCTACCGGCTGGTGAAGGCGCACGCTATCGCGGCCGTTCGGGTGGGCCGCTCGTTCCGGGTTCCCGAGGAAGCCGTCAATGACTACATCCGTCGCTCCACCGAACCGGCCACCCAGGATCAGGGCGACGACAAAGGTGCCGATGGCGACCATGCCGCCGACCAGGGCGACAGCAAGGGCGACGACAAGAATACTCAGTGACCAGCGGCTGGTCAGCGCGCCGACCAGCCGCCGTCCATCGTGTAGCTCGCGCCGGTGACCATACCGGCGTCGTCGGACGCAAGCCACGCGACCAGGGAGGCGACCTCCTCCGGCTCGACGAGACGCTTCACCGCGGCCTCGGTCAGCATGATCTTGCTGAGAACCTCGGACTCCGGGATCCCGTGCACCTTGGCCTGGTCCGCGATCTGGGACTCGACCAGTGGCGTGCGGACGTAGCCGGGGTTGATGCAGTTGGACGTGACGCCGTGCGCGCCGCCCTCCAGCGCCGTGACTTTGCTCAGCCCTTCGAGCCCGTGCTTCGCTGAGACGTAGGCGCTCTTGAACGGCGAGGCACGCAGCCCGTGCACGGATGACAGGTTGATGATCCGGCCGTAGTTGTTCGCGTACATGTGGGGCAGCGCGGCGCGGATGAGCAGGAACGGAACTTCGAGCATCAGCGTGATGAGGCGGCGGAAGTCCGCCGGATCGAAGTCCTCGATCGGGCTGATCCGCTGGATGCCAGCGTTGTTGACGAGGATGTCGCAGTCCAGGCTGACGGTCTCGAGCGATCCGACGTCGAGCAGGTTCACCGCCCAGACGGTGCCGCCAACCTCGTCGGCCAGGGCCTCGGCCGCGGCCTCATCCACATCCGCGATCACCACCTTGGCGCCCCGCGCGGCAAGGGCACGGACGCTGGCGGCGCCAATTCCGCCGGCTCCGCCGGTCACCAGGGCCTTGCGCCCGTTCAAGCTGCTCTCCATGGCTGCACTCCTCAAGTTTGTGGTCTTAAACAGCCCAGAGGAGGTGCGATGCACAGCGCTGAGCAGCTTCACTGAGTATTGCCGCACAAAGTTGGCGATTCAATGGTCAAACAGGCACGAGGTATGTGCAGAATTGCAGATATGAAACCGAACCCGGATGACCTGCTCGTACTCCTGGCCGTCTCCCGCTCGGCGAAGTTCACTACGGCCGCACAATCGCTGGGGCTGAACCACACCACCGTTTCACGCCGGATTGCGGCACTGGAGAAGGCCCTGGGCGGTCGGGTGCTCTCCCGCGCGTCGGGCGGCTGGGAACTCACGGACCTGGGCGCCGAAGCGGTGCAGGTGGCGGAACGCGTGGAAGCGGCAGTCCGTGTCCTCGACGAGCCCGGCCGGGCGCCCGACCCGGTGACCGGCGTCGTCCGGATGACCGCGACGGACGGCTTCAGCGCCTACATCGCGGCACCCGCGGTGGCCAGGATCCGCCGGGAGCACCCCGGTCTCAGCGTTGAAATCATCACCATGACGCGGCGGGCGCTGCAGCAGCGTTCCGGCCTGGACATCGAAGTTGTGGTGGGTGAACCGCAGGTGCACCGGGCCGCGGCGGCCCGGCTCGGGGAGTACATGCTGGGCATGTATGCCTCCCGCGACTATCTGGCCGAGTACGGCGCGCCCACGACAATCGAGGAACTGAGTACCCATTCGCTGGTCTACTTCGTGGATTCCATGCTGCAGGTGGACGACCTGGACGCGCCGCGCCGCCTGGTGCCGGAGATGCGGGACGGGCTCAGTTCCACCAACGTCTTCGTCCACATCGAGGCGACCCGCGCCGGCGCCGGCATCGGGTTCCTGCCGTGCTTTGCAGCGGACCTGCACCCCGACCTCGTCAGGCTGCTGCCCGAGCAGTTCTCCGAACTCCTGCCCTACTGGATGGTGTTGCGGCCCGACTCGATGCGCCGCCCGGCCGTCGCTGCGGTGGTGCAGGCCCTGCGCGAACAGACCAGGGCGCACCGCGAGGCGCTCATGGGCCGGGGAGGAGTTGCATCGGCTGCTCCGTAGGCGCCGTTTTGGGGCCGCAAAAGGGCCGTTACGGAGCAGCCGACGGCGGGAGTGGGTCCTCTGTTTTCGGGTCATGCCGGACCGCGGCGCCAGCGGCAAAGGCCCGGACCTTGGCATCATTCCAGATGTGCGCTGGCACCGCCCCGCCCAGCAGGCGCCGTGCCAGCCCCGGGTCGTCGTCGAACGGGACGTCGCTGCCGGCCATGATCATGTTCCCGTACCGCCGGCCCTTGAGCATGGCCGGGTCCGCGATGATCACGGTGTGTTTGAAGGTGTCCGCGATGGTCGCCGCGTCCTCGCGCGCATTCCGCAGGTCCGGGGCGTCCCCGGAATTCACCACGTACATCCCGCCGGGTGCCAGGACACGCACGGCGTGCTCGGTGAACTCTTTGGTGGTGAGCGGCCGCGGCGTCACCGAGCCGGCAAAAACATCGCGGATGATCAGGTCCCGGGTCTGCGGGGTGAGGCTTTCGGTCACCTCGCGCGCCTCCCCCACGCGCAGGCGCATCAGCGGTGCCTTTGGCAGGTCGAACCAGCCCCGGACGTACTCCGCCAGTTTGCCGTCGAGCTCCACCACCACCTGGCGCGCCTCCGGGTAGGCGGCGTGGAAGTAGCGCGCCAGTGAACATGCTCCGCCGCCAAGGTGGAGGGCGCGCAGCCTCGGCCGGGATTCCCGTGACCAGCGCGATTCCACCAGCGCCGAGATCCAGCGCATGTACTCGAAGTCCAGGAACAACGGGTCCGCCAGATCGATGTGCGAACTCATCACGCCGTTGATCCGCAGCAGCCAGCCGTTGGAATTGTCCTGATCGGCGATCAGCTCGCAGTCCCCGGTGTCGATGTAGTAGACACCCTCCACGGGCCCGTCTGGCCGGCTGCCTTTCGGAACCTCCACGACTCCTGCCGTCTTTTCGGTGTTGCTCCGGCCGGCGGCCCTGCCCCGCTTCGCCATCAGCCGTCCACCGTTTTGCTCATGTTTCAAGCCTAGTTGACGGCGCGGGCGGCCTTCACCGGGAAGACGCGCCCGGTCCGAACGGTGGCGGGTCCCGTACAGGAAAACCCTGCACTGATCGGTCCCGGGAAGAACTAAGCAAAGGGTACTTACTATTTGTTAGTAACCATGCTTACTATTAAGGCTCCAGTTATTGCTGGTTTGTGATCAGCAGCCGATCTTGAAATGAGAGCGAAGATGACAGAGAACAACTGGCCCGAAGACCGTACCTACGGCACCCCCACGGCCACCCAGCAGACAACTCCCCTCCGGCCGGCAAGCACTTTCCCGCCGACCGCCGACGCCGAGGCCTACGGGACGTCCACCGCGGTCGGGGCCTCGAAGACCGACGCGGCCAAGGACGAAGCGGCCGGCGTCAAGAACCAGGCCGCGGATTCGGTCCAGCACGTGGCCGAGACCGCGAAGACCGAAGCAGCCCATGTCGTTGCCGAGGTCAAGACAAACGCCAAGGATCTGCTGTACCAGGCGAAGTCCGACCTGACCGATCAGGCAGGGACGCAGCAGCAGAAGGTCGCTGCGGGACTGCGCTCCATCTCCACCGAGCTGCACACGATGTCCGCCGCTTCGGATCAGCCCGGAGTCGCCAGCGATCTGGTGCGTCAGGCCGCCGAGCGGTCCTCTGCCGTCGCCGCCTGGCTTGACGGCCGCGATCCGGGCTCGCTGCTGACCGAGGTAAAGTCCTTCGCCCGCCAGCGCCCTGGCACGTTCCTGCTGCTTGCGGCCGGAGCAGGCGTGCTGGCAGGCCGGCTCAGCCGCAGCCTCAGCGCCGGCGCCCCGGACTCCCCGTCCACCGCAGGAACCAGCCGCCCGGCCACCCGCGTTGCCGACACCGGAATGGCGGTTCCGCCGCCTCCCGTGCAGATGCCTGCACCGGAAACCACGACGGCGGGCTTCGCGGACACCACTTATCCGCCCATCCCGCGCCAGACCGACCCGCTCGGCGGGGGCCGCGAGGACCGCTGGGCTTCGGAACCCGTCGTCACCGACCCGCTCCGTCAGGATGGGCTCCGCGACGACCCCTTTGAGGGCGGACGTCGATGAGCACCGAAATTCCCCCCACTGCCGCGCACGCCAAGGCGGACAGCACGTCCCTGGGTGATCTTCTGGGCGAGGTCACGCGGGACATGTCCACTTTGATGCGGCAGGAAGTCGAGCTGGCCAAGGTTGAACTGAAGCAGTCCGCGACCCGCGCCGGCAAGGGCAGCGGGATGCTGGCCGGCGCCGGCGTCGCGGGCCACTTCGTCCTGCTGTTCCTGTCCCTCGCGCTCTGGTGGGCGCTGGGGAACCTCATGGGACTGGGCTGGTCCGGCGTCGTCGTCGCCGTCATCTGGGGCATTGTCGCCGCAGTCCTGGCCGCCAAGGGGCGCAAGGAACTCAATGCGATCAAGGGGATGCCCCAGACCGCCGCAACGCTCCAGGAAATCCCGCCCACGCTCAAACCCAACCCTTAATTACAGCGAGGAAACACGATGAGTGAAAACCCGGATGTCATCCGAGCAGATATTGAAGCAACCCGCGCGCGGCTGGGCACGAATGTCGACGCCGTCGCGGACAAAGTCACCCCGTCCCACATCGTCCAGCGGCAAACGGACAAAGTACGGGACGCCGTCTTTGGAGTGAAGGAGAAAGTCATGGGAGCTGCCGACCACACCGCCGGCAATGTCCATTCCGCCACCGGCAGCGCAGGGAGCCACTTCAGCGACGCCGGCGCGGCGATCGGTGACGCCCCGGCGCAGCTGAAGACCAAGACGCAGGGGAACCCCATGGCGGCAGGCCTGATCGCCTTCGGGGCGGGCCTGCTGGTCTCCTCGCTGATTCCCGCCAGCCAGAAGGAACGCGAAGCCGCGGATGCACTGAAGACCGCGGCCGAACCGCTCACGACGGAGCTCACCGAGGCCGCCAAGCACGTCGCTGAAGGCCTGAAGGAGCCCGCCCAGGAAGCGATGGAAAACGTCAAGGCCACCGCCGCCGATGCCACCGAACATGTCAAGGCCGAGGGCCAGGGCGCGGTCACGGATGTCAAGGACCGCACCGCCGAGGCCAGGGACAACGTCCAGCAGGTCTGATCCCGCTTGAACCGGCCGGCCCTCCTGCGCTCACGCGCCGGACGGGCCGGCCGTCGCACTTAACTCGCAGAGGAAGAATTCCCATGGCCAAGAATCCCGCCACCGCAGACACTGGGGCCGACGCCGAAACCCAGGAGAGCAGCACCGCCAAGGCCCGCACGGCGCCCCATCCGGACGACCGGCGGAAGCCGGACAGCCCTACCGATGTCACCAAACCGTCGTGGAAGTACATCGCCAGGAAAACGTTTCGAGAATTCACCAAGGACCAGTGCCCGGACCTCGCCGCGGCGTTGACCTACTATTCCGTTCTCTCCATCTTCCCGGCCCTGCTGGCCCTCGTATCGCTGTTGGGCATCTTCGGCGACGCCGGGAAAACCACCGGCGCGCTTCTGGAAATCGTCTCAGGATTCGCCCCCGCCGACACCGTGGACGCCATCCGCGAACCGGTCCAGCAGCTGACCGGTTCCTCCGCCGCCGGCCTGACCCTGGTGCTCGGCATCATCACCGCCCTCTGGTCCGCGTCCGGCTATGTCGGTGCTCTTGGCCGGGCCATGAACCGGATCTACGAAGTCGACGAGGGCCGGCCGTTCATCAAGCTTCGGGGCACCATGCTTGCGGCCACGATTGTGACCGTGCTTATCGTCCTCGTGCTGGCTGCCATGCTCGTACTGAGCGGGCCGGTAGCAGAGTCCGTCGGCCGGATGATTGGCCTGGGCGGAACTGTCCTCGTTGTCTGGAACATCCTCAAGTGGCCCGTCATGGTGCTGCTTGTCGTCCTGACAATCGCCATCCTCTACTACGCCACTCCGAACGTGAAGCAGCCCAAGTTCCGCTGGATGAGCCTGGGTTCGTTCATTGCCCTGGTGATCTTCCTGCTCGCCTCCCTGGCCTTCGGCTTCTACGTGGCCAATTTCAGCAGTTACAACGAGACCTACGGCACGATCGGCGGCGTCATCGTCTCGCTGCTCTGGCTCTGGATCCTGAACATGTCACTGCTGTTCGGCGCTGAGTTCGACGCCGAGATGGAACGCGGGCGCCAGCTCCAGGCCGGCATCGTGGCGGAAGAAACCATCCAACTGCCGCCCCGGGACACCAAGAAGAGCGACAAGCTGCAGGAAAAGGAAGAGGATGACATCCGGCGCGGCCGCGAACTTCGTGAACGGAGCGGCGAGGCCACTGGATCGGAGCCAGTCCGGCCCACGGGTGGCACGCAGGAAAGCGGGCACATTCAGGATTCGGGTCGGCGCAAGCCGAGGGACGAAAGCCACTAGCCCTTTCCCGCCCTTTGCGTTCTAATGGGCAAAACACCGCCCGGAGGCGGACACGGCTGACCGGGAGGACGGATGACGGCACCCGCGGCAGGGCAGGATCGCACCACCGTGGCCGTAGGCTACGACGGGGCGAAGGCAGCGAAAGGGGCCGTCCGGTGGGCCGCGGAGGACACTGCTGCCGGTAACTCCCGGTTGCGGGTAGGCCACGCCTGGGTGTGGCCCATATTCACGAAACAACTTGGCCCGGTCGCGGGCGTAAAAGGCAGCGGACTGCGGCAGTCCGCCGAATCCATCCTGGCGGACGGCGCCGAACCGGCCCGCGCTGCCCGCGCCGACGCCCGCGCGACGGGGGCACACCGGGCAGCGACGGCAGCTGAAACCGCCCCAGAGGGACCCACGCCGGAAATAGCGGCCGATCCCGGCCCCGACGTAGAGGGCCTGATGGTCGGCAGCCGTGGCATCGGCGGTGTGCTCGGACACGTGGCTGGGTCAGTCTGCCTCGAGCTGGCGGCCTCCTCGCCCTGCCCCCTGATGGTCATCCGCCGCCCCCGCAGCCCCGGCGAACGGGTGGCCCCCGTCGTCGTGGGCGTCGACGGGACGTCCCGAAGCTCCGAAGCGCCGGCCGGCGCCGCCGAGCCGGCGGCAGCGCTGGGTACATCCCTGCGGATCGTGCACATCGATCAGACCCGCGGCGGCGCGGGAGAAGGCCACGGCCGGCACGTCCCGCTGCGCCGCCAGGAGTTGTTGGACCGCGCACGGGAGGAGGCCCGAAGCCACGTCCCGCAGCTGTTGATCTCAGTCGACCTGCGGGAAGGGCGCGCAGCATCCAAAGAACTGCTGGCGGCCGCCAGCGACGCCGGGGTATTGGTGATCGGAACCCACAATCATGAGGGTGGCCTGGGCAACACCGTCACGGCCGTCCTTAACAAGGCGCGCTGTAATGTCCTGATCACGCGCTGACCCCGCTCCACCGGACCACTGCCTTCAGAGGGGAGCTGGAGGTCCTAGCAGAGGAGGACACCCGTGCGAGCCTGGCGGGTAGGACGGCCCGGGCCGATGAGAAGCGGCCCGCTGGTGGCGGACGAGTGCCCCGATCCGCGTCCGGGCCCCGGGGAGGTGCTGCTGCGGGTCCATGTGTGCGGTGTCTGCCGGACTGACCTTCATCTGGCCGAGGGCGACCTTGCCCCGCGGCGTCCCGGCGTCATCCCGGGCCATGAAGTCGTGGGCGAAGTCATCGCGGCGGGGTCCCGCGCCACGCGGTTCTCCCCCGGCGACCGGGTGGGAGCTGCCTGGCTGGGCGGGACCTGCGGCTTGTGCCGCTTCTGCCTCCGGGGGGCGGAGAACCTCTGTCTCTCCCCCGTGTTCACGGGCTGGGACCGCGACGGCGGCTATGCCGAACTCATCACGGTGGCCGAAGAATTCGCCTACCGGCTCCCCTCGGGCTTCTCGGATGAGGAGGCCGCACCCCTGCTCTGCGCGGGGATCATTGGCTACCGCGCGCTATGCCGTGCCGAGCTGCCCATCGGCGGCCGGCTGGGCCTCTACGGATTCGGTGGATCCGCGCACCTGGCAGCACAGATCGCCCTCTTCCAGGGCGCACGGGTGTACGTGATGACCCGGTCTGAGGAGGCCCGCCGACTCGCCCTCGAGCTGGGGGCTACGTTTGCCGGCGGCGCCGACGAGCAGCCGCCGGATCCGCTGGACTCCGCCATCCTCTTTGCCCCGGCCGGTGGCCTGGTTCCGGTGGCCCTGCGGGCCCTGGACCGGGGCGGCACCCTGGCCGTCGCCGGCATCCACCTGAGCGACATACCGCCGTTGCACTACGCCACAGAGCTGTTCCAGGAACGCCAGCTGCGCAGTGTCACGGCCAACACGAGGGCCGACGGCGAGGAGTTCTTCCGCATCGCCGCGGAGATCCCGCTGCGTCCGACGACGGTGCCCTATCCGTTCGAGGCCGCGGACCAGGCCCTGCTGGACCTGTCGGAGGACCGGATCACGGGCGCTGCCGTACTCCGGATGGACTCCCCGTAGCCGGCATCCCGGCGAATCCCGGTTCAGCCCGTCCTGGTTCAGCCCGTCCGATTTTCAGTCGTTCTGGCGCAGGAAGACGTGGTCCTGGCCGGCCCGGAGCAGCACCCGCTGGGTACCGACCCGCACCAGCACCGGGGCGGCGTCGCCGGGGGCAGTCGACACCAGCAGGCGGTCGCGTTCCAGATGGACGGCGAGCAGCTGGTCCCGGTAGCGGACCTGGAATTTTACCCGGCTGAGCTCTGTGGGCAGCCGGGGCGCGAAGTCGAGGGCATCCCGGGTGATCCGCAGCCCGGCGAAACTGCGTTGGATGACGTCGATCGTCCCGGCCATCGCCCCCAGATGGATGCCGGAGCTGGTGGTTCCGCCCTGGGTGTCATCCAGATCAGCGTCCAGGGCCTCCCGGAACACCGCCCACGCCCGCTCGGGATCCCGCTGCGCCAGGACAGACGCGTGGGCCACCCGGCTGAGGGTGGATCCGTGCGCCGTCCTGGCCAGGTAGAAGTCGACCGTGGCGGCCATCTGGGCGGACGTAACGACGTAGCCCATCCGGGCCAGGAACTGGATGAGCTGGTCCTCGCCCAGGACATACAACAGCATCAGGACGTCGGCCTGTTTGGCCAGCCGGTAGTGATTGGCGCTGTCCCCTTCCGCCTCCAGGATCAGGTCCAGCCGTTCGATGAGCCCGTAAGTCCGGCGGTAGTGCTTCCAGTCCAGTTCCCGGAGCGCTTCATAGCCCTCGAACTGGCTGATCACGCCGTCGTCGTGGAACGGAACGAACATGCGGCGGCTGAGGTGTTCCCAGGCATCGATCTCGGCGGCGGTGACCTGCAGCCTGATACGCAGTTCCTGCATGTCAAAACCTCGGACGGAATGCATGATCCAGACCGCCTGATCGAACACCCAGGCCGCCATGACGTTGGTGTACGCGTTGTCGTTCAGTCCGCCGCCCGGGTCGCCCGGGTTTCCGGTGTGGTATTCATCCGGGCCCATGACCCCCCGGAGGTGGAAGCGGTCTTCCGCCGGGTCATACTCCGCCATCGACGCGAACAGCCGGGCGACGTCGACGATGATTTCCGCGCCGTGTTTGGTCAGCCAGCCCCGGTCCTGGGTGGACTCGAAGTATTGCCAGGCGTTGTAGGCGACGGCGAGGCCAACATGCCGCTGAAGCCGGGAATGGTCCTGCATCCAGCGCCCGGACAGCCGGTTGAACAACAGCTTGGGCGTCTGTTCGGTGCCGTCGCTGCCGCTTTGCCACGGGAACATTGCCCCCTTCAGCCCCGCTGCCCGGGCTGCGTCCCGCGCTGCGCCGAGCCGCCGCCACCGGTAATCGACCAGCTCCCGCGCGAGCGACGGCAACCTGGAGTTAAGCAGCGGGAGAACGAACAGTTCATCCCAGAAGACGTGCCCGCGGTAGCCCTCGCCATGCAGTCCGCGGGCCGGTACGCCCGCGTCCAGTTCGGCGGTGTGGGTGGTGAGCGTCTGCAGCAGGTGGAAGACATGCAGGTTGAGGATGAGCTGCGTCTGCGAGCCGTCCTCGAGCTCGATGCGGAAGGAGTCGAGAAGGATCGTCCACGCTGCCTCGTGTTCGGCCAGCAGCGCCGCGAAACTGCCGGGGGCGCGGGCCAGGACGGCCCTGGCTGCCGCCAGCGGCGATGCGATGGCGTGGTCGCGCGAGGAGGCCACGGCCACGGTCTTGAGTACGGTCAGCGGCTTCCCGGCAGCCAGGGAACGCTCGAAGCGGTGCGCGTGCAGCCCGCCCAGTACGTCGGGAATCCCGGCCCCGGCCGGTCGGTCGGACCCGGAAACCTCGGTCCGGAGCGCGAGGGCGATCCCGATCCCGCTGGTGACGGTCCTGACTTCAACGGTTAGCCCGGCGGCGCCAGGACCAGTCTCGGAAGCGGCAACGTTGACGGACCCCAGGTGCCGGTTGGACAGCGCCTCGTCATCGGGGACGTTGGCGTTGGTGACGTCCGTGTCACAGCCGCTGCGGATGCTGACGGCGCCGTCCCAGCCGACAGCTGTGATCACGGTTTCCAGGGCGGCCAGGTTCGGCGTGGCCATGGACACGAGTCGGCGCTGCTGCAGCTGGAGCTGGCGGCCGGCGTCGTCCTCCAGAAGCGCCTCGCGGGCCAGCACCGCGTTCTTCAGGTCCAGGGTGCGCCGCTCGCTGCGGAGGGACAGCCCGCCCTCGGACCACCACCGGCCCGCGCCGATCCGGAGGTCCAGCGGCAGCCAGTCGGGGATGTTGACCATGTGCTCGTCGACGGTTTCCTGGTCCATCACCACACTGCGCAGGCTGTTGTAGACACCGGCGAGATAGCTGCCGGGATAATGCACTGCCCCGGCGCGGTGTTCGGGGGCGGCGCCGCGGGTGGCCAGGTAACCGTTGCCCAGGGTAGTGAGGGCTTCGCGGTGCCCTTCGTGCGCCGGGTCGAAGCCCTCGTAGACCAGCAGCCACGGGTGCGTGATGGCAAGTCCGATGTCCAGTTGGCCGACATCTTCGACGACGACGTCGGCTCCCGCCGCTTCCAGCAGGTCCCGGCGTCCGACGCGGTCGATGCCGACGACCAACCCGAAGCCGCCGCGCCGGCCCGCCTCGATTCCGGCGACTGATTCCTCGATAACCATCGCCCGGGCTGGCAGGATCTGGAGCCGGCGCACCGCTTCGAGGGGCAGCGCGGGGGCAGGTTTGCCCGCGACGTCCCGGTCAAGGGCTGTCTGCCCGTCGATGATGTGGTCGAAGGCGTCCCCGAGGCCGGCTGCGGTCAGCAGCGCCCCCGCTTTCCTTGCGGAGGTGGCAAGCACCACGGGAATCCGGCCTGCCTTCAGCCGGCTGAGCAGGTCGGCCGTGCCGGGAAAGGCCCGGACCGGGTTGCGGCTGAGAAGCTTGTCGAACAGGTCGGTCTGGCGGGCCGCGAGGCCAAAGGCGGTCCAGTCCGCCGGGCCATCCGACGGCGAACCCAGCGGCATGCCTGCGCCGCGGGAGCGGAGAAAGGTTGCGACCGCGTCCTCCCCGGTCCGGCCCGCGGCGAAGTCCCGGAAGTCGTCCGTGCTGAACGGGTCCCGGCGCGTCCCGGCGGGAAGCCGCGGGTCCTGCAGGACGCCATCGAAGAGTTGCTGCCAGGCCGCGGCGCGGAGCTCCACAGTGTCCGTGACCACGCCGTCGAGGTCAAAGATCACGGCATCGACCGGCGCCAGGGCGGCGGCAAGGGTGGGCGACTCCGTCATGGCTCAGTCGTATCAGGCATCCGGCCACCGCGACAGTGTCGTTCTGCCGCAATGCGCGGCCCGGTCCGCGCTTCCCTTCCGGCTGCCGGCCGTCAGCCCAGCAGCGCGTCGAGGGTCGTAAAGCCGTAGCCGGCCTGGCGGATCCGGTCGATCATCCCGGGCAGCGCGTCGGCGTCGAGGGTGGTCCCGTCGTCGGGGTTGGAGCCGATGTGCATCAGCACGATCTCGCCGGGCTGAAGCCGGGCGAGCACGCGGTCCGCCACGATTTGGGCCGTGATCCCTCCGCTGCTGCCCTTCCAGCCCAGGCTGTCAACGGTCCATCGGACGGGGAGGTAGCCATGGGCGTTGACGGTGGCGATGGTCCGGGCGTCGCGGTCGCCGAGGGGGAAGCGGAACAGCGGCCGCGGGTCCGCACCGCCGGTTTTGATGGCCTGTTCGGCCCCCGACAGCTGGTCCCCGATCGCGGCGTCGGCGAGCCCGGTGAAGCCCGGGTGGGTCATCGAATGGTTGCCGACCCGGTGGCCGCCCGCCACAATCGCGGCGACGCCCGCGGGGTTGGCGGCCGCCCAGTTGCCGGTGAGGAAGAAGGTGCCGCGCACCCCGGTGGCGGCCAGGGTCTGCAGGATCCGGGGCAGCCCCGCCGAGTTGGCTCCGGCGTCGAACGTCAGCGCCACCACCGTCCCGGCGCCCGGGATCACCTCGATGTCGCGTCCGGCGAGCGCGGCGGGGAACGGTGCGGCGGGTGCCGGTGCCGGGGGTTCCGGCGCTGGCGGTGGAGGCGCAGGGGGTGCCGGGGGCGGGGCCGGCGGGGCGGGGGCGGCCGTAGCAGTGCCGCTGGGGCCGGGGGCCGGGGTTTCGGACGGCGACGCTGGCACCGGACTGTCCGACGGGCTAATCGAAGGGCTGTCCGACGGGCCGGCGGTGGCCGTGAGCGACGGCGAAGTGGGCGCCGGCGTCGGACTGGCTCCTGGTGGCCCGGACGAAAACACGACGCCCAGCACCACCGCGGCGGCCAGCAACAGCACCGCAGCCGCGGCCGCGAGCCACCGGCGCCGGTCCCCCGTAAAAATCGCCCACATGCCTCACAGTGGCACCAGCGGCCATGGCCGGAGTAGGGCTAAAGTGCCCAGCGCCCGTCAACCCCCAAGCAACGCGGGGTCATTCCGCGCCCATGTTGACCCCTCGGATGGGCGCGGTCTGACCCCGCGTTGGTTAAGCTGAGCCGGAGGGTGCTGGGGGAATCAGGCGGTCGGCCCGGCACCGGTCGAACAGGCGGATGAACGAGTCTTCCGTTCGGCGGTACCCGGTGAAGCCTGCAAGGCGGCTCTTGCTCATGTCGGTGACCACTTCCAGGTTCCGGCCCAGATCACCGTCGGTGTGCCACCAGGAGGCGACCCGCGAAAGATCGGGTTCGGCCAGGCCATGGCGGGCGGCGATGTCAGCCCATTCCTTCTCCCTGCCGAGCATCTGTTGTTCCAGCGGGCGGGGCTGGCCGGCGTATCCTTCGGGTTCAACCCCGAAATAGGCGGCCAGTGCAGGCCACATGCGCCGCCACCGGAAGATGTCGCCGTTAACGATGTTGTAGGCCTCGTCGGCCACCCCGTCGGCGGTGGCCGCCCAGATCATGTGTTCCGCGAGCAGCCCGCTGTCCGTCATGTCGGTGAGGCTGTTCCACTGCGTCTCGGACCCGGGGAAGATGAACGGCTGGCCGAGTTCCCGGCAGATGGATGCCTGGACGGCGAGCGTTAGGCCCATGTTCATGGCGTTGCCGACCGCATGCCCGATCACCGTATGCGCCCGGTGCACGGACCAGCCGAAGCCTTGCTTGCCGGCGGCAGCCCACAATTCGTCTTCCTGGGCGTAGTAGAAGTTGGGCGTCGGCAGTCTCGGCTCGCTTTCGCGGAACGGGGTGTCGGGCATCTCCCCTGCCGCATACGCTTCAAAGGGCCCGAGATAGTGCTTCAGCCCGGTCATGAGCGCCACGTGCTTTACCGGATGGCCGCTGAGGCCGGCGAGCAGGTTCCGCAGCATAGCCGCGTTGGTCTCGATGTTTTCCTGCTCCGTGCTCATCCGTGACCACGCCGTGTAGAAGACGTGGCTAACCCGTTCGCCGGCCAGGCCTTCACGCAGGTTCTCCACAGAATTCAGGTCCGCACTCACATGCCGAACATCCCCGCGCCGAATCGGGCGGCGGGACAGTGCGACGACGTCCCTGCCCTCATCCGCCAGCCGGTCGACCAGGGCCGATCCGGCAATCCCGCTGGCCCCCACCACCAGGGCAGTCTTCGTCTCAACGGCGTCTGAAATGCTTCGCACGCTATGCCTCCTGTTGCTGTCCCGCTCCAACTTTCCCGCTCCAGCGTCTCACGCCCCGGCGCGGGGGCGGCCCGCCGGCGCCGCGTAACCTGTACGCGCCCGGCCCTCCCGGGGAGGCCCCCGCAGTAGGATGCAAAGTAGTCCACAAAGCGAAATCTAAGGCGGGCTCTCCGTGAAACTTTTGCTCCGGTATCCGCTCGTGGCGGGCACCCTCGCCGTCCTCCTGGCCGTGCTGGTTCTGCTGGTGTCTGGCCAGCCGCTGATAGCGCAGATCGCGGCGAGCCTCTACGCCCTGGCGGTGGCGGCCTATCTGGGGGTTGGCATGGTCCGCCGGCTGATCGGCGGCCAATGGGGCATCGACATCCTGGCGGTCACCGCGATCGTTAGCACCGTCCTGGTGGGCGAGTTCATCGCCTCGATGATCATTGTCCTCATGATGGCCGGCGGCACAGCCCTCGAGGACTACGCTGCCGGCCGGGCCAAGAAAGAACTGACATCGCTGCTGGAACGCGTCCCGCAGACTGCCCACCGGGAACGCAACGGCAACCATGAAGACGGCCAGCACGAGGATGTCGCCGCCACCGATGTCCGGATCGGCGACATCCTGCTGGTCCGGCCGGGTGAAGTGGTGCCGCTGGACGGCATCCTGCTCTCCGAATCCGCCACCCTCGACGAGTCCTCACTCACCGGCGAGAGCCTTCCGGTGGAACGGATTGCCGGCGACGGGCTGATGAGCGGCTCCCTCAACGGCGAAGCCGCAGTCCGGATGCAGGTCACGGCCCTGATGGAGGACTCGCAGTACAGCCGCATCGTCGCCCTGGTCAAGGAAGCCGCGGACAGCAAAGCGCCCATGGTGCGGCTCGCGGACCGGTATGCCGTTCCGTTCACGGCCCTGGCCTACCTGCTGGGGGCGATCGGCTGGATCATCAGCGGCAGCCCGGCCCGGTTTGCGGAAGTGCTGGTGGTCGCCACCCCGTGCCCGCTGCTGATCGCCGCCCCGGTCGCCTTCCTGGGCGGCATGAGCCGTGCCGCGCGCGGCGGCATCATCGTTAAGTACGCCGGCGTGCTGGAACAGCTGAGCCGGATCAAAACCGTCGCCTTCGACAAGACCGGAACCCTGACCTATGGCCGGCCCGCGCTCGTCGGGGTCCGGACGTCGGGGTCCTTCACCGAGGACGAGGTTCTCGGGCTGGCGGCCTCCGCCGAACAGTATTCCTCGCATGTTCTCGCCGCCTCCGTGATGGATGCCGCACGGACCCGCGGGCTGGTCTTCGAGTCCGCCACGGAGGCCACGGAATATGCCACCCACGGCGTCCGGGCGCGCTTCGACGGCCGCGAGGTGGTGGTTGGCAAGCCCAAGTTCGTGGCTGAATCGGCCCCCGGCGTTCAGGAAACGGAGCTGGCCAGCGGCGAGCTCGCCATCTACGTGGGCGTGGCCGGGGAATTCGCCGGGTCCCTTGTGATGAGCGACCCGATCCGCAAGGAAGCCCGCCACACCCTGGCCGAACTCACCGCGCTCGGCGTCACCCAGACCGTCATGCTGACCGGTGACGCGCTCGCCACCGCCGAGCACATCGCGGACGAGGCAGGGCTCACGGATGTCCGCGCCGAGTGCCTGCCGCCGGACAAGGTCGAGGCCGTCCGCTCGCTGCCCGTCCGCCCGGTCATGATGGTCGGCGACGGCGTGAACGACGCGCCCGTCCTGGCCGTCGCCGACGTCGGAATCGCGATGGGTGCGCGGGGATCGACGGCGGCCGGCGAGTCGGCCGACGTCGTGATCATCCTGGATGACCTGTCCAAGGTGGCATCCGCCGTGCGGATCGGGCAGCGCACCGTCAAGGTGGCGCTGCAGAGCATCTGGATCGGGATCGCGCTGAGTGTGGCGCTGATGGTCGCGGCGATGGCCGGCTACGTTCCCGCCATCGCAGGCGCCCTCTCCCAGGAACTGGTGGACCTGGCCACGATCCTCAATGCGCTGCGCGCGCTCAGCCCCGGCAGGAAATCCGCCCGCAAGAAGACCCCCGGACCCAAGGGCCCGGGGGTGACGGACGACGTCGGCGCTACCGGCCGGCCTGTTTCTCGGCTTCCGCGATCCGCGGAACGGTCCTGAGGTAGCTGTCCGGGTTCAACGAGATCGAGTCGATGCCCTCGCTGACCAGGAAGGCCGCGAACTCCGGATGGTTGCTGGGCCCCTGGCCGCAGATGCCGATCTTGATCCCGGCGGCGTGGGCCTTGCGGATGGCTTCGCTGATCATCGCCATCACGGCCTCGTCCCGCTCGTCGAAGAGCGCGGCGAGCTGCGCCGAATCCCGGTCCACACCGAGGACCAGCTGGGTGAGGTCGTTGGAGCCGATGGAAAAGCCGTCGAAGCGGGTGGCGAATTTTTCGGCGAGGACAACATTGGACGGGATTTCGCACATCATGTAGACCTGCAGGCCGTTTTCACCGCGGACCAGGCCGTTCTCCGCCATCACGGCCAGCACTTTGTCCGCTTCCTGCGGGGTCCGGCAGAACGGGATCATCACGATGATGTTGCCGAACCCGAGCTGTTCCCGGACCCGCTTGAGGGCCACACATTCCAGGGCGAATCCCTCCCGGTAGCGCTCGTCGTAATAGCGGGAGGCGCCGCGGAAGCCGAGCATGGGGTTCTCCTCCGGCTCCTCGAACGCGGACCCGCCGATCAGGTGCGCGTACTCGTTGGTCTTGAAGTCGCTGAGCCGGACGATCACCGGCCGGGGATGGTAGGGAGCGGCGATCTTGGCGATGCCGAGGGCCAGGGCGTCCACAAAGTAGTCCTTCGGGTCCGCGTAGCCGCTGGTCAGGGCCCGGATCTGCTCTGCTTCCGCGGGGTC
This sequence comes from Pseudarthrobacter sp. RHLT1-30-1, assembly GCF_059383415.1. NCBI lineage: Bacteria > Bacillati > Actinomycetota > Actinomycetes > Micrococcales > Micrococcaceae > Pseudarthrobacter > Pseudarthrobacter sp. RHLT1-30-1. The sequence goes on from NZ_JBWZCG010000001.1 coordinate 305,047, forward strand.
GGTGACCCGCTCGGGATGGACCAGCGCCATCGGGTGGACCCGGATCAGGCTGCTGATGATGAATTCCATCCGGGCCAGCCCGACGCCGTCGGCCGGCAGCCGCCACCACTGGAACGCCGCCGCGGGGCTGGCAATGTTGACCATGACCTTGGTGCGCGTCTCCGGCAGCTCCCCCAGATCCACCTCTTCGGTGTCGTAGGCGAGGCTGCCCTCGTACACGCGGCCCTCATCGCCCTCGGAGCACGAAATCGTCACGGCCAGGTCTTCCGCCAGGACGGTGGTGGCGTTCCCGGTGCCGACGACGGCGGGGACCCCGAGTTCGCGGCTGACGATCGCCGCGTGGCTCGTGGGACCGCCGTGGTCGGTGACGATGCCGGCCGCCCGCTTCATGATCGGCACCCAGTCCGGGTCGGTCATTTCGGTGACCAGGATGGCGCCGTCGCGGAAGTTTTCGATGTCCGCCGCGCTCCTGATCACGCACGCAGTGCCCTGCGCGATGGAGTCGCCGATCGCGGCGCCCCGCGCGAGCACGGTGCCGGTCCCCACGAGGTGGTGGAGGGTGAAACGGGACCCTGACTTCTGCGACTGGACCGTCTCCGGCCGGGCCTGGACCATGAACAGTTCCCCGGTCACACCGTCCCGGGCCCACTCCATGTCCATCGCCCGGGCGTAGTGCTCCTCAACGCTCACGGCCCAGCGCGCCAGCGCGAGGATCTCGGCGTCGGCCAGGACAAACGCGCGGCGTTCCGCTGCCGAGGTGTCCACCATTTTGGTGCGGGCGTGGCCGCCCCGGCTGTAGACCATCTTCCGTTCCTTGGAACCGAGGGTCTTTTCGATGATCGGGCTGATTTCGCCCGCGGCCGCGGCTTCCGCCAGGAGCGGTTTGAACACGAGGTATTTGTCCGGGTTGATGGTGCCCTGGACCACGGTTTCACCCAGCCCCCAGGCGGCGCTGATCACGGCGACGCGGGGGAACCCGGAGTCCGTGTCGATGGAGAACATCACGCCGGAGGCGCCGACGTCGGACCGCACCATCCGCTGCACCCCGATGGAGAGCGCGACCTCGAGGTGGTCAAAGCCCTTGACCTCGCGGTAACTGATGGCCCGGTCGGTGAACAGCGAGGCGTAGCAGCGGCGGCAGGCGTCCAGCAGCTCCCGTTCCCCGGCGATGTTCAGGAACGTCTCCTGCTGCCCGGCAAAGCTTGCGTCCGGCAGGTCCTCGGCGGTGGCGCTGCTGCGGACCGCGACCGAGAGCCGGTCCAGTCCGGCGCGCTCCCCCAGTTCCCGGTAGTGGGAACGGATGGATCCGGCAATGTCCGGCGGGAACTCACTGTCCAGGAACAGCTCGCGGATGGCTTCCCCGGTGGCGCGCAGGGTGGTTTCGCCGGCACGGTAGGACTGGATCCGCGCGCGCATCGCGGCCTCGATCCCGTTGGCCTCGAGGAACCGTCGGTAGGCGTCCGCGGTGGTGGCGAAGCCGTCCGGGACGCGCACCCCCTTGGCCTTGAGGGACTGGATGAGTTCGCCGAGGGAGGCGTTCTTGCCGCCCACCTGCGGGACATCGCCCATTCCGATCTCGTCAAACCACAGCACCGGGGATTCAGCCATGTCGCAGCTCCTGCTTTCGGCAACGGGAAAGGGACCCGCCGGGCACGATGATGATCCGCGGTGCGCGGCGTCTCTGAACCCATCCTGTGGCGGCGGGCCGTCCGGTGTCAGAGTCTTTGGACCTTTGTACCTGTTGCGGCCTGCCCAGCCCGGCGGTGGCGGAGGATCTTGTACAGCCAGTCCGCGAGCAGCACGGCGGGGATGGCGGCGAGCGCCACGGCCAGGCCACCGGGCGACGGCGGTGCGTGGCCCAGCAGGGTGGCGAGCGGGCCGAGGAACAGGAACACTGCCAGCAGGCCCAGTTCGGCCAGCACGGCCCAGACCAGCAGCCGGTTGGTGAACCAGCCGAGCCGCCACGGCGGGACGGAGGCGCTGCGGCAGGCGAAGGCGTTGGCGAGCTGGGCCAGCACCACGGTGGTGAACGCGGCGCCGGAGGCGGCCATCAGCACGTCCGCCGCGGGAAGTTCCGCCCCGGGCGTCCAGCCGGCACCGAGCAGCACGGCGGTGTACGCCGTCATCTCAAAAAACGCCTCGACCGGGCCCAGCAGCCCGAACACCCGGAGCATCAGCGCCCGGTCCATCAGGTGCCTGCGCTCCGGCGGGCGCTTCAGCGTCCCCTTGCTGGGGGCCTCACTGCCCAGCGCCAGTGCGGGGAGCAGGTCGGTGCCGATGTCCAGGGCGAGGATCTGCAGCACGCTCAGCGCCAGCGGAAAGCGCCCACCGGACAGTGCCCAGATCACGAACGGGGTGAGCTCGGCGACGTTGTCCGTCAGGTGGTAAGTCAGGAAACGGCGGATGTTCGCGTAGGTGGCGCGACCCTGCTCCACCGCGGCGATGATGGTGGCGAAATCGTCATCCAGCAGCACCAGATCCGCCGCCTCGCGGGCCACGTCGGTGCCGCTCAGCCCCATGGCCACGCCGATGTCGGCCTGCTGGAGGGCGGGGCCGTCGTTGACGCCGTCGCCGGTCATTGCCACCACGTGGCCGCGGCGCTGGAGCAGGCGGGCAACCCGGAGCTTCTGTTCCGGGGTGACCCTGCTAACCACCACGCCGTCGCGGTCCAGCAGGGCGGTCAGGACGGCATCGTCCTCGGGCAGGATATGACCCTCCAGCACCAGCTCGGGCGAGCCGATCAGCCCGGTTTCCCGGGCGATGGCCGCGGCCGTGAAAGCGTGGTCGCCGGTGACCATGGCCACCTTGATGCCGGCCCCGCGGGCCGCCTCGAGGGCCAGCCGGACCTCGGCCCGCGGCGGGTCGTGCAGTCCGATCAGCCCCAGCAGCGTCAGTCCGCGCTCAACTTCCTCGAGCCTGAAGCTGGCGCCCGGCAGGCCGGGCAGGCTCCGCTCGGCCACGGCCAGTACCCGCAGCCCGTGCGAGGCCATCTCGTCGACCATCTGCAGGGCGCGGCCATTGCCGCCGCACAGCGGAATCACTGACTCCGGGGCGCCCTTGACATACAGCGTGGTCCCCACGATCGCGGACTCCCGCAGCCGGCGGGGATCGAAGGCAAAGCGGTGCGACACCGCGGGCTCGGCCGGACCCGCCCCGGGGCGTGACCCGGGACCTGTCCCGGCACCTGCCAGCCGGACGGCAAGCGCATGGATGGCGGCCTCCATCGGGTCGCCCTCGGCGATCCACTGCCCCTCGTGGAGCACCGCGCGGCCTAGGGAAGCGGCCAGCGCGGCGGTGCTGAGGTGCAGTGCCTCCCCGGTTCCCGTCCCGGTGATCTCGGCCTCCGGCCCGTAGCCTGCACCGATGACGCTGAGCACCCCGGCCGGGGTCCAGACCTCGACGGCGTTCATCCGGTTCTGGGTCAGCGTGCCGGTTTTGTCCGTGCAAATGAAGGTGGTGGAGCCGAGGGTTTCCACCGCTTCCAGGTTCCGGACCAGTGCGTTTCGCTGCGCCATCCGCTGCGCCCCGACGGCCAGGGACAGTGTGACCGTGGGCAGCAGGCCCTCGGGCACCAACGCCACCATCACGCCGATGGCAAACAAGAAGGCATCCCGCCAGGAGATCCCGACCAACAGGGAGAGCACAAAAAACAGCACGCCAATGCCCAGGGCCATCGCGGCGGTGATGCGGACTATTCGTTGCAGTTCCCGCGCGAGCGGGCTCGGCGGCGCCTCCACTTTTCCCGTCAGGGCGGCGATTTCGGCGAGCCGGGTCTTAGCGCCCGTTCCCGCGACCACACCTTCAGCCTGGCCGTTGACCAGGAAGGTCCCGCCAAAGACGGTGTCGCCGGGGACCTTGGCGACGGCCTCGCTTTCACCCGTGAGCATCGATTCGTCCACGGAGCAGCCTGCCGCCACCGCCAAGCGGAGGTCTGCCGGTACCCGGTCACCGGCAACCAGTACGACGGCGTCTTCCGGCACCAGGTCAGTTGTGTGGACCTTGATGACGCGGTTGTCCCGGCGGACCGAGACCATCGCCGGGAGCAGTTCGCGGAGCTTCGCGGCGGCGTGCTGGGCGCGCTCCTGTTGGATGTAGGCGAAAATACCGTTCACCAGGATGACAACAACGATCGCGATGGCCAGCTGCGGCATACCCGCGAGGTAGGCCAGCACGGAGGCACACCACAACAGCATGGCGAAGAAGTGCGTCAGTTCGGCCAGCAGCCTCCGCCAGCCGGGTACCGTGCCGGTCTCTGGAAGCTTGTTCGCCCCGAATTGAGTGAGTCTTAGGGCCGCCTCCGCGGAGCTCAGGCCGGCAACGCCCGGCAATGCCCCGGTGTCCCGCCCCCCGGCCGGAGCCTCCGGTGTCACGGCCAGCCGGGGCGGCTTAGGCGCAACACCGTAGACCGGCCCGGGTCAGGTAGCTCATGGGTTGAGGGTGCGCCCGGGGCGTGCCGGCCGTTAGGGCCAAAGGTCACGGCGGCGTGCTAGGGCATGATCTTGTACAGATCGATGACGGTCTCCTCGGGCGGCGATGCGAATCCGCCCTCGATGCCCTGTTGCATCCGGGGAAGGAGGATGGCATCGCGGAATTTCTCCCAGCTCTCCTTCGACTCATGGACAGCCATGATCGTCCAGCCACCGGCAGAAGAGCCGCCTGCATGGAAGATCTGGCCCTCGGGCAGGCGCCCCTCACCAGGGTGAACAGCGGCAATTGAGGCTTCGTACTGGTCCTTCGTGCCTCCCGCAAAGAAGTGCACGATTCCATAGGGCGCTGCTTCCATTTCTACTCCTAGGCCGGTCTGGATGTGTTCGACAGGCCAACCTCTAGACCTCGTAACGCCGGATGTCAACCAGTTGGCGAAGGCCATCGTGAGGCTTCGACCTCGTGCCCCAACGGGCTGGCAAGGTTGGCGGCGCCGCGTTCTCTCCGACCGTGATCCTGATCCCGGCGACCGCCCCGGTCCAGGCACCCGCAGGGTCCCGGCGCCCTACCAGCTGGGCACTGATGTACCCCTCTGGAGCTGGACCACCTGTGTCTGCGTTCCCGCGCAATCGACTTCGAAGACCTTATCTTCGCGGCCGCCTACCTGGGCTTGGGGGATGCCTACACACGCTGCGGTGACAGTGTGCGGGCCAGCAGTTCTCACTGTCGCGCCCTTGCTGAAGCCGACGCCTGGCCCGTCGGCCGGGCCGGTGTCGGCCAGGAGAACCGACCCCGGTACCCTGGCCAGGCGCTGATCCAGTTCAGCGTAGTTGCGCGCTTCCACAGCCAGGACGTCCGGGTCCTTCGCGGGGAGGGTGGGCCCGGGCCGGAGGCTTGCGCCCGCCGCCGTCGGCTGGGGATCGTCCCCGTCCTCGTAAGCGCAGGCGGCCAGGCCCCCGGCCAGGCCCCCGGCCAGCGGCATAGCGATAATGAGCGCCAGAAGGCAGCGGACTGTTTCGTTCCCCCAGGACCAGACATGGGCCGAGTCTACGGCCGGTCCACCGGATGGCAAGTCATCTGCCCGGAACTTGGCTCTCGGGTGGCCGGGTCCGTCCCAGCGTCCGGAGGTAGGCGCCGAAGCCATGCGGCGCCCTGGCCTGGATCCGGCCCGAGGTCAGCACGCGTATGCTGTCCGTCGCCGTCACGGTGAAGGCGCGGTTGCGGAGGCTTTGCACCAGGGTCCGGTCCTCGTGCGAGGCGAGCTTCGGGAAGCCGCCCGCGGCCAGGTACGCGGAGGCCCTGACGCCGAAGTTGGCTCCGTAAATGTGCGGGTGGTCCTCCTCGAAGGGATGGCGTTCCCGCCACCGCCGGAGCAACTCCGGGTCCATCCCGGCGGGGTCCGGTTCCACCGAGCCGAGCACGGCGTCGGCTCCGGCCGCTGCGAATTCCACCTGGCGGACCAGCCAGTTTTCCGGAACCTGCGAGTCCGCGTCCGTGTTGGCCAGCCAGGTCCGGCCCGCCCACGGCGGCGGCGTCCACCGTTTGCCGGGCGGTCTCCGCCGGGATGCTCCGATCCCTGCCCGGACCCCGGCCGCGCGGCTGGCTCCGGTGTTGTGGAAGTCCACATCCAGGACGCGGAAGCGCCGGTCCGCCGCGGCGTACCGCGCCGCAATGGCGGCGGAGCCGTCGCTGCAGCTGTCCAGCACCACGATTACGCGGACCTCAACTTCGGGCCGGAGCCGGTGCAGCGTATCGGCGGCGCATTGCACCGCGCCCAGGGCGCGGCCGAGGTACTCATCCTCATTGTGGGCAGGAAGCACGACGGCGATCCGGTCGAGACTGTGCCCGCGGGGCAGCGGCAGGGCAAGGGCGGCCATTCGGTCTAGCCTTCCCGTGCCCGCACGCCGGCATCAGCGGACTGCGGATCCCCGCCGGCTCCGGGCGCGACCAGGACCTCGAGGATGAAGTCGCGTTCGCAGTAGAGACCGGCGTCGGCCCAGCCGAGTTGACTGCGGGCGGCGGCGTGGACGGAGTCGCCGTCGAGCTCCCAGCCGGAGATGGGGTGCCGCCAGTGGCACAGGGCCAGGGTGCCGCCGGGCAGCAGTGCTGCCTCGATCCGGTCGAACAGTTCGGCCAGCTCGCCGGGGGCGAGGTAGTAGCCCACCTCGGAGACCACGATCAGGTCGAAGCGGCCCTCCGGCCAGTTTTGCGGGACGGTGACGTGCCGGGTCCGGGCAGCCGGCAGGTGCTCGAGGCGCCGGGCGGCGTGGGCCAGTGCGGCGCTGCTGGCGTCGACGGCCAGGAAGCTGGCACAGCGTTGCGCGAGTTCCACGCTGAGCGTCCCGATGGAACAGCCGATTTCGAGTCCGGCAATGTAGTTCAGGCCGGGCAGTGCCGCGAGCGTGAGAGCGCGTTTGCGGTGTTCGTACCAGCTGCCGGTGTAATCCCACGGGTCGTCATTTCCGGCGTGGACGCCGTCAAAGACGCGTTCCGCGTCGGCGGCGGCGTAGGCGCCGCCGGCTTCACCGGTGCCGCCCCGAACGGCCGGGCGCTGCCACGCGAACGTCTCGAAGGACCGGTCAAAGTGGGCCAGGAATGCCGGCGGAAGCAGCACTTCGTCGCCGGGCCGGCCGGAGAGTGCACGGGTTTGCGAGCCGTGGGCGGCCATCGCCGCAGCCTTGGCCTGCTGTTCGGCAGGCTGAAGCGGCAGGCGCAGCCAGGACTGCCAGGCAGGGTCCGCGGGGTCGGCCCAAAGCCAGTACCAGATGGGGTATTCCAGCAGTCCGTGGCCGCCTTCCCCGGCCGCCTCGGCGGCGGCGGCACCCAGTGCTTCGTGGTCCGGGTGGCCGTCCTGTCGGTAGGGGGCCACCATCGTGATCTGCTCCGGCGGCAGTCCCGAGCCGGCGGCGGCCCCGGCGAGGGCGCGCTGCAGCGCTGCGTCCACCTCCGGCCGGTGGTCGGCGAGCCTGCCGTCCGGCAGGGCGAGGAATTCCCAGTCCGGATCGGGCAGCAGGCGCGCGAGGGCTCCGTCGAATTCCTGCAGCCGGACGGCGGCAAGCTGTTCCGGCGTTGTCGTGGGGGAATCCGGATGCGAGGCCTCACCGGCCGTGCACAGCAGCACGGTGACGCGGGCGCCCAGCCCCCGCAGCCGTGCGAGCAGGCCGCCCGCGCCGAGGGATTCATCGTCCGGGTGCGCGGCCAGGACGATGAACGCCTGTCCGGCGAGTTCGTCGGCGTCGAGCGGCAGTTCCGGGAGGGCGGCGAGTCCGCTGGCTGCCCAGGCGTCCTCGCTGGTGCCGGCGTCGCGGTGGCTGAAGTTCACCACGGATGGTCCTCCCTGAGCGTGCGGGCACCCAGCTGGGCGTCGTCGCGCATGGCGTGGTGCTGGCGGATGTAAAGCGAGAGGTCAGCCATCCGCTTACCGTAGACCGGGTCGAAGGCGAGCGGGCCGGGTCCGAGGTTCTGGCTGACCAGGGTCTGGATGCGTTCGACGGCGGCAGCGACGTGGCCGCGGACGCGGAGGGCCTCGCTCCAGGCGCCGGTGTCCGAGAGTTCCCCGGCATCGATCCGGGCGGCCGTCCGGGCGAGGTAGCCGGTCACGGCGGTGAGCGTCCGGTCGATCTCGCCGAGGTGGGCGAGCGCAATCTGGTCCGGTTCGCGGCCGCCGTCGGCCGCGGTGAGCAGGGAATCCCTGAAACTGCGGGCCACCGCGACGGCGCCGCCCAGCCAGCAGGCCGCCACACCCATGCCGCCCCACGCGAAGCCGGGACGGCGGTAGTACCAGCCGGCGTCGCCCAGCGGCACGGCCGGGACGGCGTCGAAGTGCACGGTGCCGCTGGGGATTTCCGCGAGCGCCCGGGTGGTCCACTGCGGGTCCTCGAAGCTGATGCCGTCGGCGTGCAGGTCGACGGCGAACGCTGCCCTGCCGCCGTCGTCCAAACGGGCGGTCACGACGGCGTGGTCCAGCTGGGCCGCGAGGGAGCACCAGGGTTTGGCACCATGCAGCCGGAAACAACCGTCCACCACTGCTGCCTCAAGCCGCAGGCCGGGGGCTTCCGCGGCAAACACACCCCAGGCGCCGTCGAAGTGCACGCTGTCAAAGTCCGGACAGTCCCAGCCGCCCAGTTTCGCCTGGCCGGTGGCCTGGGCAAGGATGGCGGCAGCGTCCAGGTGGGGTTCAATGGCCCGGCCGGCGCCAACATCGACAGCGGTAACGGAGGCCAGGATCTCCCAGAGGAACGCCGTTTCGCCTGCGCCGGGGTTCGGGGCAATTGCCGCTGCGGCTTTGGCCAGCTCCAGCAGGGCCGGGACGTCGCCGACCGCCGACCGTGCGTCCGCCAGCAGGGCGCCGAGCCCCGCGAGGTCCTGCGGCGTGGAGCTGATCCTGACGGCGAGTGGCCGCCGGGAATCGGGAGTCCGGTTCATTCGCTGCCCTGCTCTCCTTCGACGTGCTTGCTGCTCCCGGCGTCCGTGCCAGCCGCCCTCCCGGCCGGTAATTTCAGGCCTTCCCGTAAATCTAAGCACACTTAGCACTTTGGGGTTCCCCGGGCAGACCTGTGGCACCCCGATGCTGTTGCCCGCGTGGCTACAGCACGCGGGCAAGGGCGAAGCCGTCCCAGCCTTTGGAGCCCACCGTCTGGATGACCGTGCCGTCCAGCCGGGGGTCCGAGCCCAGCATTTCCAGGGCGCTGATGATGCCCGGAGCGTTGACGGGGTCCATGGCCGGATCCAGCACGGCGCCTTCCCAGACCGCGTTGTCGATCACGACGGCGGTGCCGGGCCGGCCGAGGCGGATGGCCCAGTCGAGGTAGTGCGGGTTGTTTTCCTTGTCCGCGTCGATGAAGACGAAGTCGAACGGCCCGGCCTCCTCGTCGGCGAGCGCCTGCAGGGTATCAAGGGCGGCCCCGACCCGGATTTCCACAAGGTGGCCCACCCCGGCGAAGTCGACGTTGGCGCGGGCCACCGCGGCGTGTCTGGGGAGATATTCGCAGGTGATCAGCCGGCCGCCGCCGGGCAGGCCCTGGGCCATCCAAATCGTGCTGAATCCGGCCAGCGTCCCGATCTCCAGCACCCGCCGGGCGCCGGTGAGCTGGACGAGCAGTTTCAGCAGTTTCCCGGCGGTGGGGGCGACTTCGATGGGCGGCATGCCCGCCTCGAGGGCCGTGGTGACGGCGTGCTTCAGGGTGCTGTCGGGGCGGACCACGGATTCGGACAGGAAGTCCTCGACGGCGGTCCAGCGGGCTGTGGGCTGATGCTCGAACATGCGCCAAGTCTCCCAGCTGGCCCGTCCCGGCGGTAGGCTCCACGCTGTCCGCGGCCAGAGGCCCGGCTCGGGGTCCTAGCCAGCGTCAGGGCCCGGACTCGGGGGTCCTAGCCAGCGGCGGGGTCCGGGCCGCCGTCGAGCGCCTGCTCCAGGCGGTCCAGCTTCCCGGTGAGTTCGCCCGCGAAACCGGGGCGGATGTCTGCCTTGATCACCAGCGAAACCCTGCTGCCGTAGCGGCCCACGGCCTCGGTGGCGCGCTTCACGACGTCGAAGACTTCATCCCATTCCCCCTCGATCGTGGTGAACATCGAGTCGGTGCGGTTCGGCAGGCCGGACTCCCGGACGATCCGCACGGCTTCGGCGACGGCGTCGTGGACGGAAGCCTCGTCTGACGGAACGGCCCCGGAACCGGCGGGCGGGCTGCCGGGAGAGGCTGTGGGACGGCCTGAAGGTGCGACAGAGAATGCAAGCAACATGGCACCAGTCTGTCACGTGCACCGGCGGCCTGACGGTCCGGAGCGGGCCCGGCCTTTCCGGCTTCCGGGCTGTTTCCGGACCGGTCCCGGGCCCGGAGTTTGCTCTCGGCTCCGTCACATAAATCAATACCCGGAAGTAACCTCCCCGGCCCGGCCCTGCATTGCTAACCTAAGCAAATGAACCGGGTAGCAGACCGCAGGCCGCTCCGCGCCGATGCCGCGCGGAACGTGGACAAGATCATTACCGCGGCCCGCCAGTGCTTCCGGGAACACGGACCCGAGGTCCCGCTGCAGACCATCGCCGTGACCGCCGGCGTCGGCCCGGCCACGCTCTTCCGGAACTTCGCCGACAAGGAAGAACTGGTCCTCGCTGCCCTGCACCGGCAGCTCGGCCTGCTGGTCGATCCCGTCATCGAGGAGGCCCTCGCCGGGCCGGACGCCGCGGAGGGGCTCTTCCGTGTCATTGATGCCCTGATGGGGGTGGCCAGCGAAGAAGCCAACCTGTTGGGTGCGGTCGCCGGCCGGCGCGGGCTGCTCACCGGCATCACGGGCGATCTGATCGAATCCGTGGCCGTGCTGCTGGGCCGCGGACAGGGCCAGGGAACCCTGCGCAGCGACATCTCGATGACGGACCTGATCCGTCTGCTGGCCATGCTGATCGGTGTTGTGGACACGATGGAGGCCGGTTCGGATGCCTGGCGGCGCCCCGTCGCCCTGGTCGAGGACGCCATCCGAACCGAGCGCCCGCACCGCCCGCTGCCGCCGCAGGCGCCGCTGCCGGGCACGGCGTACGACTCGGTGCTCGGCTAGACACCTGTGGGCTGGGAAACCGTCGTCGGCGCAATCGGGGGTCTGCTGCTGGTCTACGCCGTCCTCCTGCTCCTGCTGTGGGGCTATGCGCGCCGCCACCCGGAAGCGGTGACGATGAAGGACGCGCTGCGGTTGCTGCCGGACCTGCTTAGACTCCTGCGGCGGCTGGTTGCGGACAAGACCCTGGGCGCAGGGGTGCGGGTCCGGCTTGCCCTGCTTCTGGCGTACCTCCTCTCACCGATCGACCTTGTGCCGGATTTCATTCCGGTGATCGGCTACGCCGACGACGTGATCATTGTTGCCGTCGTCCTGCGCGCGGTGATCGCACGGGCCGGCGCGGATGCCCTGCGCCGGCACTGGCCCGGTACGCCCGAGGGGCTGGAGCTCATTCTCCGGCTCGCCGGTCTCGGAGCACCGTTGTAGGAGCTCATACGCTGAAGGCAGTGCCGGCGGGACCGCCGTCGAACCGACGGAGGATCTCCCGGGCCAGGATGCGGAGCTTGACGTTCCTGGTGTTGGAGACCCTGGCCAGCAGCGCGAGCGCGTCCGACTGGGAGCATCGGCTCTGTGCCATCAGGATGCCGGTAGCGAGATTGATCTCGGTCCGGGACCGCATGGCCTGCAGCAAGTCCCGGTTCACGCCCTGCGCGGTTTCCAGCCGGAGGGCCAGCCCCGTCACTTTGGCGGCGCGGGCGGCGAGCACCCCGCAGGCTGCCAGTGCGCCGTCGTCGAAAGCCTCGGGGGAGGTCGAAAAGAGGGTCAGGGTGGCCGCTGCGTCCCGACCCACAGGCAGCGGGACAGCGAGGATGCTGCGGCTCCCGCGCTGGGCAGCCGCCCGCTGGTAGCGCCTCCACCGCGGATCCATAATCGTGTCAGGCACCATCACTGCCTGCCCGGTCTGCCAGGCGTCCAGCCCCGGCCCCTCCCCCACGTCGTCCTGCAAGCGGTCCAGCACCCGGGCTTCGGCGTTGCTGGCGGCGAGGACTGCCGGCTGACGTCTCGCGGCTGCCCGCACCGAGCACAGCATCGGTCGGCCGGTCTCAGCGGAGGCGAACCCCGCGGCCAGATCGGACAACTGCAGGAGGAAATCCTCGAGTTGTTCATTGTCCAGCAACAGATCCTGCAGGCGCTCCGTGAGCCGGGTTCCCGGCATCAATCCTCCGCGGGCTTTTCTTTGGCCTCCTGCAGGTGGTGCTGCAGCTTCTCCTCGGCCTCCCGCCGGCGCCGGGCCAGCTCGCGCAGTTCGCGGGTGGACTCTGCTCCGGGCGGAACGAACGGCGCGGGCGGCTTGTGGTGCTGGTCTTTTCCGGGCGCGGGCGTATCCGGATCGTCGTTCTCGCTCATACCCGAATGCTCCCACGGGGGCCTTGCGGCAAGTAGGGACTAAAGACCATTGCGGATCGGTACGGGCGGACGGTCCTGCGGCAGGTCCGTCAGCCCCAGCCCAGCAGCCTGAGGCCTGCTGCCGCACCGGCTCCGGCGAGCACAACGACGAGGAACGGCGCGCGGAACGCCAGGGCAACGGCGGCCGCGGCGAGGGCCCCCAGGCGTGCATCCAGTGTGAGCGTCTGGCCGGAGGCCACGGTGTTCACGATCGTCAGGGAGGCCAGCAGGCCAATCGTCATGGTCCCGGCGATCCGGGACATCCGGGGATCGCGGAGCACACTGGCCGGGACCAGATAGCCCAGCAGCTTCCAGGCATAGGCCAGCAGGCAGGAGAGCAGCACCCACATCCACAGGGTCATCGGTCGTCTCCCGGGTGATGGGCTCGCGGGTGTTCGGCGTAGGGGTCAACGTCCGGTTCCAGCCCTTCGTCGCTGCGGCCATGGCTGAACCAGCCGATGGCCGCCGCGACCACCGCGGCCACCAGGATCGGCACGCCGGCGGGCACAAACGGTACGGCAAGGACAGTGGCCAAGGCGCAGACAACGGCGATCGCGACGGGCTCGCGGCCCTTGAGCCGCGGCCACAGCAGGCCCAGGAACGCCGCCACGGCGGCGCCGTCGAGGCCCCACTGCCTGGGATCCCCCAGCGCGCCTCCGGCCAGCGCGCCGACGGCGGTGAACAGGTTCCACAAGACGAAGATGCCCAGGCCGGCGGTCCAGAAACCGCGCTTCTGCTCCAGCGGGTCCGTCTGGCCGGTGCCTGTGGCGGTGGACTCGTCGATGGTGACGTGGGCGGCTGCGAACCGCCGCCAGCCCCGTGGCTGCAGCAGGGCGTTGATCTGCATTCCATAAATGCCGTTGCGCATGCCCAGCAGGGTGGCTGCCCCCATCGCGGCGACGCCGGAGCCGCCCCCGGCCACCACGCCGATGAAGGCGAACTGGGAGCCGCCGCTGAACAGCAGCAGGCTCAGGGCCATGGTCTGCCAGAAGTCGAGTCCGGAGGTGACCGACAGGGCACCGAAGGACACCCCATAAAGTCCGGTGGCGATGCTGATGGAGAGACCCACGCGCACGGCCGGGGACTGCAGGAGGGTCACGGCCGGACCGGTTTCGGCGTCTGGGTGTCCCGGCCGGACCAGCGAGATGGCATGGAATAACTCAATCACAGCAACGGACCCCCTGCTAACCGCGGCCGGCGTCGCAGAAACAGGACTTTGCGCAGGGGTCGCGGCCCGTCAATCCGACGTACCGTGTGACTATGAGCGGTGTCGTGGAGATGACGGGTGTGGTCAAGCGTTTCGGGGCCGTGACGGCCCTGGACGGACTGGATTTCGAGGTGGCCGCCGGCGAGGTGCACGGTTTCCTCGGCCCCAACGGGTCCGGCAAGTCCACCACCCTGCGACTCCTACTGGGCCTGTTGCGCTCCGACGCCGGTTCCATCCGGGTTCTCGGGCTGGATCCGTGGCGCGAGGTCGCAACCCTGCACCGCCGGCTGGCCTATGTCCCGGGGGATGTGGTGCTCTGGCCGAACCTGACGGGCGGCGAAGTGATCGAGCTGCTGGGCCGGCTGCAGGGCGGCCAGGACCGCGCCCGCCGGGACCGCCTGCTGGACCTGTTCGAGCTGGATCCCACGAAAAAGTCGCGCACATACTCCAAGGGAAACCGGCAGAAAGTGGCCCTGGTGGCTGCCCTGGCTACCGACGCCGAACTGTTCCTGCTGGACGAGCCCACGAGCGGACTGGACCCGCTGATGGAGGACGCGTTCCGAGGCTGCGTCCGCGACCTGCGCGCGCAGGGGCGCACCGTCGTGCTGAGCAGCCACATCCTCAGCGAAGCCGAGGCGCTCTCGGACCGGGTCAGTATCATCCGCGCCGGACGGGTGGTGGAGACCGGCCCGCTGGAGCAGCTGCGGCACCTGACCCGCACCGCCGTCACCGCCGACGTCGCCGTGGTGCCTCCCGGGCTGGACCTCCTGCCCGGGGTCCACGACGTCGTCATCACCAACCACCGGGTCACCGCCCAGGTCGAGCCCGCCGGACTGAACCACCTGATGCAGGCGCTCACGACGGCGGGACTGACGTCGCTTACGAGCCAGCCGCCGACGCTGGAAGACCTGTTCCTGCGCCACTACGGTGACCTCAGCGCGGGGGTTCCTGCCGCGGCCGTCGGCTCGGTGCCGGTCCGGCCCGGCACCCCGGGGCCGGGCGGACGGCGGGCCGGCGATGCCTGAGACCCTGGCCGGCACCGGCGTCCTGATCCGGCTCGGGCTTCGGCGGGACCGGTGGATGCTGCCGGTCTGGATCGCCGGTTTTGCCCTCATCGCGTACTCGACGGCGGCGGCCGGAGCCGAGCTCTATCCGGATGTGGCGAGCCGGGTCGAGGCCTCCACCGCCGTGAATGCGACCGCCTCGATGGTGGCGCTCTTCGGCCGGATCTACGACCCCAGCTCCATCGGCGCCCTCTCACTGATCAAATACACCGCGTTCATGACCGCCATCCTCGCCGTCCTCATGGTCATCCTCGCCATCCGGCACACGCGCAGCGACGAGGAGACCGGCCGCCTGGAGCTGCTCGGCGGGGGGCGGCTGGGCCGCGACGCGCCGCTGGCAGCAGCCCTCATGATCTGCCTCGGCGCCAACGTGCTGCTCGGGTTGCTCTCGGCAGCCGCGCTGGCCGCCGGGGGGCTGCCGGCCGCCGGCTCGCTCGCTTTCGGGCTGGGCTGGGCTGCCACGGGCATGGCTTTCAGCGCCGTGGCCGGGCTGGCCGCCCAGCTGACCGCGAGCGCGCGGGCCGCCACCGGGTTCAGCATCGGCGTCGTTGCCGTCACCTACGCTCTGCGGGCCGTCGGCGATCTCGCCGAACCGGGTCCGTCATTCTTCTCCTGGCTGTCGCCCATCGGATGGAACCAGCAGATCCGCGCCTTCGCCGGCGACCAATGGTGGGTCCTCGCGCTGCCGGTCAGCCTGTCCCTGCTGCTGGTCCCGGTTTCCTTTGCGCTCCGCGCCAGGCGCGACCTCGGGGCCGGGCTCCGCGCTGAACGCCCGGGGCCGGCCGTCGGCTCACTTTCCGGCGTCTGGGACCTCGCCGTGCGCCTGCAGTACCGGGTGCTGCTGGCGTGGGCCGTGGCCTTCCTCGTTTTCGGCGTGGTGATCGGTTCCCTGGTCAGCAATGTGGGAGAGCTGCTGAGTTCACCGAACGCCCAGGAGCTGATCAAGATGCTGGGCGGCCGGCAGGCCCTGACCGAGGCCTTCCTGGCCGCCGAGATCAGCATCATCGGGTTGTTGGCGGCCGCCTACGGGGTGTCCTCGGCCAACCATCTGCGCGGTGAGGAGGCCACGGGCCACACCGAAGCCCTGCTGGGCACCGCCACCACCCGGATCCGCTGGGCGAGCAGCCACTTCGGGTTTGCCCTGGCAGGGGTCACTGTGCTGCTGCTGATGGCGGGGGTATCGATCGGCGTCGGGGCCGCCGTCGCGGTCAACGATCCCGGATTGGTGGGCCGCAGCACCGTGGCCGCGCTGGCCCAGGTCCCGGCCGCGTGGGTAGTGACTGGTATTGCGCTTGCCGTGTTTGGCTGGGCGCCCCGGCTCGCCGGGGCGACGTGGGGCATCCTGCTGGCCTTCGTCGCCCTGGGCGAATTCGGGGTGCTCTGGAACGCCCCCGAATGGCTCATGGACCTCTCGCCATTCCGGCACTCCCCGCTGCTGCCGGTGGGTTCCGCGGGCGTGCCGGGGCTGGCGGGCCTCATCGTGGCTGCGGCGGCTCTCGCGGGGCTGGGCTATGCCGGCTGGCGGCGCCGCGATCTCGCCGCCTAGGCACGTACCCGATCAGCGGAAGCTCGGGGAGCCCGCCGTCAGCTGGGCGAGGACCTGCGCGGGACGGTTGGTGGTGACCTCGTGGATCCCAAGCTGCTTGCAGAGTGCGACGTCGTATTCGGAGTCCACGGTCCACACCCGGAAACGCCGGCCGGAGTCGAGCCAACGCCGGATGGTCCGGGAGTGCCCGCGGACATAGTCGATGCCCGGACCGGCCAGACCGGCCTCGCAGTCGTCCAGGATCCGTTCGGCCTCGGTTTGCGCGGCCCTCATCACGTTCGCCAGCGCGCCGCCGGTGAGCGCCCCCAGACCGAGTTCCTCCCGGATCTCCTCGGCGTTGACGTCGTCCACGAGCTGGCACACGGCGAACGCCGGGACGGACTTCAGCAGGTGCTTGACCGAGTCCGGGCTGAAGCTCATGAACGACACCCTGATGTTGCCCAGCCGGGACGTCGCGGGGTCCCAGCCTTCGGCCCGAAGGACGGCCAGGACCCGGTCTTCCAGTTTGAGCTGGAACGGGCTGGGGTGTTTGAGCTCAATGGCCAGCCCGATCTCCCGGCCTGCGGTCCGCAGCAGCTCGAGCAGCTCGGGCAGGGTCAGCAGCTGCGTGGACCGGGCGCCGTATTTGTCCGGGATCCTGGCACCTTTCCAGGAGGAGAAATCGAGCTGCCGAAGCTGCTCGAGCGTGCGGTCCGAGACCGGGCCGGTACCGTCCGAGGTGCGGTCCAGGTTGGCGTCGTGCAGCAGCACAGCGTGCTGGTCCCGGGTGAGGTGGATGTCGCACTCCACCCCGTCGGCGCCGTCGTCGATGGCCTGCAGGTAGGCCGCCCGGGTGTGCTCGGCGAACGCCGCGCTGGAACCGCGGTGGGCGTAGACCAGCGGACGGGCTGCGGTGGACTCGTCAGTCGTCATGCTGCCACGTTAGCCGACGGCGCCTGCCAAACCGGGGCTAGGCTGGGCACATGCAGGTGAATACTGAGCCAAGTACCCGTTCGGACAGCCCCGGCGGCACCGGCGCTGCCGCGCCCGGCGGTCCCGGCCGCCCCCACACGCTGTCCGCTGGGGACGCCGAAAAGGCCGCGGCGCTGCGGAAGATGAAGTTCCTGGCGCTCTCGCTGCTGATCCTGATGGCCGTCATCTTCATCGTCGCCTTCGCCCTGCAGAAGCAGTACCCCTGGCTGGAGTACGTCCGGGCCGCGGCGGAGGGCGGGATGGTCGGCGCCCTCGCCGACTGGTTCGCCGTGACGGCCTTGTTCAAGTACCCGATGGGCCTCAAGATCCCGCACACCGCCATCATTCCGCAGCGCAAGGACCAGATCGGCGCCTCGCTGGGCGAATTCGTGGAAACCAACTTCCTCTCCGAGCAGGTGGTCCAGGAAAAACTGGCAACCGTTGACATCGCCCGCAAGGCCGGCGCCTGGCTCTCCGGACCCGGCGGCGCCGAACGCGTCGCCAGGGAAGGCGCCGCCGTGATCCGCGGCGCGTTTACCGTACTCAACGACGACGATGTCCAGGCCGTGATCGAGGGCATGGTCCGCCGTCACCTGATCGCCCCGCCGTGGGGTCCCCCGGTGGGACGGGTCGCCCAGCGCATCTTCGAGGACGGCCACCACCACGCGCTGGTGGACGTGCTCGTGGACCGCACTGTGGACTGGGTGCGGGACAACCAGGACACGGTCAACCGGCTGGTCACCGACCGTTCCCCGACCTGGGTGCCCTCGTTCGTGGACGGGCTGGTCGGCGACAAGGTCTACGTTGAGATCCTCAAGTTCACCCGCGCCGTGCAGTCCGATCCGCAGCACCAGGTCCGCCGCTCGATCGACAAATACCTCAAGGACCTCGCCCAGGACCTGCAGCACGATCCGGTGATGATCGCCCGGGCGGAAGGCATCAAGGCCCAGGTTCTCGGCGACCCCGAGATCCGGGAACTTGCTTCCCGCACCTGGGGCACCATCAAGGCCGCGCTGCTGTCCGCCGTCGACGATCCGCACAGCGAACTGACCGTTCGGTTCAAAGCCGCCGTCCATGACTTCGGCACCCGGCTGGTGGTGGATCCCGAGCTGGCCGGCAAAGTGAACAAGTGGATCGGCGACGCCGCCGGGTACCTCGTGAAGACGTACCGCTCGGACATCGCCGGGGTGATCACCGATACCGTGGCCCGCTGGGACGGCGAGGAGACCTCGCAGAAGATCGAGCTCCAGATCGGCAAGGACCTGCAGTTCATCCGGATCAACGGCACCGTGGTGGGCGCCCTGGCCGGGCTGGCGATCTTTACCGTGGCGCATCTGGCCTTCGGCTGACCCGCCGGCCGTCCGCGGCTCCGGCCCGGCGGCCGTCCTAGGCTGCCGCGACCTTTGCCTTCGCCCGGCCCGGCAGGGCCAAGACCGTGAAGGCCAGCGCGGCCAGCGCCGTGACCACGAGCAGCAGCAGCCCGATCGAGTAGCTGCGCGTCGCGGCGTCGTACGTCGCTCCCATGATCAGCGGGGGGAAGTACCCGCCCAGGCCGCCGGCGGCGCTCACCACCCCGCTGATGCTGCCGACTTTTCCGGCCGGGGCGAGCACCCCGACCCAGGCGAAAACGCCGCCCGTTCCGAGGCCCAGCGCCGCCGCCAGGGCGACGAATGTCAGGCCGGCGGGGACCTCGCCGTCGGGCTGCAGGTTCACCACCCAGGCGAGGACCGCAACGGCCGTCAGCGAGGTAACCACGACGGGTTTGGGCCCGAACTTGTCCGCGAGCATGCCGCCGACCGGCCGGGCCAGCACGGCCGCGAGCGCGAAGCCTGCGGTGCGGGCCCCGGCGCCGCTGGGGTCGAAGCTGTAGACGTCGCGGAGGTAGGTGGGCAGGTAGGTGGCGAAGGAAACGAATCCGCCAAAGACTACCGCGTAGAGGAAGCACATCTTCCAGGTGACCTGAGTCTTTGCGGCGTCCAGCAACTTGGGCAGGACGGGGAGGGTGCTGCGGGCCCAGCCCGGGGCTTCCTTCATCCGGAACCAGACGAGTGCCGCCATTCCGGCGAGGATCGCGGCGATCAGCAGGTGCGTGGGGAAATAGCCGATGCTGGCGACCAGCCGCGGGTTCAGGAAGGCGGCCAGCGCCGTGCCGCCCATCCCGGCGCCGAAGACGCCGGTGGCGAAGCCGCGCCGGGATGGTTTGTACCAGGCGCTGACGAAGGGGATCCCGACGGCGAAGACCGTTCCGGCGACGCCGAGGAGGAGGCCGGCGCCCAGCACCAGGGCGAAGGAACTGAGGAGTCCGCCGAGCGACACGAGCAGGATCGGCAGGATGGAGGCGAGCAGCACGAAGGTGAACATCACGCGGCCGCCGTACCGGTCCGTCAGGGTGCCGACAACGATCCGGCCCAGCGAGCCCACGAACACCGGCATGGCCACGAGCACGCCGGTGGCGGCCGGGTTCAGCTGCAGGTTCTGCGTATAGAAGGCGCCGAGGGTGGCCACGGAGTTCCAGGCCCAGAACCCGACCACCGACGCGGAGGTGGCGAGCACCAGGTTGAGCGTCCGCCCGGCGGGGACGGCCGAGGGATTGGGCGCGGATCCGGCCACTGGGTTTCCTCTCAGTCGGGTCAGTTTTGGTCAGGTTTTTGGGTCAGTTTCTGGGTTGATTTCTGTTCGGGTCAGCGGTTCCGGGTGTCGCGGTCGCGGGTTCCGACCGCGGACCAGCCGCGGCGGGCGGCGACGTTGGAGGCACGCGCCGCGGGCGTTCCGGCCTTCCCGCCGCTCCGGTCCCGGTCCCGCGAGCGGTAGACGATGTAGGGGCGGAACAGATAGTGGAACGGCGCGGTGAAGGCATGGACCAGCCGGGTGAAGGGCCAGATCACAAAGAGCGCCATGCCCACCAGGGTGTGCAGGTGGAAGGAGAACGGCGCGGCGGCCATGGCCCTAAGGTCCGGCTGGAAGATGAACAGCGAGCGGAACCACGGGGCCACCGTTTCACGGTAGTTGTGGCCGTGCTCGCCCTCGAAGACACTGGCCAGGGTGGTCCACAGGCCGAAGACGATGGCCGCGGTCAGCACCACGTACATCATCTTGTCGTTCCTGGTGGTGGCCATGAACACCGGCCCGGTGGTGCGGCGGCGGTAGATCAGCAGGAGGATCCCGCCGAGGGTCCCCACCCCGGCGATCCCGCCCACGAACAGGGCGTTGAAGTGGTAGAAGTCCTGGCTCATCCCCACCGCCTGGGTCCAGGCCATCGGGATGACCAGGCCGAAGAAGTGGCCCGCGATCACGGCGAGCAGGCCAAAGTGGAACAGCGGCGAGGCGATCCGCAGCAGCCGGGATTCGTACAGCTGGGAGGACCTGGTGGTCCAGCCGAACTGGTCGTATTTGTAGCGCCAGACCAGCCCGCCCACGAGCACGACGACCATCACGTACGGCAGGACGCCCCAGAGCACGATGTCCAGCGCGGAGAGTTCGACGGCGGATCCGGGCTCAACGTCGGATGCGAGCATTCTCAGGCCCCCTTCACGGGCAGCAGTCGGGGGTCGTACGGGTCCAGGCCCACGGCTTCGGTGGGCGGACCGTAGCCTGCCATCCGCATCACGGCCTGCTCGTCAGCCGGCGATTTCCCGGGCAGCGTGGCGCAGATGGCCTGCAGGATCCTGGCGTGCGGCAGTTCGTCCCGCAGCAGCCCGAACCGGAGCATCTCCAGGCTGGCCCGGAAGCGGGTCAGCAGCTCCCTGCCGGCGGCGAGGTCCACCCGGGCTGCGTATTCCAGCACCATCGGCAGGTAGTCGGGCAGCTCCCCGTGGGTGTCGACCAGGATGTCGCTTTGCCGGTAGGTCTTCTTGAAGTTTCCGAGGACTTCGCCGCGGCGCCGGGTGTCCCCGTCCGTCCAGTAGGACAGGTGCAGGGCGTGGCGCTTGCCGAGGTCGAACTCACGCACGTAGTGGGCCTGGCTCTGCATCGGAGGCGCGGATTCCAGCGCATCGAGCACCTCCTGGAAGTCCGCGGCGGCGCCGGGGAACTCGTCCAGCGCGGCCCGCATCATCGGCACCCGGGCGATCAGGTCCTCGTCCGGGTAGGACAGGCACCAGGCTGCCGCGAGGTAAACGACCTGCTGGCGCCGGCTCACGGTTGCTCTCCTTGCGGCGGGCCGGGTTTATCCGGGAGCACCGATTCCTCCGGAAAGACCGCCTTTTCCGGAAACAGCCCCGAGGGGGCCCCCGTGCCGTCCCAGTTCAGCAGGTTCACCCGGCCGCGCAGGGTGGTCCCCCCGGGCGCCTCGCCGGAGGTCTGCCGGTCCCGCAGGGCGTTGAAGGTCTCCACCGCCACCGGCACGGGCCGCCCGCTGGCCTCGCCGAACGGGGAGGAATCCTGCATGCCGGGGCCGCCGTCGAAGTCCAGCGAGCAGCCCATTTCCTCAAGGTCATGGGCCTGTTCCACATGCGCCTTGGGGATCACGTAGCGCTCCTCGTACTTCGCGATCGCCATCAGCCGGTACATCTCGTACATGGTCTGCCCGTCCATGCCCACGGCTTCGGGGATGGAGTCGTCCGGGTCGTTGCCCATGCTGATGCCGCGCATGTAGGAGCGCATGGCCGCGAGCTTCTTCAGCACCGCGGTGACCCGGTCGGCGTCGCCCGCGGTGAAGAGTTCGGCGAGGTATTCCACCGGGATCCGCAGCGCGTCGATGGCGCCAAAGAGGTTGCCGGCGTCCTCGCCGTCGTGCCCCTGGTCGCGGAGCAGGTCCACCACCGGGGACAGTGGCGGCACGTACCAGACCATCGGCATGGTCCGGTATTCGGGGTGCAGCGGCAGCGCCACCTTGTAGACCTTGGCGAGGGCGTAGACCGGCGAGCGCCGGGCGGCGTCGATCCAGTCCTCCGGGATCCCCTGGGCGCGGGCTTCGGCCTGCACGGCGGGGTCATTCGGGTCCAGCAGCACGTCCATCTGGGCGTCGTAGAGTTCCTGCGGGTCCGTGACGGCGGCCGCCGCGGTGACGGCGTCGGCGTCGTACAGGAACAGCCCCAGGTACCGCAGCCGGCCCACGCAGGTCTCCGAGCAGACCGTCGGCAGTCCCACCTCGACCCGCGGGTAGCAGAAGGTGCACTTCTCGGCCTTCCCGGTCTTGTGGTTGAAGTAGATCTTTTTGTACGGGCAGCCGGTGACGCACTGCCGCCAGCCCCGGCACTTGTCCTGGTCCACCAGCACAATCCCGTCCTCCACCCGTTTGTAGATCGCGCCGGAGGGGCAGGACGCCATACAGGAGGGGTTCAGGCAGTGCTCGCAGATCCGCGGCAGATAGAACATGAAGGTCTGTTCGTAGGCGAACTTGATCTTGTCCTCGGATTCGCGCCGGACCTTCTCCACGATCGGGTCCAGGTGGCCGTACTCGGTGGAGCCGCCCAGGTCGTCGTCCCAGTTCGCGGACCAGGTGATTTTGGTGTCCTCCCCGGTGATCAGGGACTTGGGCCGGGCCACCGGGAAATCATCGCCCAGCGGCGCGTCCACCAGCGTCTTGTAGTCGTAGGTCCACGGCTCGTAGTAGTCCTTGAGCTCGGGCTGGACCGGGCTGGCGAAGATCCCGAACATCTTTTTCACCCGGCCGCCGGCCTTGAGGACCAGCTTGCCGCGCTTGTTCAGCACCCAGCCGCCCTGCCACTTGTCCTGGTCCTCGTAGCGGCGCGGGTACCCCTGCCCGGGGCGGGTTTCGACGTTGTTGAACCAGACGTACTCGGTGCCCGCACGGTTGGTCCAGGCCTGCTTGCAGGTCACGGAGCAGGTGTGGCAGCCGATGCATTTGTCCAGGTTCATGACCATGCCCATTTGAGCCATTACACGCATCAGTACTGCACCTCCTGGGAACGACGGCGGACGGTGGCAACCATGTCGCGCTGGTTTCCGGTGGGGCCAAGGTAATTGAACGCGTAGGCCAGCTGGGCGTAGCCGCCGATCAGATGCGAGGGTTTGACCAGCAGCCGGGTCACGGAGTTGTGGATCCCGCCGCGCCGTCCGGTTGCCTCCGACTTCGGCACGTCGATGGTGCGTTCCTGCGCGTGGTGGACGTAGACCACACCGGCCGGCATCCGGTGGCTGACAATCGCCCGGGCCACCAGGACCCCGTTGATGTTCAGGCACTCCACCCAGTCGTTGTCCCTGACCTGAATGGACTCCGCGTCGGCGGGGCTCATCCAGACCGTCGGCCCGCCGCGGGAGAGCGAGAGCATCAGCAGGTTGTCCTGGTATTCGGAGTGGATGGACCATTTGGAGTGCGGCGTCAGGTAGCGGACCACCACCTCCAGCTGCCCGTCGCTGCCGAGTTTGGGCTCGCCGAAGATCCGGTGCATGTCCAGCGGCGGCCGGTAGATCGGCAGCGCCTCGCCGATGTCGATCATCCAGTCGTGGTCGAGGAAGAAGTGCATCCGCCCCGTCAGGGTGTGGAAGGGCTTGAGCCGCTCCACGTTGATGGTGAACGGGGCGTAGCGCCGGCCGCCCGTCTCGGAGCCGGACCATTCCGGCGAGGTGATCACCGGGACCGGCCCGGCCTGGGTCTGGGCGAAGGTGATGAACTTTTCCTCGGATCCTTCGGAGAGGTCCGCCAGTTTCCGGCCGGTGCGGATTTCCAGGTCCTTGAAGCCCTGCACGGACAGGGCGCCGTTGGTGGTGCCGGAGAACGCCAGGATGGCCTCCGCCATTTTCGCGTCGGTGTCGATCGCGGGCCGGCCGTCCGCGGCGCCGCCGAGCATCACCCCGTTGGAGCGGCTGAGCCGGTCCAGCGGGCCGGCGAGTTTATAGGTGACGTTCTTGACCGTGAAGCCAAGCTTGTCGGCCAGCGGCCCGACGGCGGCCAGCTTGTCCGCGATGGCGGTGTAGTCGCGCTCCACCACAGAAAAAATGGGCATGTTCTGCCCCGGGACCGCTGGGATGGACGTGTCCCGCCAGTCCCGGACGATCCCGCCGGGCTGCGCGAGCTGGCCGGGGGTGTCGTGCTGCAGCGGGACGCTGACCAGGTCCCGGCGCACGCCCAGGTGGGTTTTGGCCTGCCGGGAGAACTCCTGGGCCAGCAGGTGGAACAGGTCGAAGTCCGTTTTGGTCTCCCACGGCGGGTCGATCGCCGGGGTGAACGCGTGCACAAACGGGTGCATGTCGGTGGAGGACAGGTCATGCTTCTCGTACCAGGTGGCGGCCGGGAACACGACGTCGGACAGCAGCGTGGTCGAGGTCATCCGGAAGTCCGCGGAGACCAGCAGGTCCAGTTTTCCTTCCGGCGCCTGCTCATGCCATTTCACGTCCGTGGGCCTGAGGCCATCGGCGTGGTCCTTGCCCAGGACGTTGTTGTGCGTGCCGAGCAGGTTCCGGAGGAAGTACTCGTTGCCCTTGGCGGAGGAGCCGAACAGGTTGGAGCGCCATAGCACGAGCGTCCGCGGCCAGTTCTCCGGGGCGTCCACGTCCTCGATCGCCGGGTTCAGGGTGCGGTTCTTCAGCGCCGCCGCGATGTAGGCGGGGGTGTCCGCGGCGGTCCCGGCGGCGACGGCGGCCTCCGCCTCGTCCGCGAGGTCCAGCGGGTTGCGGTCGAACTGCGGGTAGAACGGCATCCAGCCGAGCCGGGCGGACTGGGCCAGCGCGTCCGCGGTGTGCATGCCGTCCAGCGCCCCGGTGGACAGCGGTGATTTCAGTGCGTCCGCGGAGTAGCCGTCCTGCCGCCACTGGTCGGTGTGCATGTACCAGTAGCCGGTGCCGATCATGGTCCGCGGCGGCCGGGACCAGTCCAGCGCATTCGCCAGCGACACCCAGCCGGTCACCGGCCTGGTCTTTTCCTGGCCCACATAGTGCGCCCAGCCGCCGCCGTTGCGGCCCATGCAGCCGGTCAGCATCACCAGGGCCAGCACGGCCCGGTAGGTGGTGTCGCCGTGGAACCACTGGCAGATCCCGGCACCCATGATGATCATCGAGCGGCCCTTGGACTGCTCGGCGTTCCGGGCGAACTCCCGGGCCACCCGGATGCAGGCCTGCGCCGGAACGGAGGTGATCTCCTCCTGCCAGGCCGGGGTGTAGGGCGTCGCGGCATCCTCATAGCCGGCGGCCCAGTCGCCCGGCAGCCCTTCCCGGCCCACCCCGTACTGGGCCAGCATCAGGTCGAACACGGTGGTGACCAGCTGGCCCTCAACCTCGAGGACGGGCACCCCGCGGCGGAGCACGCTGCCGGTGCCGTCGGCCTGCTCGAAGCAGGGCAGCAGGATTTCGGCGCTCTCCCCGGAGACCTCGCGCAGCGACAGCGCCGGTTCGATCCCCTCCAGGTCCAGGTTCCATTTGCCCTCGCCGCTGCCGGAGTAGCGGAACCCCATCGAGCCGTTGGGGACGGCCGGGCGGCCCGCCTTCTTGTCGAACAGCACGGTGCGGAACGCCGCGTCCTCGGCCAGGGATTCGGCCGGGATGTCCCTGGCGGTGAGGAATTTCGACGGCGTGAGGGTGCCGTCGTCGCGCCGTTCCAGCCGGACCAGGAACGGCAGGTCGGTGTACTGGCGGACATAGTCGGAGAAGAAGGGGACCTCACGGTCGACGAAGAATTCCTTGAGCATCACATGGCCCATCGCCATGGCCAGCGCGGCGTCAGTGCCGGCCTGGGCGGGAAGCCACTCGTCGGCGAACTTCGTGTTGTCCGCGTAGTCGGGGCTGACCGTGACGACCTTGGTGCCGCGGTACCGCACTTCGGCCATCCAGTGCGCGTCCGGGGTCCGGGTGACGGGGACGTTGGAGCCCCACATCATCAGGTAGCCGGCGTCCCACCAGTCACCGGATTCGGGTACGTCGGTCTGGTCCCCGAAGACCTGCGGGCTGGCCACGGGCAGGTCCGCGTACCAGTCGTAGAACGACGTCATCACCCCGCCGATCAGCTGGATGAAGCGGGTTCCGACCGCGTGCGAGACCATCGACATCGCGGGGATCGGGGAGAAACCGGCGCAGCGGTCCGGCCCGTAGGTCTTGATCGTGTTCACATGCGCGGCGGCCGCGATTTCGATCGCTTCCTGCCAGGAGACGCGGACCAGGCCGCCCTTGCCGCGGGCCAGCTGGTAGCGGCGGCGCCGTTCGGGGTCGCCCACGACGTCGGCAAAGGCCAGCACCGGATCGCCGAGCCGGGCCTTGGCTTCGCGGTACATCTCCACGAGGACGCCGCGGGCGTAGGGGAAACGGACCCGCGTGGGCGAGTAGGTGTACCAGGAGAACGCGGCCCCGCGGGGGCAGCCCCGCGGCTCGTATTCCGGGCTGTCGGGTCCGACGGACGGGTAGTCGGTCTGCTGGGATTCCCAGGTGATGATGCCGTCCTTGACGTACACCTTCCAGGAGCAGGAGCCGGTGCAGTTCACCCCGTGGGTGGAGCGGACCACCTTGTCGTGGCTCCACCGGTCCCGGTAGAAGATATCGCCCTTGCGGCCGCCTTCCCGGAACACCGCCCTGCCGTCGCCGGTCTGGTCCCATTTCGTGAAGAAACGGCCCAGCTTCAACATTGCGTCCGAGGCGGGTCCGTCTAACCCCGCGGAGCCTCCGGCAGTCATGCCCTCAAGCTATGGGCCGTACTTCGGCCCCGATAGTGTCTTACGGCACTGGCCAGAAGGCGTCTGGCGGTGCGGCGCCCGACGCCGGCAATGCCGGATCAGGCGAAGCTGTCCAGCTCCACGCCGGCATTTTCCAGCGCGGCGCGGATCGCGGCGGCCGTGGTGAGGGAACCGGGGGTGTCGCCGTGGATGCACAGCGAGTCCGGTTGGATCCGGAGCACGGTGCCGTCGACGGCCTCGACTTCGCCCTTGGTCGCGAGGCGCACGGCCCGTTCGGTGATCCGGTCGACGTCGTGCAGCTGGGCGCCGTCCTGCGAGCGCGGCACGAGGGTGCCGTCGGGCAGGTAGGCGCGGTCGGCGAAGGCCTCGGCGAAGACCGGGTGGCCGGCTTCCTGGGCGATGCCGAGCAGCGCAGAGCCCGGGAAGCCGAGGACGGGCAGGCCCGGATCGTAGGCCTGGATGGCGGCGACGACGGCGGAGGCCTGCTCGGCGTCGTGCACGGTCCGGTCATAGAGTGCGCCGTGCAGCTTGATGTAGTCCACCGAGGCTCCGACGGCGTGCGCCACGCCGTCGAGGGCTCCGAGCTGGTACAGCACGGCGCCGAAGAGGTCATCGAAGGTGATGTCCATCGCCCGCAGCCCGAAACCGGCCAGGTCCGGGTAGCCGAGGTGGGCGCCCACCCGGACGTCGAGCTCGTAGGCTGCCCGGCAGGTGTCCAGCATGGTCACGGGGTCCCCGGCGTGCAGTCCGCAGGCGACGCTGGCGCTGGTGACCAGCGGGAACATCGCGGCGTCGTCGCCCATGGTCCAGGTCCCGAAGGACTCCCCCAGGTCAGCGTTCAGATCCAAAAGTTGCCGCCTTCCTTGGCCGGATTGTTCTTGGAGTCCGGGTTGTTCGGGTTGTCCCTGATGGTTGAGTCTGCCTGGTCCTGGACCCCCGCCGGAGCATCGGCCTTCTCCCCCAAGTCAGCCAGTTCCCCGGGAATGGTGAGCGGCATCGGACCAAAGGCTTCCTTGGCGTTCGCGATCACGGCACGGCCCATCATCCGGTTGCCCACGCCGCCGACCACGGCCCCGATGCCGAACGGAAGCGCCCGGCCCAGCAGGGCGGTGCCCTGCTTCTTGAGCAGCGTCCGCAGGAACATCGTCTGGATCCGTTCCCGCACCGAGCCGAATCCGGCCAGCGGTGCCCGGCGGGCGAACAGGGAACCCCAGGCCTGGGTGGGGCCCTTGCCCTGCCCCGCGGCCTGTCCGCTCAGGGAGCTTAACAGGGCTGTGCCCTCCTCGCCCAGCATGATTGCCATGACCAGGGTGCTGGCCCGCTCAGGGTCAACCATCCGTACGCCGTGCAGTTCCGCGAGGGACGTGGAGAACAGTGCGGTGGCTTCGAGGAAACCGACGGCGGCGGCCGCCGAAAGGCCCAACGCGGCAACCGTCCCGACGCCGGGGATCACCGCTGCTCCGCCCACGAGCGCGCCGCCGCCGGTGACAGCGATCAGATAATCCCGTTCCAGCAGGGCGGCGAGCTGCGCCGCTGTGGCCTGGGGATGCTTCTTCTGGAGCCTGCGCAGGTTGGCCAGCACCAGCGGGCGCTGGACTTCGACCGCGCGCAGGAGCATGTTGTGGACGCCCGGCTTGGGCTTGCCCTCGGCGTCGAACATCACGTTGTGCGCGGACTTCTGGACAATTTTCATTGCCGGGTTGCTTCGCT
This sequence comes from Pseudarthrobacter sp. RHLT1-30-1, assembly GCF_059383415.1. Lineage (NCBI taxonomy): Bacteria > Bacillati > Actinomycetota > Actinomycetes > Micrococcales > Micrococcaceae > Pseudarthrobacter > Pseudarthrobacter sp. RHLT1-30-1. Next base: position 333,442 of record NZ_JBWZCG010000001.1, read on the forward strand.
TGGCCATCATCGCCTCTCGTCGGAACCTGAACTGCTGCAGTTGCAGTCCTTAACACTAGGCCACAGCCGTCCCGCCGCCCCCGTGCAACCAACGCGGGGTCACGTCGGGCCCATGTCAGAGGGTGTCATGGACGCGAAGTGACTCCGCGTTGCTTTGGCGGCATTTTAGACTGCGGCGCGCACGATCGGGATGGACGCCGTCGGGAGTCCGCTCGGGAAGATCGTCGGCTCCGGTGTCGCGACCGGCGCCAGCTGGACCCGGACGGTATCGCCGTCGATGGTGAGCTGCTCGCCGCGCACATCGACCAGCAGCGGTGCGCCCTCGCGCACGGTCAGGCTAATGGCGCCCTGTTCGAGTTCGACCCGCAGCAGCCGGCCATGGATTTTCAGGTGGAAGGACAACCCGTCCCATTCGGCGGGCAGCCGCGGGTCAAAGTAGGGCAGCGCGCCCTGGTCGCGCAGACCCGCGAAGCCGCTGACCAGCGAACTCCAGACGCCGCCGGTGGACGCGATGTGCACGCCGTCGATCGCGTTGCCGTGCGTGTCGTCCAGATCGATGAACAAAGCGTGCATGAAGTGGTCCAGCGCGGCCTTGCCGTAGCCGACCTCGGCCGCCATGATGCCCTGCACGCACGCGGAAAGGGTGGAATCGCCGGTGGTGATCGGATCGTAGAAGTCGAAGGCGCGGCGCTTCTCCTCGGCGGTGAAGTCCTGCCACTGCAGGAACATGGCCAGCACGCTGTCCGCCTGCTTGAGGACCTGGTGGCGGTAGATCACCAGCGGGTGGAAATGCAGCAGCAGCGGATACTTCGAACGCGGTGTGCTCCAGTCCCATGGCTCCAGCGTCATAAAGTCGTTGTCCTGCGAGTGCACCTGGAGGTCCTCGTCATAGGGCAGCTGCATCCGCTTGGCGGCCTGCTCCCAGACCTGGCGTTCGGCGTCGTCAATATCCGCGTGGTCCAGCGCCGCCGCGGCGCGCAGATTAAACCGCGCCATCACGTTGGTGTACAGATTGTCGTTGACGACGGCGGTGTACTCGTCCGGGCCGGTGACGCCGTGGATGTGGAAGAGCCCGTCCTTGCCGAAGAAGCCCAGCGAGACCCACATCCGGGCAGTCTCGATCAGCAGGTCGGCGCCGAGGGTTGCCTCGAACTCCTGGTCGCCGGTGGCCCAGATGTAGCGGTTGGTCGCGAAGGCGATCGCGGCGGCGATGTGGAACTGCGCCGTTCCGGCGGCGTAGTAGGCACTGGCCTCGAGCCCGTTGATGGTGCGCCACGGGAACAGGGCCCCGTCGACGCTGAGCTCCTCGGCGCGGATCTTGGCCTCGGGCAGCATCTCGTGGCGGAATTCGAGGACCTGGCGGGCGTTGCCCGGGTTGGTGTACGTCAGGTACGGCATCAGGTACACCTCCTGGTCCCAGAAGTAATGCCCGTCGTAGCCGGATCCGCTGACACCCTTCGCCGGGATGCCGGCGACGTCGGCGCAGGCCGTGGCCTGCGCCAGCTGGAAGAGGTTCCAGCGGACGGCCTGCTGGAGTTCGGTCTGGCCGGCAAGGACGATGTCACTGGTGGTCCAGTAGTTCCGATAGTGCGTGGCGCTTTCCGCGAAGATGTCCGCTAGCGGCTTGAGGGCTGCCTCGGCGTCGCCCGCGAGGTCCTCGGCGCCCTGCCCGACGGCGTAGCTGACGCTCTTCTCGAGCAGGAACGGTTCGTCGGCGCCCACGGCCAGGACGTAGCGGACGCTGCTCTCGTCCTCATGCACGTGGGTGTCGAAGGGCTGCACACCGGCGTTCGTCCAGTGGTCCACGGCCAGGCCGATGCGCTGCTTGGACTCGGCGGTCTGCCAGGAAAGGCGCAGCGAGCCGTCGCCGCCGTCGAGCCGCAGGGGAAGCAGCACCCGGCCGGCGTGCCGGCCTGCACGGCGCGGGTCGTGGGCCGAGTGGTCGTCGACCGGCTGGTCCTGGCGGTTGATCACCCAGGAGGTCACGTCGGCCGAAATGTCCCGGTCGGCGGCGAGCTCCAGCGAGATGCCGAGCGCCCCGCGGGACTGGTAGCCGACGGCGCGGCGTTCGGTGGTGGTCACGGTCGCCCCGGAACGGCACAGCCACGTGATCCTGCACTCGTAGATGCCGGTGGCGAAGTCGACGCTGCGCCGGTAGTCCAGCACGTGGGATTCGTCCAGGCTCAGGGGTTCGCCGTCGATGATCACGGTGAAGTTGTTGGCGTCCGGGATGTAGAGAATGCGCTGGCCGGTGCGGGCGAAGCCGTAGGCGTTCTCCGCATGCTTGATGTCCCAGGTCTCGTGGAAGCCGTTGATGAAGCTGCCCGGCAAGTCTGCGTCGGTGGTGGCCCAGTGGGCGCCGCGGATGCCGAGGTGGCCGTTGCCGAGGCTGAAGAGTGTCTCCAGGACGCCCGCGCTCCCGGGGAGGTGGACGGTTTCCACCAGCTGCCAGGGGTCGTTGGGGAACCGTGCGCGGTCCGAGGTGATGAGAGCCATGGTGGTTTCCTTGAGGCGGTGAAGTCGTGCGGCGAAGTCGTGCGTGAAAGTTGGTGCGGGTCGTGCGGAGCGGGGCGGAAACCTCTGGTTAAAGGAGCTCTTGAAGGTCGTTTACCACCAGGGTGGCTCCCGCGTCCAGTAGCGTTTGCCGGCCGGCGCCGCGGTCGACGCCGATCACCGAATGGAAGTTTCCGGCTCGTCCGGCCTGGACCCCGGAGACGGCGTCCTCGACCACGACGCAGTCCTCGCTGGGCAGGCCCAGCAGCCGGGCGGCGTACTCGTAGGTCGCCGGGCTGGGCTTGCCGGGCAGCCCCTCGGCCACGGCGACGACGCCGTCGACCACCACCGGGAAGCAGTCGGAGAGCCCGGCGGCCTTGAGCACTGCCGGTGCGTTGCGGGAGGAGGAGACGACGGCGACCTTCAGTCCGCGGGACAGCGCGGCGTCGAGGAACCGCACGGACCCTTCGTAGGGCTTGACGCCGCCGGCCTCCACGATGTCGTTGAAGACCTTGTTCTTGCGGTTGCCCAGACCGTGGACCGTGTTGTGGGCCGGGTCGTCATCCAGCGGTCCTTCCGGCAGGACGATGTTGCGGGAAGCGAGGAAGTCGCGGACGCCGTCGAACCGTGGCTTGCCGTCAATGTGGTCGAAGTAGTCGCTTTCGCGGTAGCCGGGCGCGCCGGGAACGGTCGTGAGGAACCCGTCGAAGAGTTCCTGCCAGGCGCGTTCGTGCACCACCGCGGTGGGGGTCAGGACGCCGTCGAGGTCAAAGAGTATCGCTGCGGCACCGGTCCAGCCGGACAGGGTGGTGCTGGAAGGCTCAGTCATGGATCGGGTGTCCTTTCAGACGGCGGTAGGTAACGCGTGGGCGGCACGACAGCGGGCCAGAAATTGTGCGCACGGCGGCGGTGGCGCAGTGCGGGCGGTGACGCTCCGGAGTCTTCCGCGGGCGGACCGCGGGCCTGGGACACCGGGTGGGCGCGACGGTTCAGCGCGGCGGGAGGCCCGGCAAGTACCGGAGTGCTGTGCAGATGATGCGGATGGAGGGTCCGGCTGCGTCCTGGCTGGGAACGGGTGGCCTCTTGGCCTGCGGCACGGGGCTCAGCCTTTCTTCCCCCTGAATTATCGGCCGTGGAGACGGCCAACGTTAAGTATAAAGGCTGGCAAAATTAACGCGCAAGTGGACGAACACGGTATGGCCCCTGTCGCGCCGGTGCACCCTGGTCTCGCCCGGGAGCCGGGTCTCGCCCGGGAGCCGGGTCAGCTGCCCGGGCGCAGCACATAATGCCGCAGGAAGGCGCTGACGTCCACGAGTTCGGCCGCTGACATGGCGTGGCCCATGCCGGGGTACGTCCGCGCGGTCAACTGGGTGTGCTCGTACAGCCATTCCTCAGTGTGCTCGGTGGCGGCGTCGTTGATCACCAGATCGTCCCGGTCGCGGCCCCAAAAGACGGGCGTGCGGGAATCGAACGATTCGCTCATCGCCAGGAGTTCGTTTTCCAGGACAAATCCTGACAGCCCGACGACGGCCCGGAACTGCGCCGGGCGCAGCCGCAGCAGGGTGGTTGCCATGGCCATGCCCTGCGAGTAGCCGAACAGGGTGACGCTGCTGTGTTGCGCCTTGACGGATTCGATCCAGCTGAAGACGGCGTTGGTGGAGGAGATAACGTCGGCGAAGTCATGGGTCAGAAAGTAGTCCAGCAGGAACCAGCCGAAGCCGTCCCCAATCACCTTGGGTCCGCGGAGCGCGGCGCAGCTGAACTCGGGGGGCAGGCGGTCAAAGAGTTTTGCCATCCGGGATTCATCCCGGCCGTAGCCGTGCAGCATCACCAGCAGCGGCGTTCCAGCGCGCTCGTGTTCCGGCTTGGACCAGACGACTGTCTCCATCGGAACATCCTAGCTTTCGGTGATCACCAGCGCCGTGCTGTGCCCTCCGAATCCGAAGGCGTTGGCGATGCCCGCCTTCGCCGGCTGCCCCTCAGCGGTTCCCCGCAGGAGGTTGAGGTCGATCCCGTCATCCGGTTCGTCAAGGTTGCCGATGCCCGGGACCGCCCCCGTCTTCAGTGACTGGATCATTACGACGGCGCCGAGCGCGCCGGCGCCGCCGAGGAGGTGGCCGGTGAGGGACTTCGTGGACGTCACCGGAACCTGGTTTCCGAGCACGGCCCTGATCGCTTCCGCTTCCAGCCGGTCACCGACCGGCGTGGAGGTTGCGTGCGCGTGGACCAGGCCGATGTCACCGGCGGACAGGCCCGCCATTGCGAGTGCTTTTTCCATCACGCGGCGCTGCATGGCCGGGTCGGCAGCGACGATGTCGACGGCGTCGGAGGTCACCGCGGTCCCGGCCACGACGCCCAGGATTTCGGCGCCGCGCGCCCGGGCGTGGTCCTCGCGTTCCAGGACCAGGACCGCGGCGCCCTCGGCCAGGACGAATCCGTCCCGGTCGCGGTCAAAGGGCCGGGAGGCGGACTGCGGGTCCTCGTTGCGGGTGGACAGGGCACGGATTTGGGCAAAACCGCTGATGATCAGGCCGTTGATGCAGGAATCGACGCCGCCGGCGATCACGACGTCGGCCGACCCCGCCCGGATCATGTCGGCCGCCTGGGAGATGGCTTCCGCCCCGGAGGCGCAGGCGCTTACGGGTGTCCGTGCCCCGCCCTTGGCTCCGACGTCGATGGATACCCAGGCCGCGGGCGCATTGGTCATGATTCGGGTGAGGGTGTGCGGGGAGACCCTGCGCGGACCGCTTGCATCAAGTGTCCGGTTCTGTGCCAGGGTGGTGTCGAGTCCGCCGTAGCCGGAGCCGATCACCACCGCCAGGCGTTCCGGGTCGGCCTCGGGGCGGCCGGCCTGCGCCCACGCTTCGCGGGCTGCAACCAGCGCCAGCTGCCCGCACCGGTCCATCCTTTTGTATTCGGGGGTGGAGAGCAGCGACGCGACGTCGACGGTCACCCGGCCGGCCATGCGGACGGGGAGCTCCTGCGCCCAGTCGTCCTCGAGGGCCACGATGCCGGAGCGCCCGGCCAGCAGCGCGGCCCGCGTCTCGGCCGCGGTCCCGCCTACCGGGGTCACCGCGCCCAGTCCGGTGACAACAACGCGGGGAAAGGCTTCAGGCATGGGTACCGGTGTTTCTGTGAGGCCCGCCGGGACCCGCGGTGAGCGCGGCGTGCGGTCCGTGGCGAGCGGGTGTGCGGGGTGGGGCGTGCAGGTGTGCGGGGTGGGGCGTGCGTGCGGGTGTGCAGGGTGGTTGCGCACGGGTGTGCGGCGTGGTTGCGTGCGTGCGGGTGTGCAGGGTGGTTGCGCGCGGGTGTGCGGCGTGGGGCGTGCAGGGTGGTTGCGCGCGGAAGCGGTCAAAGCGGTTTGATACCTGGGTGGGACCCGGGACAACTTAAGGATACGGGGGACGGCCGGAACCGTGCCGTTCTGTGACTCCCCCACCGGTATTTCCGCTCCGGCCAGGGATTCCGCGGGCGCCTGCGGGCCTGTCGCGGGCTCCGGCCGGAGACTTCCCGGGCGCTACCCGCCGGCCGCTCGCGAATCGGACAACTGCGTCGGAAACGGACAACCGCGGGCAGGATCCGCGCCGCGATGGTCCGAATCCGCGGCGGAAAGCACAAAACTGCGCGGAAACCGTCCGGTGTGGCGGCGCCGCGGATCGTTGAATGAGCGTCCACCGGGCTGTAGCGTGACGCTGGAAAGCATGCTTAGCAATACCTATCCGTCCCACCGGACATAAGGAGCACCTCATGAGAATCGGTTCCTCCATCTTCCTCATCGCCCTCGGCGCCATTCTGGCGTGGGCCATCACTCCCGGCCTGATCCCCAACGTTGACCAGACCATGATCGGCTACATCCTGATGGCTGTGGGCGTGATCGGACTGATCGCCTCGCTGATCCTGGCCACTCCGGGCCGAAGCCGCACGCGCCGGGTCAGCGAGACCCGCTCCGTCGTGGACCCCAACACCGGCGAAACCATCACCCGCAACGAAAGCCGCGACGCCGGTCTCTGAACCACGGGGCCAACATGCACCAAGGTGCCCCACTCCAACGACCCGGACGCCGGGCCGGACCTCAGGTCTGGCCCGGCGTCCGTCGTTTGCGTCCCGGCCCCTCCGCGGGACAGGCGCCGCCCGCCCGCCCGCGGGACATGCCCACCGCCAGTCCGCCGAACATGCCCACCGCCAGCCCGCGGGACATGCCCCGCCCCCGCAGCCACCGGTGGACATGGTCCCAAAATGTCCACCTCTGGGCGCGATACGTGGACATGTCCCGCGGCTCACCACGCCCCAGATCGGGGTAACCACTCCTCCCGGAGGGCACATGCCCAGTCCTCGCAGCCGTCGCGGGACATAGTGCCAAAATGCCCGCTCCTCGGCGCGACCACTGGGCATGTCCCCCGGGGGCGTCCGTGAGGATTCTGCGTTTCTGTTGTTTTCCATTGACAAAGCCACAAATTCAAAGATAAAGTCAATCAACTCCACCAGCCGTGTGATGGTCATCACGGAGGTGGCCGGAGGGTCCGCAGTACTGACGCAAGGGAGAGCCAGTGTTCGCCGAGGAACGCCAACAGCTGATTGTCGGTCTCATCACCGTCAGCGGCCGTGCCAGCGTGACGGACCTTGCCGAGCGTTTCAGCATCACCACCGAGACCGTCCGCCGCGACCTCGCCGCCCTTGAGGCCGCGGGCAGCGTGCGCCGGGTCCACGGCGGTGCGGTGTCCCCGGAGCGTTTCAGCACAAACGAGGAAAGCATCCTGGTCCGGACGGACCAGCGGCAGCCGGAAAAGACCCGGATCGCGGAGGCCGCCCTCGCGCTCATCCCGCGGGACGGCACCGGCAGCATCCTGATCGACGCCGGTTCGACCACCGAGTCCCTCGCGGACCTCCTGGCCGCACGGACCGCAGCGATCGCCGCTCTCTCCGGGCCCGCCGCGGAACTCGTGGTCATCACCCACTCCCTGCCCATTGCCGTGAAGCTGTCCGGCGAACCGGGCATCGCCCTGCACCTGCTCGGCGGGAAGGTCCGCGGCATCACCCAGGCCGCCGTCGGCCCGTCCACCGTGGAAGCCGCCCGGCGGATCCGCCCGGACATCGCCTTCATCGGCACCAACGGCATCCACGCAGCCTTCGGGCTAAGCACGCCCGATCCTGAAGAAGCCGCGGTCAAGGCTGCCTTCGTCCAATCAGCACGCCGCATTGTGGTGCTGGCTGATTCCTCCAAGCTGGATGCCGAAACCCTGGTCCAGTTCGCCTCGTTGAAAGATCTGGACACTTTGATCACTGACACGAAACCCAGCCAGGAGCTGGCCGATGCCCTGTCGGACGCCGGAGTGGAGGTGGTGGTCGCGTGATAGTCACCCTGACCGCGAACCCGAGCCTGGACCGCACTGTGGCCCTGCCCGGCCCGCTGCTCCGCGGCGAAGTCCAGCGGGCCGTCTCCGTCCGGCAGGAATCCGGCGGCAAGGGAGTGAACGTCTCCCGCGCCCTCGTCGCCTCCGGCCTGACAACCGTCGCCGTGCTGCCCGGAGCCGAGGCGGACCCGGTCCTTGCCGGGCTCCGGGCAGGCGACGTCCCGTTCGCTGCCCTCCCGATCGGCGAGCCGCTGCGCAGCAACGTGGCCCTGACCGAGCCCGGCGGGGTCACCACCAAAATCAACGAACCCGGACCGGTGCTCAGCGAGGAGCAGCAGGAAGCCCTGATTGGGCTGCTGCTGGACCACGCCCGCGGCGCCAGCTGGGTCGTCCTGGCCGGCTCGCTCCCACCCGGGGTCCCGGCCGACTTCTACGCGACCGTCTCCCGGCGGCTGCGCTCCATGGATCACGGCAACGAGCCCCCCCTCATCGCCGTCGACTCCTCCGGCGAACCGCTCGCCGCCGCGATCTCCGGCGACGCGCTGGGGAAACCGGATCTCATTAAGCCCAATGCCGAGGAACTGGTGGAACTGGCTGCCGCAGCCGGGTTCGCCACGCACAAATCCGCCGAGGAACTCGAAGCGGATCCGGAGGCTGCCGCAGTGGCCGCCGCCGCCGTCGTGCGATCCGGGGTGGGTGCCGTGCTCGCAACGCTCGGCTCCAAGGGTGCAGTGCTCGTAACGGCCGACGGCGCGTGGCTGGCCACGCATCCGCCGGTCACCGCCGTGAGCACGGTGGGCGCCGGCGACTCGTCGCTGGCCGGCTACCTGCTCGCCTCCAGCCAGGGCGCCGCCCCGGCCGATTGCCTCCGTCAGGCGGTGGCCCATGGTGCCGCCGCCGCTTCGCTGCCGGGCTCCACAGTTCCGGCAGTCCACCAAACCACCCCCGATGCCGTAACCATCACGGCCCTCCGGAAGGATTGACAGTGACTCAGCTCATTACCACCGACCTGGTCGAGCTCGACCAGAACCTGGGCAGCTCGCCCGAGGACGTGATCCGGCACCTGGCAGGCAGAGTTGCGGCCACCGGACGCGCCACCGAGGTCGAAGGCCTCTTCGCCGACGCCTTCGCCCGGGAATCCAAGACCGCCACCGGCGTCCCCGGCGGCATCGCGATCCCGCATTGCCGTTCGACGGCGGTCATCGAACCCACCCTCGCGATGGCCCGGCTCTCCGCCCCGGTCGATTTCGGCGCCAAGGACGGTCCCGCGGACCTGATCTTCTTCATCGCGGCACCCGAGGGCGCGGACCAGGAGCACCTCAAGCTGCTCTCCAAGCTGGCCCGCTCGCTGATCAAAAAGGATTTCACCGCGGCCCTGCGCGCCGCGGGCTCCGAGGCCGAGGTCGTCGCGCTCGTCGACGGCGCACTGGCTGACAAGCCCGCCGCCGCGGCCCCGGCCGCAGCAGGGGCAACCGCAGCCGGTGCAGCAGCCTTGTCAACCGCCAAACCGGAAACGCCCGGGGCAGCCCGCCCCAAGCGCCTCGTCGCCGTGACCGCCTGCCCCACCGGCATCGCCCACACCTACATGGCCGCCGATTCACTCGTGGCCGCAGCCAGGGAAGCCGGCGTCGACCTCCAGGTCGAAACCCAGGGCTCCTCCGGCGCCAAGCCCCTGGATCCGGCAGTCATCGCTGCCGCCGACGCCGTCATTTTCGCGGTGGACGTGGACGTCCGCGGCAAGGAGCGCTTCGCCGGCAAGCCCGTCATCAACGCACCCGTCAAGCGAGGCATCGACGAGCCGGACAAGATGGTCCAGGAGGCCCTCGCCGCGGCGGACAACCCGAACGCCCGCCGCGTCCCGCACTTCGGCGCCGAGGAACAGGCCGAGCACGAGGCGTCCGAAAAAGGCGAGCACATCGGCCAGAAGCTGAAGCGGGCGCTGCTCACCGGTGTCAGCTACATGATCCCGTTCGTCGCCGGTGGCGGCCTGCTGATTGCCCTGGGCTTCCTCCTGGGCGGCTACGACATCACCGCTGTTGCTGACAAAGTGGTCGTGGAGAACAACTTCGGCAACCTTCCCGAGGGCGGCCTCGCGATCTACCTCGGCGCTGTGCTGTTCAAGATCGGTGCCCTTTCCATGGGCTTCCTGGTCCCCGCACTCGCTGGCTACATCGCCTACGCAATCGCCGACCGGCCGGGCATTGCACCGGGCTTCGTCGCCGGTGCGGTGGCAGGCTTTATGGGTGCCGGCTTCCTCGGCGGCATCGTCGGCGGCCTGCTCGCGGGTTACATGGCGCACCTGATCGGGACCTGGCAGGTCCCACGCTGGCTCCGCGGCCTGATGCCCGTGGTGATCATCCCGCTGCTCGCTTCGATCTTTGCCTCCGGCCTGATGTTCCTGGTTCTCGGCGGTCCCATCGCAGGCCTCACCAAAGCTCTCAACGAGTGGCTCTCGGGCATGACGGGCGCCTCCGCCGTCGTCCTCGGCATCATCCTCGGCCTGATGATGTGCTTCGACCTCGGCGGTCCGGTCAACAAGGTTGCCTACGCCTTCGCCGTGGCCGGCCTGAGCGCCGGCAGCGCCACCAACCAGGCGCCGTGGCAGATCATGGCAACTGTGATGGCTGCCGGCATGGTCCCGCCGCTGGCGATGGCGCTGGCCACTGTCCTGGACAAGAAGCTCTTCAGCCTCGCCGAGCGTGAAAACGGCAAGGCGGCCTGGCTGCTGGGCGCGTCCTTCATCTCCGAAGGGGCCATCCCGTTCGCGGCCGCCGACCCGCTGCGTGTCATCCCGGCCAGCATGCTGGGCGGCGCCCTCACCGGGGCCCTCTGCATGGCCACCGGCGTCACCTCGCAGGCACCCCACGGCGGGATCTTCGTGTTCTTCGCCATCGGCAACCTGGTGATGTTCATCGTCTCCATCCTCGCCGGAACCGTGGTCAGCGCCCTGGCGGTCGTCGCCCTCAAGCGCTGGGCAGCCAAGAAGAGCGTTGATACGGTTGAACCGGTTCCCGTAACCGTCTAAGCCGGACCCGGAATAATCCCTTCCAGGGCCGACCTTCCCGGCCGACATTCCTTTTTTGAAATTCAAGGAGCAGAAATGACCGAACGTAACGCCACCATCGCCAGCCGCGTAGGGCTGCACGCCCGACCGGCCGCCATTTTTGCCGAGGCTGCAGGCGAGTTCGATCTCGAAATCACCATCGCCCGGCTGGGCGAACCCGTGGACGAGGCCATGGATGCCGCCAGCATCCTCTCCCTCATGAGCCTGGGTGCCTCCCACGGCGAAGTAGTGGTTCTGCGCGCCGAGGGCGACGGCGCCGACGCCGCCCTCGATCGCCTGGTCCAGATCCTGGAAACGGACCACGACGCCGAATAGTCCCACCTCCCGGCGGTTCTGCCGCCGGGCACGAGGACCGGAACGCCGAAACCCGGCCGAACCCTGAACAGGGGTGCGGCCGGGTTTCGGCGTTCCGGGGTTAAGGGGACGGCGGGGTTTGCGGAGCCTGCAGTGGTCGCGGCGACTGCCTTAAATCCCTAAGCAAACTTGTTAGGTGCTTGTCACGGCCCCTGCGGCGGCGCTAGCTTGGAACCGCGGCGGCACGGCCTGCCTGCCGCAGGACGACTCCCGAGGTTGCGATGCCAACGAAGAATAATGCCCCGCGGGGATCCGAAAGCCCCAGCATAAAGGACCCCGAACTCTACGAAGCCCTGCTCGACGACGGCGCCTCGAAGCAGAAGGCCGCCCGTATCTCCAACGCCGCAGCCGCGAAGGGCAGATCAGCGGTGGGACGGACGGGCGGAAAAGCCGGCAACTACGAGGACTGGACCGTCCCCCGGTTGAGGGAACGCGCCAAGGAGATCGGGCTGAAACGCTACTCGGCAATGAAGAAAAGCGAGCTCATCTCCGCACTCAGGAATTCCTGATCCCGGTGGCCACGGGCCGGACGGCAGACTGCTCAGGCCTCTTTCCGTGCGCTCCGCACCGCAGTTTTTGGGGCGGCAGCCTTCGTTGCGGCAGCCTTCGTGCCGGCGGCTTTCGTTCCGACGGTCTTCGTGCCGGCAGCCTTCGTTGCGGCGGCTTTCGTTCCGGCGGCCGTTGCCGAAGTTTTGACCGCGGTTTGGGCCGGTGCCCGCGATGCCGTCTTCGGAGCCGCCGTCGCAGCGGGCGCCTTCCGGGCGGACTTGGCACCGGCCGGCTTCGGGGCCGCACTGCCGGATTCGTCCGCGGATGCCGCCCCTCCCCCGCGCTTCTTCTCCAGGCTCCGCTTGAGGGCCTCCATCAGGTCGATCACCTCGCCGCCACCGGCCTCCGCTGCCGGCACCCCGAAGGTCTCCTCCGTGTCCAGCGACTCCCCCTTCTCCAGCTTGGCCTCGATGAGCTGCCGCAACTGCAGCTGATAGTCGTCGGTGAACTGGTCCGGTTCAAAGTCCGCTGCCATCGAGTCGACCAGCGCGGCGGACATTTCCCGCTCCTGGGCGGAGATGCGGATGGTGGTTTCGAGCGCGGGGAAGCTGGCCTCCCGCACCTCGTCGGCCCAGAGCAAGGCCTGCAGCACCAGCACGTCGCCGCGGATCCGCAGGGCGCCCAGCCGGGTCTTGTCCCGCAGGGCGAACTGGACGACGGCCACCCGGTCGGTGTCCTCCAGCGCCCGGCGCAGCAGGACATAGGCCTTGGGGGACTTGGAGTCCGGCTCAAGGTAGTAGCTCTTCTCGAACATCATCGGGTCGAGCTGCCCGGCCGGGACAAACTGCACGACGTCGATCTCGTGGCTGTTCTCAGCCGGAATGGACTTGAGCTCCTCGCGGCTGAGAACCACCGTGCGGCCGTCGTCCTCGTAGGCCTTGTCGATGTCCTCGTAGTCGACGATTTCGCCGCAGATCTCGCAGCGGCGCTGGTAGCGGATCCGTCCGCCGTCGGCGTTGTGGACCTGGTGCAGACTGATGTCATGATCTTCGGTCGCGCTGTAGACCTTGACGGGCACGTTGACCAGCCCGAACGCTATCGCGCCTTTCCAGATGGCTCTCATGGATACAGTGAACATCACAGTTGCGTGGAGGTGAAGCCCCTTGGCTGAAAGGATCCCGGCCGGCGGCAGGGAGCGGGTCCGGGTTGGCGGCCGCGAACTGGTGGTGACCAACCTGGACAAGGTGATGTATCCGGAGACCGGCACCACCAAGGCCGATGTGCTCGCCTACTACGCCGCGGTGGCGCCCATGCTGATCCCGGCCGCCGCGAACCGCCCGGCCACCCGGAAGCGCTGGGTGCACGGCGTCGGGACCGCAGATGCCCCCGGCACGATGTTCTTCCAGAAAAACCTGGACCATTCAACTCCCGGGTGGGTGCCCAGGGCCTCCATCACGCACAAGGAACGCACCATCCAGTACCCGCTGGTCAACGACCCGGCCACGCTCACCTGGCTCGCCCAGATCGCCTCCCTTGAGATCCACGTACCGCAGTGGCGGGTTGATTCGCACGGAAACGCCCTGCCTCCGGACCGGCTGGTGCTGGATCTGGATCCCGGCGAGGGTGCGGGGCTGGCCGAATGCGTGGAGGTCGCCAGGCTCGCCCGGACCATCCTGCAGGACGTGGGACTGGACCCGGTGCCCGTGACCAGCGGCAGCAAAGGCATCCACCTGTACGCCGCCCTCGACGGCTCGCAGAGTTCCGAGCAGATCTCCGAGTTCGCCCACGAACTGGCCCGCTCGTTGGAAGCCGACCACCCGGACCTGGCCGTGAGCGACATGAAGAAGACGCTGCGGACCGGCAAGGTGCTGGTGGACTGGAGCCAAAACAGTGCAGCGAAGACCACCATCGTGCCCTATTCCCTGCGCGGGCGGCTCCGGCCCACCGTGGCGGCGCCACGCACCTGGCGCGAACTCGGCTCGCCGTCCCTGCACCAGCTCGATTACCACGAGGTGCTGAAGCGGGTGCAGTCCGGCAAGGATCCGTTCGCCGCGATCTCGGGCCGGGTCCGGCCCGCGGCCAGGCCGGACGGCCACACGTACGGCCACCCGGACGGCCACGCGGCCGGCGCTGGCGCCGGTGGCACCGGCGCCGCAGCGGGGGAAGCAGCCGGCGACGGCGGCAACACCGACCCGCGGCTGGACACCTACCGCGCCAAGCGGGACCCGGGCTCTACGCCGGAGCCGTTCGCCGCGGAGCGGTACGGCGCGGAGCCAGATAACGGGACGCTCCGGGAGAAGTTCGTCATCCAGGAACACCACGCGAGCCGGCTGCACTTTGATTTGCGGCTGGAACGGGACGGCGTGCTGGTCTCCTGGGCGCTGCCCAAGGGTGTCCCCACCAGCAAGACGAAAAACCACCTGGCGGTCCAGACCGAGGACCACCCGATGGACTATTTGGACTTCGAAGGCACCATTCCCAAGGGCCAGTACGGCGCCGGGACCATGAGCATCTGGGACCGCGGCCACTACGAATGTGAAAAGTGGATCGCGGGAAAGGAGGTCATCGCCTCCCTTACCGGCCAGGACGACGGCGGGCTGGGCGGCACCCGCAGGTTCGCCCTGATCCATACCGGCCGGGCGGACGACCAGTGGCTGATCCATCTGATGGACCCGCTGGGCACGAAGAAGGGGCATGCGCCCCCGGCGTCGCCGGAGGAGGCGTCGCCGGAGGAGGCGTCGCCGGCGGCGCCGGAGCCGCCCGCGCCCGACGACGGGTCCGCCGCCCCTGACCCGGCGGACTTCCGGCCGATGCTGGCCAGTGCCGGAACGGCCGCCGACTTGCCGGGCAAGGACTGGCGCTTTGAGCTCAAGTGGGACGGAGTGCGGGCCCTGATCGTCGGCGACGCGCAGAAGATCCGCCTGGTCAGCCGCAACGGCAACGATATGACCGCGGTGTACCCGGAACTGACGGATCGCTCCTGCTGGCCGGAGCAGGATTTCATCGCCGACGGCGAGGTCATCGCCGTCGGCGCCTCGGGGCGGCCGGATTTTGGGCTGCTGCAGGGGCGGATGAAGCTCACCCACGCCTCCGACATCGCCAAGGCGCAGGCGTCGACGCCGGTTCGGCTGATGCTGTTCGACCTCCTGTCGGAGAACGGCAGGGATCTGCGCCGTCTGCCGCTCAGCAAACGCCGGGAAAGGCTGGAGGACTTCTTTGCGCCTTCCGGTTGCCCGGTGGAGCTCTCGCCGCTGATCGACGGCGAAGTCCGGCACATCCTGGAAAGCGCCGAGGAGCTCGGCCTGGAGGGCGTGATGGCCAAGCGCACGGGCGGCCGGTACGTCGGTCAGCGCAGCAGGTCCTGGCTCAAACTCAAGTTCGAACGGACCCAGGAGGTGGTGGTCGGCGGCTGGCGGCCCGGCAAGGGCGGGCGCGGACAGTCTGTGGGCTCACTCCTGCTGGGAATACCGGAGGGATCCAAGCTGCGCTATGTGGGCCGTGTCGGCAGCGGATTCAGCGCCAAGGAGCTCCAGGAACTGAGAAGGCAGCTCGATGCGCTCCCGCGGAAGACTTCGCCGTTCGAGGAGGTGCCGGCGGCCGACGCCTCGGACGCCCACTGGGTGAGCGCCAGCCTGGTCGGGGAGGTCACCTACGGTGAATGGACCGGCAGCGGCAAGCTCCGGCACCCTGTCTGGCGCGGCTGGCGGCTGGACAAGAGGCCGGAGGACGTGGTGTTCGAATAGTGCCGGGCCGGACTCGACGCCGTCCGGACCGCCGGGTTACTTGTCGCGGTGCGGGATGTCCGGGCGGCTGGTCCGGTGCTCGGCGGCCTCCACGACCTGCTGGCTGCGGACCTCGTCGCGGTCCTTCGGGTGGCGGTGTTTGCCGCTGCCATCCGGCCAGGAATGACCCTCGGAAGCGGGGGGTGGAAGGTGATGCACCGGCTCGGGCCCCGGAGCCTCATCCATGGACTCAGCCAGGTGGCTGGCCACCTCCGGCTCGATCTCGTCTCGCAAGTGATCTGCCATTGCTCTTCCTTCCCCTGTGCAATTACCGCTGTGAAATGAAGTGTTCCACCATCGTAGGACGGGCGGCCCGCGATGTCTGCAGGTCTACCAGCGGACTTTCTTCTCAGCCGGGCCCTGCTTGCCGCTGGCGTGCGTGGGCTTGTGGCTGTGGCCGACACTTTGTGAGCCGGCGCCGCCCCTGGACTTGCTCGCGAGCATCTCCTTCTGGGCGTCGGTGAGGCGCGATTTGATGCCCTTGGCTTCGTCCTGCGTGGGCTGGGACGTGTTGTCCTCTGCGGCTCCGTTGCCGCCGCTCTTTTTGGTCTCTTTGCCCGTCATTGACTGTCTCCTCGTGTGGCTTTTGATCAGCACTGCGCTGAATTCAACCCTAAGCGCATTCCGGATCCCTTGGGTACCCCTTTCGGCACCGCGTCCGCACGCCGTAAACGGGGCCGCGAGCGGCGAGCCGGACGCGGCACCAGGCGGTGAATCCGACCGGATTTAGGGCCTCCGGCCGCCTTTTCGGGAAAAACTTTCCGCAGCCACCGCCCAAGACCGGCCATTCCCAACGATGGCGCGGTGAAACCGGGGAAAAGAAACCGGCCACCGACCCCCGATACGGGCTGAAAAACCGGATCATACGTCACCAATCTCCGAAACACCATAGAAATCGCGTAAAATTGAAAGCCTGCCCAGAGCGGGGCAGCTACAAGTCGTAAGCAAATGACCTCCATAGGAGCGGCCCAAATGCCCACAGACCGAAGCACGACCGACTCTTCAGCAGGCGTTATGAACGCCAGCGGAACCAACAACATTGCCCCCACAGGTGCCAGAAAACCAAAGCTCCGGACACGCCGTCGGCTCAAAGAGTCCGACGTCAACGTCGTCAACAAACCAATGCTCAAGAAAGCCCTCGGCGGCACCATCGTGGGTAACACCATGGAATGGTACGACGTCGGCGTGTTCGGCTACCTGATCACCACCATGGGACCCGTGTTCCTGCCCGAGGCCGACAAGTCCGTGCAGACCCTGTTCCTGTTGGGCACCTTTGCTGCCACCTTCATTGCCCGCCCGCTGGGCGGAGTCATCTTCGGCTGGCTTGGCGACAAGGTGGGCCGCCAGAAGGTCCTCGCCTGGACCCTGATGCTGATGGCCGCGAGCACTTTCGCCGTCGGCCTGCTGCCCGGCTACGCGCAGATCGGCATGTGGGCTGCTGCCCTCCTGGTCCTGCTCAAGCTCGTCCAGGGCTTCTCCACCGGTGGCGAGTACGCCGGCGCCACAACTTTCGTCAGCGAATACTCCCCGGACAAACGCCGCGGCTTCTTCGCCAGCTTCCTGGACATGGGCAGCTACATCGGCTTCGCCCTCGGCGCCGCACTCGTCTCGGCGCTGCAGCTCACCCTCGGCCAGAGCGCCATGGAGGAGTGGGGCTGGCGGATCCCGTTCCTGCTTGCCGGCCCGCTGGGCCTGATCGCGATCTACTTCCGTAACAAGATCGAGGAATCCCCGCAGTTCCAGGCCACCCTGGACGCCCAGCAGGAAAACGCAGCCAACGCCATCTCCTCCGACGTCACCGCGTCGAAGGGACCGGTCGGCATCGTCAAGGCCTACTGGCGTTCACTCATCGTTGCCATGATCCTGGTGGCAGCCGCGAACACCGCAGGCTACGCCCTGACGTCCTACATGCCGACGTACCTGACCGAGTCCAAGGGCTACGATCCGGTGCACGGCACCCTGCTGACCATTCCCGTGCTGGTCGTCATGAGCCTCTGCATTCCGCTCACCGGCAAGCTGTCCGACAGGATCGGCCGCCGCCCGGTGCTGTGGATCGGCGCGCTCAGCACCGTGGTCCTGGCTGCCCCGGCGTTTATGCTGATCGGCGTCGGAGAAATCTGGTCCACCCTCCTGGGCCTGGGCATGATCGCCTTCCCGGTCACCTTCTACGTGGCAAACCTGGCCTCGGCCCTGCCGGCGCAGTTCCCGACGGCGAGCCGTTACGGCGCCATGGGCATCGCGTACAACTTCTCGGTGGCCATCTTTGGCGGCACCACACCGTTTATCGTTGCCGCCCTGATCGGGGCCACCGGCGATGACATGATGCCGGCCTATTACCTGATGGCCACCTCGGCGATCGGTGCCGTTGCGATCTACTTCCTCAAGGAATCGGCCCAGCGCCCGCTGCCGGGCTCCATGCCCAGCGTGGCCACGCAGGCCGAAGCCAAGGACATCGTTGCGAACCAGGACGAGAACCCGCTGATCGACCTGGTCGAAATGGACATGCCCTTCACCGCGACGGCGGCCGAGTCGGGTGCTGCTCCGGCGGCGCCCCGGGAGACCGAAAAGGTTCCGGTCTGAGCCTGAGCCCGTCGCACGGCCAGCCCGTCCGGTTCGTCCTGGGCCGGGCCGGCTAAGCCGGATTCTGTCGTAGCGTCCCGCCCTGTGAGGCCCGCCGTGTGTGTTGTACCCGTTTTTGGGAAACACATACGGCGGGCCTTTGGTGTGTCCGGCCCGTTGAGGCCCGCTGCTGCTGCGCGGGCCGTCCAATCGGGTCCGACGCCGGACCTACCGCGCTGAACGGCTATTTGGCGCGGCGGGGCGGACCGGCCACGAGCCTGTCCGGGAGCAGGCGGGCAGCCGCCGTCAGCACCTTGTATCGTCTGGTCGGGATGGAAACTGCCTTGCCCCGCGCGTTGTCAGCGAGGCCCTCCCGCACCACACGCCCGGCCCGCAGCCACAACCACCTCGGGGTCACCGTTTTGTCCATGCCCATGCGGTCGTGGAACTCGGTGTGGGTAAACCCCGGGCAGACCGCCGTCACCTTGACGCCCTGTTTGGAATAGGCGAGGTTGGCCCAGCGGCTGAAGCTGACCAGCCACGCCTTCGCCGCCGAGTAGCTGCCCCGGGGAAGGAACGCGGCCACGCTGGCGACGTTGATAATCCTGCCGGAATGTCGCCGGAGCATGCCCTGCAGCACGGCATGCGTCAACTGCATCGCGGTCTCCACGTGCAGTTTGAGGTGCTTCCTCTCCTCCTCGATGTCGTTTTCCTCAAAGGAAAGCAGCAGGCCCATCCCGGCGTTGTTGACCAGGATCTCGACCGGGCGGACCGGATCCGTGAGCCGGGCCACAACAGCCGCCACACCGGCGTCGTCCGTCAGGTCCGCAGGAAGCACCTCGGCGCTGATGCTGTAGCGGTTTTGCAGCTCCGCGGCCGTGGCCTGCAGCCGGGTGGCGTCGCGGGCCACCAGCACCAGGTTGTGTCCCTGTTCGGCGAGCTGCCGGGCGAACTCCGCTCCAATGCCGGCCGTTGCCCCGGTGACCAGGGCAGTGCCCGCCGGCGTCGCAGTAGAGGCAGTAGGTGCAGTCATGGCGACAGCCTATCCCTGCCGGGCCCCGACTCAGGCAATGGCCTGCCCGGCTGCCAGGTCGTCCTCCGCGGCGCCGTCCGCGCCGCTCAGCTTGCGGTTCTCCAGCTCTTCGGCCGCCAGTTCGTACCAGGTGTGCGCCCCGAAGGACGGGCTGTCCGTGTCGAGGTGCCGGTACAGGGCGTCAGCCAGCTGGCCCAGGGCGGCGTCGGACAATGCCCGGACAGTGGCGGCCGGGTCGAGAGTGCCCTCGAAGTACTCGGCGGGCTCGAGGCCGTTGATCGTGCCGGGCCCCTCGACGAAGGGGCTGTTGGTCTCGCCCCGTCCGGAGTCCTTCCGGCCATTCCCGCTGAAATCGGCACTGACCGAAGGCACTCCGACGGCGCCGTCGGCGACGGACGCGGCCGCGACGTCAAACAGCGGGACTACCGGGAGCTGCCCCTCGAGACCGGCCAGGACCGCGCCGTCGGCGCCCACGTGAAGGAGGCAGATCGGCAGCTCCGCGGGTTCCGACAGGGTGACCCGGAACGGCTCCGCGTCCCCGCCGGGCGCGGATTCAGGGGCTCCGGGGTCCGGCGCGGCGGCAACCACGCTGGCCGCGGCAATGGCCCTTAACTGCAGGAGGATCTCGGGGTCCAGGTGGGACACCCCGTGGAGGTCGATGATGACATCGGTGCCGGCGCCGAGGCGGCCTGCCCGCTGCATGATGTGCAGCAGCGCGGGGAAGTCTGGTTGGGTGAGGCAACCGGTGACTTCGAGGGTCACATGTCCGGGATCGACATCCACACGGACAAGCACACGCAGTTTATGATTCACGGGTTCTCCAAAGCGACACGTCCATGAGCCAGCTGCATAACTCAGTACAAACTTTACGAGGTTGTTGCCGCGGTCACAAGCGGTGCCGGCCGTTCAGCCGCCCTGTCCGGCCCCGGTCCCCTTTCAGGCTCCGGCCGGTGGGCGCTCCGGCCAGTCGATGTACTGGGTGTAGGCGTCGTGCTTGCGCAAATAACGGTACATAAACGGGCAGTTCGGAATGATTCGCTTGCCGGACGCCACGACGTCATCGAGGGCGAAATGGGCCAGCACCTTGCCCAGCCCTTGGCCCTGGAACTGCTCCGCCGTGTCGGTGTGGATGAAGTCCACATGGCCCGGTTCGTCGATGAATCGGATCTGGACGGCAAGCTTGTCACCGACACGGAGTTCGTAGCGGTGCAGCTCATCATTCCGGGTGGTGGAAACGTCCGGGCTGAACGTGTCTTCAGTGGCTGCCGAGTTCTCCGTCATGGTTCGACATTGGCACGTAAAGGCGGGCGTGGCAATGGCGGACCCGATCCGCCGACGCCCGGACCAGCCACGAACCGGGCCGGCATCCGCCCCAGCAACAGCACGGCGAGCGCGAAACACGCCGCTCCCCCGCCGAGCAGGCCCAGGTTGAGCCCGTTGAGGGCGGCGTCAGCCATCGGGACATAGACGACGGCGGCGGCCGTCACCACCGCGGCCGCCGGACGGGGCCGGGCGGCGGCATCCGTCGTCGGACGTTCCTCAAGCCGGCCAAAAAGTGCCAGCACGGGAAGCAGCAGGCCGATCAGTGCCAGCAGCACGAGTGGCCGCCCCCACCACCAGGTTGCGGTTCCCCCTGCCGGCTGCGGAAAATCGGTCAGCAGCAGCAGCCCGGACAGCGCCGCGAACAGCGGCAGGTGCCAGAGGTAGACGGTCATTGACCGCCGCCCGGCCACTCCCAGGAAACCCCGCACCGGCGCGAGCGACCCCAGGTCCGCCAGCAGGGGCCGCAGGAGCTGCAGGGCCGCGGCCTGCGAGACTCCGAGCAGCAGCATGGCCAGGTTGGGCGGATTGAGGTTCACCAGCATGTTCCCGGAGTACAGCCCCAGCCACACGAGCAGGCCCAGCAGCAGGTTGCTCGCCAGGATGAGGACCGCCAGCGCAGGACGGCCGGGAGCCGCAGGTCCGCCGTCGGCGAGGAAGAATCCGAGCTGCTGCACGGCACACCACAGGAAGATTATGTTGAAGTACGCCAGCGGCGGCACGGCCCCCCGGAGGCAGTCGCCAGTCACTACCAGCGCGACCAGGGCTGCCAGGGCTGCCAGGGCTGCCAGGGCGCCCGGGCTGCAGCCGGGCAAGCAGTGGAAGGTTCAGCTGCGCCGCGAGGTACGCGGCGAGGAACCACAACGGCATGCCTGCGCCGGCAGCCAGCAGCTGGATGACCTGCGGGTCCACACCGGCAAGCCGCGCCGCCCAGAGCCCGGTAAACATGAACGCGAGCAGCACAGCGGCCGGGCGGATGAGCCGCAGCATCCGGGCCTGCATGAAGTCGAAGGCACTGCCGCCCCGGGCGCTGAGGCGGTGCCAGGACTGCAGGCCGGTAATGCCCCCGAGAACGAAGAACAGCGGCATGACCTGCAGGATCCAGACGACCGGTTCGAACCAGTGCTGGTTGCCGAGCGTGTTCTCGGAGATCACGGTTCCGTCGGGTTGCAGCTCGGGGCTGACCATCATGGTATGCGCCACCACCACGAGCGCAAGGCAGAAGAACCGGGCGAGATCAATCACCGGGTCGTGGCCGGGCCGAACCGCTGGCCGGCCGGATTGGTGCCGTGGAACCATGGAGCCTCTTAGGGAAGCTGGCAGCACCCGGAAGGGTGGGTGCTGCCATGTTGCTCCATTGTCGGCCTTGTCCGGGCCGGCGGCCAGTACCGCCGGTCATGAGGGAGGCCAGGATCATGGGTTGACCCTGGCCTCCCCCGGTTTCCGTCCCGCCAGCGGATCAGCGGATCAGCGTGACAGGGTGGCAAGCGCCGCGGCCGCGAACGTCCCAGCCGCGGTATCCCACTCGGCCAGCAATCCCTGCAGGTTCTCGCCGTCCCTCCGGTGCACCGCCGTGCGTGCCTCGAGGGTCTCCAGAACGCCGGTGCGCAGCTCGGTGTTGAAATTGACCTTGCCCACGTTCATGGCGGCGGCTTTGACGAGCTCGGTGGAGGGGATTCCCGAGGCGCCGTGCAGCACCAGGGGAACGCGGGTCCGTACGGCGATGTCCTGCAGTACGTCCCAGCGCAACTCCGGCTCGCCCTGGTACTCGCCGTGGACGTTGCCCACGGCGACGGCCAGCAGCTGGGCCCCGGTGCGGGCCACGAAGTCTTCCACCTGGGCGGAGTCGGTGAGTCCGGCCGTGCCGGCTGCCGGGGCGCTGCCCGCGGCGTCGGACCCGAAGGCCCTGTCCTCGTCGCCGGCGAGGACGCCGAGTTCCGCCTCGATGACTGTCTCCGCCGCGCCGGCGCCGTCCAGGGCGGCGCGGGCCGCCCGGACCAGGGCGATGTTGTCCTCGTACTCCAGCGACGATCCGTCCACCAGGACGGCGTCGGCGCCGGCGGCAACGGCGTCGGCGATCAGGCGGAGATCGGATGCATGGTCGAGCTGGACGACGACGGGAACGCCGGCGCCGTCCGCGAGGCCGCGCAGCGCCGCGACCAGCCGCAGGCCGTTCGGTGTGGCCGCCGTGCTCGGCGAGACCAGCAGGATGGCGCCGCGGTTGGCATGCTCCGCCGCGGCCACCACGGCGAGCGCGGTGGTGAAGTCATAGCAGGTGAAAGCCGGAACGGCGGATCCCTGCTGGAGGGCTGAATGGACCAGCTGATCTAGACGGGCCCGCATCAGGCGCTCAGGCCTCCGACCAGGATCCAGGCCACGAAGGTCAGCGCGAAGCCGGCAAGGCCCAGGATGGTGGTGAGCACCGTCCAGGTCCTGAGGCCGTCCGCGACAGTCAGGCCGTAGTACCTGACGACCACCCAGAACCCCGCGTCGGTCACATGCGAAAGGCCGAGGGCGCCGAACCCGATGGCGATCACGATCACGGCAATCTGCGCCGGCGTGTAGCCGCCGCCGGCGACGGCGGAAGAGAGCAGGCCCGCCGTCGTCACGATCGCGACGGTGGCCGAGCCCTGGGCGGCGCGGAGGGCCAGCGAGATGATGAAGCCCAGCAGCAGCAGCGGCACGCCGAGAGTGTCGAGCGATTCGGAGAGCGCCTTCCCGATTCCGCTCACCTGCAGGACGCTGCCGAAGACGCCGCCGGCCGCAACGACCAGGAGGATGGAGGCGATCGGGGGCAGGGCACCTTCAAAGATTTCGCCGGTTTCCGTCAGCGACCACTGCCGGCGGACGGCGAGGAGGAGGAAGGAGAGCGCGACGGCCACGAGGAGCGCGAAGACCGGGTTGCCAACGAAGGCAGCGACGCCGTACCAGACGTTGTTCTTGTCGATCACGAGGGTGCCGACCGTGCCAAGGAGGATCAGCGCGATAGGTGTGGCGATGAGGAAGATGATCAGGCCCGGGCGGGGCGGGGCCACCGTGTGGTGGTCCTTTCCGGTGTGGCCGGGGTGCACCACGGTGCCGGAGCCGAACTCGTCCACCTGGGTTTTAACGGCCGGCAGCAGCGCGTATGTCGTCCGGTTCATGATCGCCGCGACCCAGTAGGACAGGAAGCCGAGCGGCACGCAGATCGCCAGCGAAATCAGGGCGATCAGTCCGATGTCGGCGCCAAGGACGCCGGCCCCGGCGACAATTCCCGGGTGCGGAGGCACGGCCACATGGATGGCCAGCATGATGCCGGCCATGGGCAGGCCGAACTTCACCGGGTGGACGTTGGCGATCTTGGAGAAGGCGTAGACGATCGGAACCAGGACGATGATGCCGACCTCGAAGAACACCGGTATGGCGACCAGGAAGCCCACCGCGGTGAGGGCCACGGCGACCCGCCGGGCCCCGAGCTTGGCGGTGAAGTGGTCAGCGAGCGACTGCACGCCGCCGGAAACCTCGATCATGCGCCCCAGGATAGCGCCGAGGGCGATCAGCAGCGCCACCTTGCCCATCGTGCTTCCCACCCCGTTGGCCACCACGGTGAAAACGTCCTTGAGCGGGATCTGGGCGGCCACGGCCACCAGGACGCTGACGGTCAGCAGGGCCACGAAGGCCTGGATCTTGAAGCGGATGATCATCAGCAGCAGCAGGGCGACGCCCGCAACGGCGATGCTCAGCAGCAGTGGAGTTCCCAGTTCCACGGCCGGCTTGATAACGGGCGCGTCGGCCGCGCGCACAATCAGGGAATTGAGCAGGGGGGTCATGTCGGGGTGTCTCCTTGGACAGCAAAGGCGTCCGACGACTCAGTCGTCGGGAAGGGTGCGGGGGTCCGACGACGGCGGAGGGTGCCGCCGTCGTCGGGTGGGGGAATCCGGAGGTGCGGGACCTAGGCGGTGCGTTTGGTGGGTGCGACGACCTTGATGACCGCGGAATCGTCGGCGGCGGCGAGGCCCTGGGCCTGGCCGAGGAGGTACAGCTGCTCGGCGGCGGCTGCCACGGGTGCGGCGAGGCCGGCGGCGCGGGTGGCCTTGCCGACGATGCCCATGTCCTTGACGAAGATGTCCAGCCGGCTGAGGACCTCGGCCCCGTTTTCCGTGTAGGCCTCAAGGATGCGGGGCCCGCGGTTGGACAGCATAAAGGACCCGGCGGCGCCGGCTTCGAGGGCCGCCAGGGTCTTGGCCTGGTCCAGGCCGAGGGCGTCGGCGAGGGCCATCGCCTCGGCTGCCGCGGCGATGTGGATCCCGCAGAGCAGCTGGTTGACGGTTTTGAGGGCCTGTCCGTCGCCGGGCTTGTCCCCCACGACGGTCAGGGTGGAGGCGAGCAGTTCCAGGACCGGCCGGGCCGCTTCCAGCGCCTGCGGTTCCGCGCCGACGACGATCAGGAGGTCGCCTTCGGCGGCGCGCTTCGGTCCGCCGGAGAGCGGCGCGTCAACGAGGGAAACGCCGAACTCAGCGAGCCGCGCGACCGTGGCGGGAATGGCGTCGGTTCCGACGGTGCTGCCCAGGATCACGACGGCGCCCGGCTTCAGCACGGAGGCGACGCCGTTCCCGCCGAAGAGGACATCGTCCAGCTGTTCGCCGTTGCGCACGGCCAGCAGCAGGGCATCCGCGCCCTCGGCTGCTTCGCGGGCGGAGGCGAAGGTGCGGACGCCGGCTTCTTCGGCGAGCCGCAGGCGGGGCTCGGCGATGTCGAAGCCGTGGACGGTCAGCCGGGTTGCCAGCCGGGTGGCCATGGGCAGTCCCATGGCGCCCAGGCCGAGGACGGTGACTTTGTAGTTCATGGTTTTCTCCGTTGAAATGGGGTTGGGGAGGGTCAGAAAGTGTTGCTGAGCTTGCGGGTGACCTGGGCCAGGGACTGGTCGTCGCCGACGTTGCCGGCGAAGACGATGAAGGGAATGCCCTTGGCGGGTCCGTCCACCGGCTCCCACAGGCTGACGATGCCCGGCAGCATGGGGCCGCGGACGATGGCATGCCGGATTTCCAGTCCGTGGGCGGCAACGTCCGAGGAGGTGATGCCGCCCTTGGCAATGACAAAGCGCGGCGGAAAGGTCTTCAGCGTCCGGTTCACCACGGCGACGACGGCGGCGGACACGGTGCGGGCGATCCGCAGGCTCTCGGCGGCGTCGTCCGTCTTGATGAGCAGCCGGCTCGTGTGCAGGATGACGTCGGCGCTGCGCAGGGACTCCACGACGGCTTCGACGATTTCGTCCGGGTACCCGTCAGACTTGCCGCCAAGCAGCTTTTCGACGTCGATTTCCACGATGCGCGCGGCGCTGTGCTGTTCGACGAGGGCCTGCAGCTGGCGGGTTGTGACACCGACGTGGGAGCCCACCACAATCAGGCCGCCGGCGTCCGAGGGCGTGTTGCCCGCGTAGGCCTCGGCGCCGCTGAGCTCGGTCCGGATTTCCTGGCCGATGCGGCCCCGGACGAACGGCGGACCCACGCGGTAGAGCAGCTTCTTTCCGCGGCGCTCGGCTTCCGCCAGACCCAGTGCCAGGGCGCGGAAATCGTTTTCAGTGACGATGTCGGCCACGATGGGGGTTGAGTCGGTGGCGGATGCGATGGCGTCGGCGATGGCGTCAGCCGAGAGTTGGGGATCCTGGTCCGGGCCTGCGGCGCGGATGACATTCAGGTCCAGCACGATCACCGAATCCGCCTGGAATCGCCCCCCGGACTTCTCCTCGACGTACTTGGCAAGTTCGGAGTTGGCGAAACCGAAGCTCGCGTCCCTGGCGAACTCGGTCTCGGCCACCGGCGTGAGCCTGCCGGCCTTGTCGCCGGTGCCGCGCATGTAGTGCACGCCGCCGATGGTGACGCGTCCGGCGTCGGGAAACGCAGGGACGATCACGACACCGTCCGTCTCCTCGCCGCTGACAGCGGCGATGGTTGCCGCGATGGTGTCCGGCTCCAGCGGGTAGTGGCCGCGGAGGGTGGAGTCGCTGCGGCTGACGAACCCCAGGCGCAGGCTGGAACCGGCAGCGCTGGAGCCGGCAGCGTCCCCTTCGAGTGCCGCCGCCGCCAGGGCGTTACGGACCACCTCCTCGTTGCGGACGGCAGCCTCGGCGGCGTCCAGGCTCCGGGTGTTGGTCAGGACGTAGACGGCATCCGGGCGGCGGCCGTTGATGCGGTGGGTGAACGCCCAGGAGAAGTCGGCAACGTCCCAGCGGGTCAGCACCGGCAGGTCCGCGACGGACTGCGTGCCCGTCGGATCGTCGTCGAGCACCACCAGGATCCGAGGGGACGACAAGGCGGCAGTCTCGAGGGCCTCGGCCACAGACTTGGCGGGAATCCGGACTTCGGCCGGGAAGGCGGCCAGCACATCTGCTTCAAAAAGCTCTGATTCAAAAGGCACTTGCACTCCAATGTGGGAAACTCTGCTGCATTGAAATATGTAAGATGTCTGACATCTAACATTTGAATGCTAGTGTGGCACACGGCACAAAGACGCGCAAGTAGACTTGTCAATCAGGCATCGGCGACGGCGAATGGGGAAAATTGGCTAGGAAATCGCTGGTCGGAGTGGTGGCAGATGAACTGCTGGACCGGATCATTGGCGGAGAATTCCCACCCGGCGCACCAGTCCCCGGCGAGCTTGAGCTGAGCGCACGCCATGAGGTGAGCCGGATGACGGTCCGCGAGGCGATGAAGACCCTTGAAGCCCAGCAGATCCTCAGTGTGGAGCGCGGCCGCGGCACCTTTGTAAACCCGTTGAGCCGCTGGGCGTCGCTGGAGGCGGTACTACGGGCAGCTTCGGAGGGGAAAGACGATGCGGCGGCCGCCGTTCAGCTGATCGAGCTGCGCCGGATGCTGGAAACCGGGGCGTGCGAGCTGGCGGCCGGCCGGATCAGCGACTCCGACCTCAACGCGCTTTCCGGGCAGCTGGAAGCGATGCGCATGGCGCACGAAAAGCACGATGTCGCCGCGTTCGTGGCGGCCGATCTGGCGTTCCACGATCTGATCCTGCACGCCGCGGAGAATGTTTTTGTGGCCGTCCTGTTCGCGCCGCTGCACCGGGTGCTCGAACGGCGGCGGACCCAGACGTCCGAGGTGCGCGAAATCCAGGCGCATGCGATCGGCCACCACCAGAAGATCGTGGAGGCGCTGTCAACACGGGATCCGCACCGGGCCCGGGATGCCATGGACGCGCACATGCAGCAGACCCTGGATGACCTGAAGGCCTATGTCCTGGCGGGCCGCCCCGCCTGAGTCGCGCCGGCCAGGCTCAGGCGAGTGAGAGGAATAGCTTCTCAAGTTCGGCCCGGTCCAGGCTGGGGTCCTCCTGCTTCATGCACTGCTGCAGGCCGGTGGCGATGATCGAGAATCCGGCCTTGTCCAGCGCGCTCGAAACAGCCGCCAGCTGGGTCACGACGCTCTTGCAGTCGCGGCCCTCTTCGATCATCCGGGTCACGGCGGCAAGCTGCCCCTGGGCGCGGCGCAGGCGATTGATGACGGGCTTCATGTCGGCGGGATCGAGTTCCATGTGTTCCTCCGGGATTTGCAGGGCTAGTCTCCATAATATACCCCCCTACGTATAAGGACCAGCCGGCGGCCGATGATCATGGGCCCGTTGACACCTGCGCTTCTGCTGCCCGGGCCCCTTCCACGCCGGCCTTTAAGCCCCGGCCCGCCCGGAGGTCGCCCCGCTAGGGACCAAAGTACCTACCGGACGTCGAATATTCGGCGTAATGCTGGGGATGTGAACGCCGCCGGTTTCTTGGATCCTGGCGCCGGCTGGTCCGGCTCCGGTGGCCCCGGCACTGGGCGGGGTCCGCGCCGAACCTTGGGCCCAAATGCCGGGCTGTGGACCCGCTACGTGGCAATGGGGGATTCGTTCACGGCGGGCATCGGCGACCCGGAACCGCTGAGTCCCGGCGGTGTGAGGGGCTGGGCGGACCGCATCGCCGAGGAGCTCAGCGGCGGGAGGCCGGATTTTCGCTATGCCAACCTCGCCGTCAGCGGCCTGCTCCTGCGCGAGATCCTCGACCGGCAACTTGGCCCTGCGATCATGTTGAGGCCGGACCTGATCACGCTCTCGGCGGGCGGAAACGACCTAGTTTTTCACCGGAGCGATCCTGACCGGCTGGCTGCCACTCTCGATGCCGGAGTGGGCATGCTCAGCGCCACCGGCGCCACGATCGTCCTGTTCACCGGCCCCGACTGGCGCGACACGCCGCTGCTGGGCCACAACCGGGGAAGGGTGGCCGTCTTCAACGAGAACATCCGGACGATCGCCGCGCGCCACCACGGTGTCATCGCTGATCTCTGGGCCTTGCGGCAGCTCTCGGACCCGCGTATGTGGGACCCTGACCGCCTGCACTTCTCGCCGATGGGACACCACACCATCGCGGCCATGGTGTTGGAGTCCTTGAGCGTCCCGCACACCCTGAGCCCGCAGGAGCCCAAGCCCATGCCTGCCGGAAGCTGGCGGGACAGCAAGGCCGGTGACATCGCCTGGTTCACCAACTATCTGCTCCCCTGGATGGTCAGCCGCGTCCACAAGCGTTCTGATGACCCGCCGCTGGCACCCAAACGTCCGGAACCGGGGCCGGTCTCCGGATCCTGAGAGGCAGCCTCCCGCCCCTAGTCCCGCCGCGATCTGTCCGCTAATCTGCAGGAACGGCCCACCGCCGGGTCTCCATGGCGATCACGAGGAGCGAAGTTGCCTAATCACACTTACAGCATTTCTGAAATTGTCGGAACGTCGAACGAAGGTATCGATGCCGCCGTCCGCAATGGCATCGCAGAGGCGGCCAAGACTTTGCGGAACCTCGATTGGTTTGAGGTTAAGGAAGTTCGCGGACACCTCGAAAACGGCGAGGTCGCCGACTGGCAGGTAACCATCAAGCTCGGCTTCCGCCTGGAACGCTAGGCTCCGAGGCCGGCCGCCCGGGCACGTCCGGTCGTTTTACCCCCCGGTCGCCGGGTGCGTCGGCGCGAAGGCGTCGCCGCGCCCGGTGAACGGATCCGCCTGTTCCGCACCCCGGGAAGGACCCCGCGTGCAGTACACGCAACTCGGCCGCTCCGGCCTGAAAGTCTCCAGGCTTTGCCTCGGAACCATGAACTTCGGCCCGCAGACCGAGGAGGCAGACGCCCATTCGATCCTGGACTCAGCACTGGATTCCGGCATCAATTTCGTCGACACCGCCAACGTCTACGGCGGCACCGGCCACCGGGGCCGGACCGAAGACATCATCGGCCGCTGGTTCGCCGCCGGAGGCAGGCGACGGGACCGGACCGTGCTCGCGACGAAGCTCTATGGCTCCATGTCGGACCGGCCGAACGAGTCGAGGCTCTCCGCCCTGAACATCCGACGCGCCCTGGACGCGAGTCTGAAGCGGCTGCAGACGGACTACATCGATCTCTACCAGTTCCACCACGTGGACCGGAACACCCCGTGGGAAGAGATCTGGCAGGCCATCGACGTCGCAGTCCAGCAGGGCAAAATTCTGTACTCAGGCAGCAGCAACTTCGCCGGCTGGCACATCGCCCAAGCGCAGGAAGCTGCCGCCCGCCGTCACAGCAACGGCCTCGTGAGCGAGCAGTCGATCTATAACCTGCTGACCCGCGCCGTGGAGCTGGAGGTCATACCGGCTGCACAGCACTACGGGCTGGGGCTGATTCCCTGGTCACCCCTGCAGGGCGGGCTGCTCGGCGGTGTGCTCAAGCAGGAGCGCACCGGGGTGCGCCGCGCCGAGGGCCGCGCCCTGGAGACGCTGAAAAAGCACCAGGAACAGCTCCGGCGGTACGAGGATTTCGCGGACGAGCTTGCCCGGGAGCCCGGGGACGTGGCGTTGGCCTGGCTGCTTCACCAGCCCGCGGTGACCGCTCCGATTGTGGGCCCCCGCACCCAGGACCAGCTCGACGCCGCCCTCCGCGCCGTGGACCTGCCGCTGGACCCGGGCGCACTGCAGCGACTCGACGAAATCTTCCCGGGCCACCGGACAGCACCCGAGGATTACGCCTGGTGACCGGCGGCTCGCATAGTGACCCGGCGCCGCGGACCGGACACCGAAGAATGAGGAAAAACCCTACAGTTCTGTCCCGATGGGCCGAAAGGAGTCGCCACACGGAATGCTTTTCAGCTCCTGACTGGCTCTTTTATACTAAGCATGATTAGTATTGAGGCAGAAGGATGAAGCGCACCCGGCAACCCGGGTGTCTCCTCAATGAAAGAAGAAGGAACAAAAAATGGGTTTTCTCGGATTTCTGCTTCTGGGTCTTATCGCCGGCGCGATTGCTAAGGCAATCCTTCCGGGCAAGCAGGGTGGCGGCATCTTCATTACGCTGCTCCTCGGCGTCGTAGGCGCCCTCCTGGGCGGTTTCATTGGCAGCGCACTCTTCGGTGTGAGCATCAATGAGTTCTTCTCGCTCTCCACCTGGCTGCTGGCCATCGGCGGTGCGATCATCGTCCTGCTGGTATACGGCATGATCACCAAGCGCTCAGTCCGCTAAGACTGACGCGACCGAAAAGCCGGTCCCGGGACTTTCCCGGGGCCGGTTTTTTGGCACATGCATCAACACTTTGAATGACCACCCTCTGAGGGCACCACCAATAAGCAGGAGGACAGCATGAAAGGCAAACTTCTATTCGGAGCCGGCATCGCGGCCGGCTACGTTTTCGGGTCACGGTCCGGGCGGGCAGCCTACGAGAAGCTCAAGGCACGCGCGGCAGCACTCTGGGAAAGCAAGCCGGTCCAGGACAAGGTGGCAGCGGCAACCGAGGCTGTCAAAGAAAAGGCACCCGAGGTGACCGAGCAGCTCGGCGAGGCGGCCCGGCGGGCAGGAACGGTGATCAGTTCCGCCGTCCACCGTGACAACTCCCCCACGGGGACCACCGGCGCAACAGGCGGCGCAACAGGCGGCGCAGTATCCAGCGGATCGGCAACCACCGGCGGCGGCCAGCCGGGCAGCACTGGCGCCACGGCTGCCGATGCCGGTATCCCCGCGCACAGCACCCACCCGGAGACGGTCAACCTTGGTACCTCTTCTTCGGCCGACGCCACGGTGTCCGCTGCTTCCGACGTCGAGTCCGACCCTGCGCTTAACGACCAGCACGGCCAGGACTGGTCCGACGAAGGCGGGGCCACCCCGGCCGGCCCGGCAACCAACGTCGATCCCGACAAGGTTCCCTAGCTCCACCGGTCCGGATCCTTAGCCGGCCGCAGCACGCGCCGATCCGATAACAACGGTCGCGCCCAGTCCCGCGGAGCTCGCCACCCGGGCCGTGAGCCCGTTGCGGACGAACAGTTCGACGGTCCGCGGTGCCTGCCGCCGGCTCGTCTCGATCAGCAGGGATCCGCCCGGCGCAAGCCATTGCCGCGCCGCGGCGGCCACCCGCCGCTGCACGCGAAGCCCGTCCTTGCCGCCGTCGAGGGAAACCCGCGGCTCGTAAAGGCGGGCTTCCTGCGGCATGGTGGCCAACTCTGCCGAGGGAACGTACGGGGCATTAACGGCGAGAATGTCGACCTGGCCCCGCAGCCGTGACGGGAGCGCCTGATACAGGTCCCCTGCGTGGACCTCACCACCCAAAGCCACGATGTTGCGGGCCGCGCACGCCACGGCGGCGGGGTCGACGTCGGAGGCGTGAAGCTCCAGCCGGCCGGCCAGCACCGCGAGCGCGGCTCCAACAGCCCCTGACCCGCAGCACAGGTCGACGACGACGGGATCCGTCGCGGTGCCGCGGGATCGCTCGAGGAGCCGTGCGGCCTGCCGGACGAGGAACTCGGTCCGGCGGCGGGGCACAAAGACGCCGGCGTCCACTTCGATCCGCAGTCCACAAAACTCCGCCCAGCCCAGAAGGTGCTCGAGCGGCAGGCCAGACACCCGCCGCTCCACGAGGGCCTCCAGCTGACCAGGCGTGGTGGCGGCTTCGGACAACAGCCGGGCCTCCTCCTCAGCAAAGACGCAGCCGGCAGCCCGGAGGCGGGCGACCACGGAGCGTTCGGGCTCCGCTCGGATCGTCATGCCAGGACCCCCTCCCGCTTGCCCTACTGGAATCCCATGCTATCGAAACGGCCGGCGAGGGGACATGCCCATTCCTCACGCCCAGGACCGGGCAGAACGGGACTATGTCCGGTCCTCCCGGCAGCCGGAGGGCATGTCCCGAAGGGAAGCAGGCCGGCCGGAGGGCATGTCCCGGAGGAAGCAAGCCACCCGGAGGGCATGTCCGGGGTGCGCGGCCGGGCGCGGACCCCTGCGATGGGAGCAGTGCGCAGGCCCCAAGGGGATGGGAGCAGTGCGCAGGCCCCAAGGCACGCAGCGGGTGGCTAGGCGGGGCGCCAGGGCGGGCACTCAGCGCCCCGACGCCGCCCACTCCAGCAGGCGGTCCAGGGGCCAGGTCGTGACGATCCGGTCCGCCGGCACACCGTTGTGTTCCGCGCGCTCGGCACCGTACTGCAGGAAATCAAGCTGCCCCGGGGCGTGGGCGTCGCTGTCGATGCTGAAGAGGCAGCCGGCGTCGAGGGCCAGTTCGATCAGGTCGTCCGGCGGGTCCTGGCGTTCCGGGCGGGAATTGATTTCGACGGCGACGTTGTGTTCCGCGCAGGCGGCGAAGACCTTTTCGGCGTTGAACTCCGACGGCGGACGGGTGCCGCGGCCTCCTTGGACGAGGCGGCCCGTGCAGTGACCAAGCACGTTCGTGTGCGGGTCTGCGATCGCGCCCAGCATCCTGCGCGTCATGGTTCCTTTGTCCGAGCGGAGCTTCGAATGCACGCTGGCGACCACGATATCCAGCCGGTCGAGCATTTCCGGCGTCTGGTCCAAGGTGCCGTCCTCGAGGATATCGACCTCGATGCCCCGCAGCAGGCGGAAGCCGCCGCCGGCATTGATTTCGTCGACGACGCCGAGCTGGTCCGCCAGCCGCCCGGCGCTTAGCCCGTTGGCGATCTTGAGGTTGGGCGAATGATCGGTCAGGGCGAGGTACTCTCGGCCGAGCAGTCGGGCGGCGTCCACCATGGCCCCGATCGGGGACCCGCCGTCGGACCAGTCGCTGTGGCTGTGCAGGTCGCCGCGGAGTGAGGCAAGCAGCGCATGCCCTCCCGGCACCAGCGGCCCGGCCCCCCGGTTCCGGAGTCCGCTCAGGTACTCGGGGACGCCGCCGTCGAGCGCTTCGCGGAGCACCTGGAATGTCCGGTCGCCGATCCCTTTGGTCCTTTTGAGCCGCCCGTCCCCGGCCCGGGCCGCAAGTTCCTCCGGCTCCAGGTCTGCGATGATTCCGGCGGCCTTGCGGAACGCCTGAATCTTGAACGTCGGGGCAAGCTCGCGTTCCAGCCAGAAGGCAATCTCATTGAGGGCGTCGACGGCATCCATTGCACCATCTTGCACCCCCGGCCGTCGCCCTGGGACCCCCGGCGGCGCCCAAATGCCGCGCGGCATGCCTGGCAGCCGGGGCCTCTTCTGAGAGACTTGTCCCGGCCGGGGCCTGATCCGGCGGGAAACTACGCCTGACGGTCCCGGGGAGGACCGCCAAGCAGCAGGGATTCATCGACTATGGTGCTGCTCGACCGGTCAACGCTTATGGTGGTTTTCGCCGTGATGACGCTGACAATGCTGGTCCTTTTCTATTTCGATACCTACCGCAAGAGCCATGCGCCGTTTGCCGCCTGGTGGTGCGGGGCCGTCGCGTCGTTCTTCCTGGCCGCCGTCTTCTACTTCCTGGGCGAGGTCCAGGAAGTCGCCTGGGCCCCCAGCGTCGGAAACGGCGTGATGGTGCTTGGCTCCGGGTGCGTCTGGGCCGGAACCAGGTCATTGGCCGGCCGTCGGGTCCGGCCCGTTCTGTTGGCGATCCCGGCGACGGCGGCCGTGGCCATTGACGCCACCGTCCGCTACTCCGACAACGCCCGGGTCGGCAGCATTGTCCTGCTGGCGCTGATGGGGACAGCCGTCGGTCTCGCCTCGGCGGAGCTGTGGCGCGAGCGTGCGGAGTCCTGGCATCTTGTCCGGTCCCTCGCCATCGCATCTGCCGGCGGCGCTGTGTACTACCTGAGCCGAATGGTGGGGCTGGCGGTGCTCGGGCCCGAGGATCCGCTGTTCCAGGTGCTGTTCGGCACCGGAGTGACCCTGCTGATGGCGATGGTCCTGCTGGTTGTCGTCTCGTCCAGCATCACTTCGCTGGACAACACCCGCCAAACCGAGAATCTGCAGGAACGGGCCTCGCGGGACGGGCTCACCGGGCTGCTGAACCGGGCGGAGTTCATGCAGCAGGCCCAGCGCCGGCTCCGGGCCACCCTCGCGGGCGGCGGCGGAGCCGCCATTGTGATGGCGGACCTGGACCGCTTCAAAGCCATCAACGACCGGTTCGGGCATGAGGCCGGCGACGGCGTCATCCGCGCGTTCGCCGAGGCCTGCCGGGCAGCCGTGCGGGAGGATGACCTGGTGGGCCGCTACGGCGGCGAGGAATTCGCGTTGCTGCTCAACGGCGTCGACGCCGAAGAAGGTGCAAGGATCGCCCAGCGGATCAACGCCGCCCTGGCCGGTCACAGTTCACTGCCCGACGGAGTAGTTGCGCCGACGGCGAGCTTCGGCGTGGTCGACGCGCGGGACCGGAACGCCGGGCTGCCCCGCCTGCTCCGGGAAGCCGACCGCGCCCTGTATGACGCGAAGGCAGGCGGCCGCAACCGGGCAGTGATCAGTACTACAGCGGCCGGCTAGCAGGCGCCCTGACCCGCCGCCAGCGCCCCGGACCGGGGACCTAGCGGCTGAGCTTCGACGAAAAACTGGAGGGCTGAACGATTCCGTCCAGTTGGAAGCCGCGGCTGCAGCGCCAGAGCGGCGGCAACTCCGCCGCGGCGCCGGCTGGGGCCAAGGAGTACACGGTCATAAAGGCAGCGGCCGGCGTCGTCCATTCCATCGGCATCCCGCAGTGGACCGGCGCGGCCAGGGCAAGCGCAGGAGACGGATCGGCAGGCGCCGGAAATGCGGCGGGCGCGAAATCCGCGACGGCAGCGCGGGTGGAACGTTGGATAGACACAGTTAGTAAGCATACATATGACTAGTCAGACTAGCTAGTCATAGGATAATCCGGGCTCAGCCCCGCGGCTCTGCAACGGCTTCACTCATCCGCCGCAGGAAGTTGACCACGACCCGTGCCTCCGCGGCGCTGAGCTCCTCCGCAACGGCCATCATCCGGCGGTGCATGTCACCGAGGGTGGCCCGGACTTCCGAATCCGAATCAGCCGTGGGAACGATCACCAGCGAGCGCCGGTCCGTGGGATGGGGTTCGCGGCGGACATGGCCGCTGCCCACCAGCCGGTCCAGCAACGAGGTGGTGGAGGCCGTGGTAATCCCCAGGACGCGGCTCAGATCCTTGGGTCCAACCCGCTCGCCGTCCGCCTGGGCGCGCAGCAGGTACCTCAGTGCCAGCAGGTCCGTTTCGCCCATTCCCATCGAATCCCTCGTGGATCGCCGCCGGGCGACTTCCGCGGTGCGGTAGTCACGCAGGGCCTGCAGGACGGCGCCAGGCGGGTCGAGCCTGTCGTCGGGTCCGTACCAATACCCGGAGCCGGAGGGGCTGTGCGCGTTCATCCGGCTATCCTAGCCGACCTGATATCTGGAATTTCGTGGGAGTTCTGCGCTGCGCCGGGGTGACAAAAACCCCCGGCACCCTGTCGCCAGGATGCCGGGGGTTTTCCACTCTTCGCTAAAAGAGTGGGCCCTGTGGGGATCGAACCCACGACCCACGGATTAAAAGTCCGATGCTCTACCAACTGAGCTAAAGGCCCCAGCCGAATGCCCTGAAACTGCGGATAAATCCACCCTTCCAAGGCCGATCAGCCCAGTCCATTTCTGAACGTTAATACTGTACCCCAGACCGGCGGACGTTTTTCGCACGCGGGCGCCGCCGTCGCACACCGTCGCCGCCATCGCACCGCCGTCGCCCGCCATCGCACCGCCGTCGCCCGCCGTCGGGCGCTGGCGCGTGCCGGGAGCGCGCTCGATTCCCCGACAGCACAGGAGTAGCGTGGTGGCATGAGCGAGCAAGCAGGATCCAGCGCCCCCGGGCCGCACCGGCACCACAAGCCGAAGGCCTTCGCCCCCATGGACTTTGAGCCCTTCGCGGGCGGGGCTGATCCTGCCCGCATCTCCGAGGCCGCCCATCTCGCCGCCCAGGCCCTCGTGCGCCGCGGACGCGACAGCGACGATCCCGTCGTGACCAAGCGGCTTGTGAAGCTCGCCGACGAACAGGGCCTGGAGGCCATCGCCGAAATGTGGGCCGAAAGCCCGGCACGTTCGCTGCCGGGAGCCCTCTGGCGGCTCTATGCCATCCGCGCCGCCACGATTCAGGACCCCGAGCGGATCTCCGTCTACTTCAAGGCCGGCAAGGACACTGCCCAGGTCTCGCATGTGGTGGCAGGCGCCGCAGAGCCGCCCGGCGCGGACGAGATGAAGTTGATGGCCGATGCCATCCTTTCGGGCGCGTTCGACGGCGAGTTCGACGTCGCGCTGGAACGCTCCGCCGCGTTCTGCCGTGTCGTTGCCCTTGGCCAGGCCACCCTGGCCGACGGCGCCGAGCACAGCAACGAGAACCATGCGAGCAAGCTCACCCGCAACTCGCACCTCCTGGTCAAGACCGCCGAGGACCTGGAACATGCCGCCAACGCCTGGCGCCTGGGCGAACTGGACTGAGGCGTCGGCACCCTCGGGGCACCGCAACGCACGCGACCCCCTGACTGTCAATGTTGACTTGTCCCCAACCACGTAGAAAACTAAAAGCGGTGCCGAACCGCGAAACCCCCGGGCTTCAACATCTAGCCGCCTAGAGCGGCCTACCGCCGAGAGGCGTATCCGGTTCGGCACCATCTTCATGCCCGCTTCCGGCCAGAGGATAAAGTAATACCTATGCACGGGACTTCATCACTTCTTGGGCCCGGCAGACAACCCCCGTGCACCTCCTCCCCGAAGACCGGTAATCACACGTGAAGCTGCGCCTTTTCCCCCAGGAGCCCGCCGGGCTGAAACTCCTCGCCCAAATGGCCAACCAGATAATGCTCGCCACGGGCACCCTCTCGGAGATCGTTGGCGCGCCGGCCAGCGAGAATGCCCGGCTGGTGGAGGACATGCACAACCATGAGGCAAAGTCCGCAGAGCTGCACTTCGCGCTGCTGACCCATATGCGGACCTCCTTCGTGAACCCGCTCCCCCGCGAGGACATGTACACGCTCTCGCTGGGCCTCAACAATGCGATGGAAAAACTCGATGCCGCCGCCGAGCTGGTTTCGCTCTACAAGCTGGACCGCCTGCCCAAGCGCGCCGCCGACCAGCTGGAAATCATCAGCAGGCAGGCCGAACTCACCGTGGATGCCATGCGGAACCTCGACAACCTGGACGACCTCGAGGACTACTGGATCGAGGTCCTCCGCCTCGCCAAGCGCGCGGAACGATCCCACCGGGTCTGGGTGGCGGACATGCTCAACGAGATGAAGTGGACCCCGTACGCGCGCAACCGTGACATCGCCGAGCAGCTGGTGGGGGTCACCAGGGACATGCGCCGGATTGCGACGCAGGTGGGCAGCATCATCGTCAAGGAATCCTGACGTGATCTTGTTCCTGTTTGTCCTGGTGGTCGCCTGCGCCGGGGCATTCGCCTTTCTCAACGGCTTCAGGGACGCTTCGGCGGCGGTGGCGCTTGCCGTCCGGACCCGCGCGCTCACGCCCACCGTCGCGGTATTGCTGGCCGCTTTATTCAATTTCGTCGGCGCCGGGCTGAGCGCCGGCCTGGCCCTGGCCGCCAGCCAGACCTGGGTGCAGCTGCCCAGCGGCGGAAACGGGCTGAGCATCCTGATGGCGGGACTGGCCAGTGCCGTGCTGTGGGGGATCTACACCTGGTGGCGGGGCATCCCGTCGTCCTCCACGCACGCCCTGGTCGGCGGGCTGGCCGGCGCCGGGGTCGCCAGCGTAGCGGTCGGCGGGGGCGCTGTCGGGAGCGTTGACGCCTCCCTGCTGTTCCAGGTGGTGCTGCCACTCCTGCTCTCGCCCGCAATAGCCTTCGCCGGCGCGTACCTGCTGGTCTGGCCCGTCGCCTGGGTGGCGCGGT
Source organism: Pseudarthrobacter sp. RHLT1-30-1 (assembly GCF_059383415.1). Classification (NCBI taxonomy): domain Bacteria; kingdom Bacillati; phylum Actinomycetota; class Actinomycetes; order Micrococcales; family Micrococcaceae; genus Pseudarthrobacter; species Pseudarthrobacter sp. RHLT1-30-1. The sequence continues at coordinate 371,962 of NZ_JBWZCG010000001.1, forward strand.
ACACCCCGCCGAACGTCGTCAACCGCCGGGCGCGCCGCGCCCAGAGCATTGCCGTGGGCGCTGTGGCGTTCGCCCACGGCCTCCAGGACGGCCAGCGCACCAGCGCCGTCCTGCTCCTTGCGCTGCTGGCTTCCGGGCTGTCCGACGGCAGCGCGATGCCAGTCTGGGTAGGGCTTTCCACAGCGGCCCTGCTGGCTGCCGGGACGCTGGCCGGCGGCTGGCGCATTTCTTACACGATTGGCAACCGGCTGATCCGGATGGAACCCCTGCGCGGCTCCGTGGCGCAGCTGTTCAGCTCGGCCATCTTGCTGGTGGGCGCCGTGGGGCTGCACTGGCCCATCTCCACCACGCACGCCGTCACCTCGGCAGTCCTGGGCTCCGGAGCCAACCAGAGGTTCCCCGCCACCAACCGCAAAGTGGTAATCCGGGTCCTGATGTTCTGGCTGCTGACACCGCTCGTCACCGCGGCGGCGGCGTTCGTGCTGGCCCTGTCCCTGTCACCGCTCGTTAGGCTCTAGGCCCGCGACGCTTCGGGACTCAGGGCCGCAGGCCGCATGTGACGCGGTGTCCCCGGGCGCTGCGCTGAGGGATCCCATCCGTTGCTCCGAAGCCGCCCTTTTGGGGGCTCAAAAGGGCGGCTTCGGAGCAGTCGATGGGGTTTAGCGGGGGTTTAGCGGGTGTTTAGCCGAAGCGGCCTGAGACGTAGTCCTCGGTGGCCTTCTCGGTGGGGTTGCTGAAGATCGTGTGCGTGTCACCGTACTCGATCAGCTTGCCCGGCTTTCCGGTGCCCGCGATGTTGAAGAACGCGGTCTTGTTCGACACACGCGCGGCCTGCTGCATGTTGTGCGTCACGATCACCACGGTGTAGTCATCCTTGAGCTCATTGATGAGGTCCTCGATGGCCAGCGTGGAGATCGGGTCCAGGGCCGAGCAGGGCTCGTCCATCAGGATCACCTGCGGTTCGACCGCGATCGCCCGGGCAATGCAGAGCCGCTGCTGCTGGCCGCCGGACAGGCCCGAGCCGGGCTTGTTCAGCCGGTCCTTGACCTCGTTCCAGAGGTTGGCGCCCTGCAGCGAGCGTTCCACCAGCAAGTCGGCCTCACCCTTCGAGATCTTCTGGTTGTTCAACTTCACGCCGGCCAGCACGTTGTCGCGGATGGACATCGTGGGGAAGGGGTTGGGCCGCTGGAACACCATGCCGATCTGCGAGCGGACGGTGACCGGGTCCACGCCGGGGCCGTACAGGTTGTCGCCGTCGAGCAGCACTTCGCCTTCGACACGGGCGCCGGGGATCACCTCATGCATGCGGTTGAGCGTGCGCAGGAAGGTGGACTTGCCGCAGCCGGAGGGTCCGATGAAGGCCGTGACGGACTTCGGCTCGATGTTGATGTTGACGTCTTCGACGGCCAGGAATTTGCTGTAGTAGACGTTCAGGTCTTTGACGTCGATGCGCTTAGACATGATGTTCCTTCACTTGCTGGAGGTACGGGCTGAAGATTTGGGTCGCCGGTGCTGGCTAGCGGCCGGTCTTGGGGGCGAAGGCGCGGGCGATCAGGCGTGCGCCGAAGTTGAGCAGCATCACCAGGATGATGAGCACCAGGGCCGCACCCCAGGCACGCTGGGAGGACGGGTCCGGGTTGGACGGCGAGGTGGGGTTGAGGATCTGCGAGTAGATAAACGTTGGCAGCGAGGCCATCCATCCGGAGAACACGTTGGTATTGATCGAGGTCGCGAAGCCGGCGGTGACCAGGATCGGCGCGGTCTCGCCGATCACCCGGGCGATCGCGAGCGTGACGCCGGAGGCGATGCCGGAGATCGCCGTCGGGATGACCACTTTGAGGATGGTCCGCCATTTACGGACGCCGAGGGCGTAGGCGGCCTCGCGGAGTTCGTTCGGAACGATTTTGAGCATTTCCTCGCTGGAGCGCACCACGACGGGGATCATCAGGACGGAGAGGGCGACGGCGGCGACGGCGCCGGTTTTGGTGCCCGGTCCCACGACCGCGAAGAAGAACGCCGCTGCGAACAAGCCCGCCACGATCGAGGGGATGCCGGTCATGACGTCCACGAAGAACGTGATGGCGCGGGCCAGCGGGCGGTCGTTCCCGTATTCCACCAGGTAGATGGCGGTCAGCAGGCCCACAGGGACTGAGATGACCGTCGCGACCAGGGTGATCTGCAGGGTACCCATGAGGGCGTGGTAGATGCCCCCGACCACTGGGGTCCCCTCCTCGACGCTCTTGTTGTCAAAGGCGCCCGTGACGCCATTCATCGATGTGGACAGGAAGCCGGGGTCCGTAAGCCCGGGCAGTCCGTTGACCAGCACCGTCCAGATCACGGAGATCAGCGGCAGCAGGGCAACCAGGAACGAACCCACGACGAGGCAGCTGGCCAGTTTGTCCTTGGCGCGGCGCGAACCCTCCACAACGGCGCTCCAGCCGACCAGGCCGACGGCAAAGAGGATGGCGGAGACGATTCCCCAGCCGAAGGCATTGAAGCCGATCAAGGCGAGGATGGCCGCACCAAAAATCAGCGCGATGGCCAGCACGAGGTAGGGGGCCCACTTCGGCAGCTGGCCCTTGGTGAGGGCCGAGCGCTTCTGCACGGGAGTCAGGGTGGAGGTCATTTAGTTGGCTCCCGAGAATTCTTTGTGCCGGGTGATGATCCACCGGGCAATCATGTTCACGCCGAGGGTGATGACGAACAGGACCAGGCCTGCCGCGATCAGGGTGCTGACCTGGAGCCCGCTTGCCTCGGGGAAGTTCAGCGCGATTTCGGCGGCGATGGTCTGGTTGCCGGACTGGATCAGGCTGGCGGTGAGGGCGCCGGAGGACAGCACGAGCGCGACGGCCATGGTTTCGCCCAGGGCGCGGCCCAGGCCCAGCATGACGGCGCTGACTATGCCCGGCCGGGCAAAGGGAAGCACCGCCATCCGGATCATTTCCCAGCGGGTGGCTCCGAGGGCCAGCGCGGCTTCTTCGTGCAGCTTGGGGGTCTGCAGGAAGATTTCGCGGGCGAGGGACGTGATGATGGGCAGGACCATGACGGACAGGACGATTCCAGCGGTCAGGATCGTCTTGCCGGTGGCGGAGGCGGGGCCCTGGAAGATCGGCAGCCAGCCCATGTTGTCGGCAAGCCAGTTGTAGGCCGGCGAGATTTCCTTCGCCAGGAAGGCCGCACCCCAGGCTCCGTAAACCACCGACGGAATGGCGGCCAGCAGGTCGATCACGTAGCCGAGGCCCGAGGCGAGCTGTCGCGGGGCGAAGTGCGAGATGAACAGCGCGACGCCGATGGCCACCGGAGTGGCGATTGCCAGGGCGATTGCGGCCGCGATGAGCGTGCCGATAACGATCGGCCAGATGTAGGCGAAGAACCCTTCGCCGCCCTGGATCTTGTCAGGGGCGGCCACGAGGGCGGGGAACGCCTGGACAACGAGGAAGAGCGCCACGCCGAAGAGCACAGCCAGAATCAGGCACCCTGCGGCCAGGGTGGCTGCGGAGAAGACTTTGTCTCCGGCGCGGCCTGCGCCCCGTGACGAGGTCAGGGAGGTGGTGGTCACTTCAGGGTCCTTCAGCTTCGAATCTTTTGGTACTTCGGACAAAACGCTCAGGTTCCCTGCCCCGCCAGACGGTCAGTGACCGCCTGGTCGGGACAGGGAACCTGGTTCAGGCTGGTGTTTCCACTATGCCTTGCTGAGGACGTTAGCCCTAGGCCTTGACCTTGATGGACTCGATGGCCTTGAGGGCCTTGTCCTGAAGGGTCTTGGACAGCGGGGCCGACTTGGCAGCATCGGCGGCAGTCTTCTGGCCTGCCTCGGAGACTACGTAGTTTTCGAAAGCCTTGACCAGGTCAACGGTTTCTTTGGAGTCGTAGGTGCTGCAGACGACGTGGTAGGAAACCAGGACGACCGGGTAGGCGCCGGCCATGGTCGTCTTGCGGTCCAGCTTGATCGCGACGTCGTTGGCTTTGCGGCCTTCAACGGGCGCACCGGCTTCGACTGCCTTGGAGGCCGCCTCAGCTGAGATCTTCACGAATTCGGTGCCGACCTTGATCTGGGCGGTGCCGAGCTTCCCGCTGACGGCGGAGTCGTCGGCGTAGGTCACGGCGCCCGGGGTGTCGGTGACGGTCTTGACTACACCGGAAGTGCCCTTGGCGTTCTCACCCTGGAGGGTTGCGGGCCAGATGCCGGCGGCCTTGTCGGTCCATGCCTCGGGCGCTGCAGCGGCCAGGTACTCGGTGAAGTTGGTCGTGGTGCCGGAGTCATCGGAGCGGTTGACCGGGGTGACGGCCAGGTCCGGGAGCGTGACGCCCGCGTTCAGGGCGGCGATCGCGGGATCGTTCCACTTGGCGATTTCGCCGCGGAAGATCTTGGCAACGGTGACGGCGTCGAGGTTCAGTTCCTTGATGTCGGGCAGGTTGAAGGCCACCGCGATCGGGGAGATGTAAACCGGGATGTTGAGGGCACCGTCGGGGCCGCACTTGGCCTGCGAGCTGACGACTTCCTCGTCCTTCAGGTAGGCATCGGAGCCGGCGAACTGGGCCGAGCCGTCAATGATGGCCTTCCGTCCTGCGCCGGAGCCGTCCGGGGAGTACTGCACCGTTGCGCCCGGGTTCGCGGACGTGAAACCGGCCTTCCAGGCATCCATCGCTGCGCCGGTCGATGAGGCACCGATACCCGTCAGCGTGCCGGTGACCTTGGGGCCCGACGCGGTGGTGCTGGCGGGAGCGGTGTTCGTAGCGTTGTCCGAACCACAAGCGGTAAGCGCGAGAGCGCCGGCTGCGATAACAGCGAGTGCCGCGTGGCGGCCGAAGCGGAGTGCCTTCACTAGATGTACCCCTTCCAGGGATTTTCTATGCGTGCCGGGCCGGAGAAGGGCCGGGCAGGGGATGCGTACGGTTTGTACCTTTATTGAATTTAGGTGCCCCAGATGAAGAGAATTGCCGTCCAGGGTTAACGCACGGTTAACGACGCGCGGACATTGGCTTACAACCACCGGGTTCCTATTGCGTTACCTGCGTCACGTCCGTAGTGATTGTGGCGCGTCCAGCACCGGCAGACCGAACAAATAGACTGGTGCGCATGGCCCCCGCTAATGGACTCTCCGCAAGCGCCCGTTTCCTGCGCGGGCGGGTCCGCACCGGACTGGTCCGAAGCCGGAACTCCCTCCTGCCGGCCGTTCAGATGACCGCCTGCGCAGTCGGCGCTTATGCGTTCGCCGAGAACGTTCTGGGCCACAGCGGACCGCTCTTCGCCGCCACCTCCTCACTCATCTCGCTGGGCTTTTCCCGCGACCCCCGGCTCCGCCGCGTGATCGAGGTGGGCCTGGGCTGCACCATCGGCATCGTGGTGGGCGACCTGCTGCTGCACTGGCTGGGCCCCGGGCTCTGGCAGGCCGCCGTCGTGCTGCTCTTCTCGATCCTGCTGGCGCGCTTCCTGGACAGCGGCACGATCTTCACCACCCAGCTCGGGCTGCAGTCGCTGCTGGTGGTGCTGCTGCCGGCTCCGGCCGAGGGTCCGTTCACCCGCAGCATCGACGCCGTCGTGGGCGGCGTGTTCGCCCTGCTGGTGACGTTCCTGGTTCCGAAGGACCCGCGCCGGGAACCCCGCAACGACGTCAAGAAGCTGCTGCACGAATTCGCCGAGGTGCTGCGCGAGTGCGCCTCCGCGCTGAGCTACAGCGACTCGACCCAGGCCTGGCATGCGCTCATCCGTGGGCGGAACTGCCAGCCGCTCGTTGATTCCATGCGGCAGACCCTCCGAAGTTCCGGGGAGGTGGCGACCCTGGCGCCCGCCTACCGCCGGCACCGGGACGAGCTGGACCAGATGGCGCAGTCGCTGGACTACATCGATCTCGCGCTGCGCAACAGCCGCGTCTTTGCCCGCCGGCTGACCAGCGCCATCAACCATGCGGCGCTGTCCGACGACGCCACGCAGAACATCGCCGACGTCCTGCAGGACACGGCCGACGCCGTTGACGAGCTCTCGCTGGGCCTGGCAGAGGTGCACGACGGCGTCCGCCGCACGCACATGAGGACGGCGCGGGCGGAGCTGCGGGAAGTCGCCGGCCGGCTGCATCCGCGGCTGCTGGACGTGCAGCGGCTTGAGGGCGAGACCGTGGTTATGCTGTTCCGTCCGCTGATCGTGGACCTGCTCGAGGCGGCCGGGGTCGATTCCCGGGAAGCCCGGGACATCCTGCCGCCGCTGTAGATGCCGTGGGGCGGGAGCGTGGTTGTCACTTTTGTAGTCGCCGGGCGCGGATAGGGTGGAGCGATGGCTACCAAGACTTCCCGGACCTCCAAGGCGCCGGGCTACAAATGCGCCGAGTGCGGCTGGACCACGGCCAAGTGGGTGGGCCGCTGCGGCGAGTGCCAGGCCTGGGGAAGCGTGGAGGAAACCGGCGGCGCCGTGGCGCGCACGACGGCGGCTTCCGCGGTGCTGGAGCCAGCCCGCCGGATCTCGGAGGTGGATGCGACGTCCGCGGCCTTCCTGCCGACCGGCGTGGACGAACTGGACCGGGTGCTCGGCGGCGGGCTGGTTCCCGGCGCCGTGATCCTGCTGGCGGGGGAACCCGGCGTCGGCAAATCGACCCTCCTGCTGGACGTTGCCGCCAAGTTTGCCCGCACCGCGCAGGACGTCCTCTACATCACCGGCGAGGAATCCGCCGCCCAGGTCAAGCTCCGCGCCGACCGGATCGACGCCGTCGCCGAATCGCTGTACCTCTCCGCCGAAACAGACCTCGGCCAGGCCCTGGGCCAGGTGGAGAAGCTTGAGCCGCGCCTGCTGATCGTGGACTCCGTGCAGACGCTGAGCAGCGCCGACGTCGAGGGCAGCGCCGGCGGCGTCTCGCAGGTCCGCGAGGTCGCAGCTTCCCTGATCGCCGCGGCCAAACGCCGCAATATGACCACCCTGCTGGTGGGGCATGTAACCAAGGACGGTTCCATCGCCGGGCCACGGCTGCTTGAGCACCTCGTGGACGTGGTGTGCCAGTTCGAGGGCGAGCGCCACTCCCGGCTGCGGCTGCTGCGGGCGGTGAAGAACCGCTACGGCCCCACCGACGACGTCGGCTGCTTCGACCTGAACGAGGACGGCATCGTGGGCCTGGCCGATCCGAGCGGTTTGTTCGTTTCCCGGACCAAGGAACCGGTGTCCGGAACCTGCATCACGGTCACCCTCGAGGGGCGCCGGCCGCTGCTGGCGGAGGTGCAGTCGCTGCTGGCCGAAAGCGCCAACGCGCAGCCCCGCCGGGCCACCAGCGGACTGGACAGTTCCCGGGTGGCAATGCTGCTGGCCGTGCTGCAGCAGCGGGCCGGCTGCCTGCTGAACAAGGACGATTCCTACGTGGCAACGGTGGGCGGCGTGAAACTCAGCGAGCCCGCCACGGACCTCGCCGTCGCGCTGGCCGTGGCATCGGCGAAGGCCAGGAAACCCCTGCCGCAGCGGCTCATCGCTTTCGGCGAAGTCGGCCTGGCCGGCGAGGTCCGCCCGGTGCCCGGCATCAACCAGCGGATCCACGAAGCGCACCGGCTGGGATTCACCCACGCCGTGGTGCCCGCCAGCCCGAACGGCCCGGGGCCGGTGCCCGCGGGCTTCTCCGTGCGGGAAATCGGACACCTGACCGAGGCCCTGGACCTGCTGATCGGCTGAGCTTGGCTTCGCGGGACCTGCTGATCGGCTGAGCTCGGTTTCACGCCTCAAAAGGCGACTTAGGACTCTAGCACCGCCCCGGCTTTCGGCGGATGATGGGACCAGAACGGTCGCCCACGGAGGAGATCTGCCATGATGGGACGCTACGGAGACGGCTTCGGCTGGATGTGGCTCTGGGGTTTGCTGCTGCTGGTCGGAATCGCGGTCCTGGTACTGCTCGCGGTCCGGCTGGTCACCGGCGGGGCCAGCCGCGGTCCCGCCCAATCCGGACGGGCCGGCGGCTATGGCGCGCCGCCCTATGGCCAGCCGGGGGCTCCCCCTGGCGGCCCCGGATTCCCGGGCGGAAAAAGCCAGGCCCGGCTGATCCTGGATGAGCGCTTCGCGAGGGGCGAACTCAGCGCGGACCAGTACCGCGAGAACCTGAAAGTCCTCGGCGAGGGGACCTGATGCGGCCGGTCAGCCGCCGCGACGCGCTGCTCCTGGGCGGCCTGGGCACGGCGGCCACGGTGGCGGGCGGCGCCGGGCTGTGGTGGGCCTTGGCTTCCACGGACCGGACCGGCGGCGCAGGTGCCGGGTTGGATCCCGGACGCGGTCCCGGGCAGCGCAACCCGGCGGCAGGCCAGGATCTGCGCAGCCCGGCCGAGCTTCGCAGCACGGACGGCAGGCTGCAGGTCACCCTCGACGCCGCACGCGCACCCGTGGAACTCGGCGGCCGGCGGGCCAACCCGCTCTGTTACAACGGGACCCTCCCGGGCCCAACCCTCCGCCTGCGGCCGGGCGATGAGCTCGCCATCAGGCTAGAGAACCACCTCGCCGAAGTCACGAACCTGCACGTCCACGGCCTGCACGTGACCCCGGAAGGCAACGGCGACAATGTGTTCCTCGCAGTCCTGCCCGGCACCGGCTACGACTACAGCTACAAGCTGCCGTCCAACCACCCGCCGGGCGTTTACTGGTACCACCCGCATCACCACGGCCTGGTCGCAGGGCAGATTTTCGCCGGACTGTTCGGGGCGCTCATCGTGGAAGACCCCGAAGCCATCCCGGTAAGCACCGAACGGGTGCTGCTGGTTTCGGACACCACTCTGGACCGCAGGGGCAACATCTCCGCCGTGTCGCCAATGGAGCGGATGGCCGGCCGGGAAGGTGACCTGCTGCTGCTGAACGGGCAGGACAGCCCCCTTCTGACGGCCCGCCCCGGGGAACGGGAACGGTGGCGGATCATCAACACCTGCGTGGCCCGCTACCTCCGGCTCCGGCTGGATGGCCAGCGGCTGCAGCTGCTCGGCATGGATTCCGGGCAGTCGGCCGATCCCCAAGCCGTGGACGAGCTCCTGCTCGCGCCGGGCAACCGGGCGGACCTGCTGATGACCGCCGCGGCCAACGAATCGGTGTTGCGGGCCTTCCCTTATGACCGCGGCGGCATGCCCGGAATGATGGGGCGGGGACCGGCCTCCGCCAGCGGGTCGGCAGCCCTGGCGGTGCTGCGGGTCGACGGCGAATCCGCCATTCCGCCCGGGGGCGTTCCGTCCCGGCCCGTCCCCGAGGACCTCCGCACTGCCGCCGTCGCCGCACGCCGGCAGATCGTCCTGGCAGCGGGCGCGGGGTCCGGAGGGATGGGCGGCGGAATGGGCGGCATGATGCGGTTCACCATCAACGGCCGCGAATACGACGAAACCCGCACCGACACCACCGTCGCAGCCGGCACCGTGGAGGAATGGACATTGGTCAACACCAGCCCGATGGACCACCCCTTCCACCTGCACGTGTGGCCGATGCAGCTCATCGACGACAACGGCCAGGCCGTCAGTTCCGTGGTCCTGCGGGACGTGGTGAACGTGCGGGCCAACGGGCGCGTCACGGTCAGGATCGCATTCCGCGACTTCAGTGGCCGTTCGGTCTACCACTGCCACATCCTGGATCACGAGGACCTCGGGATGATGAGCGTGATCGAGGTCAAATGATGTCCCCCCACGTGGACGGGCGGAAGGAACCCATGCCGGAGGACACTCCCCGCCCTCCCTCGTTCGGGAAATCGTTCGCACGGGTGGGGCCGCGGATGGACGCCCGCGGGGCAGCGGAGCACCGCCGGCGCCTCGTGGCAGCGGCGCACGGCGTCGTCGTCGAGATCGGAGCGGGCTACGGGGCCAGCTTCGCGCATTATCCGACCGCGGTGACGGGTGTGCTTGCCCTCGAGCCGGACCCCACACTTCGGGAGCTCGCGCTTGCCGCCGCCAGGCAGGCGCCGGTGCCGGTCACCGTAGAGGACGGCGTGGCGGAATCGCTGCCGGTCGCGGACGGCTCGGTGGACGTCGTCGTTTCCAGCCTGGTCCTGTGCAGCGTGGCGGACCAGTCCGTTGCGCTGGCGGAGGTGGTCCGGGTCCTGCGGCCGGGCGGCCAGCTGCTGTTCTACGAGCACGTCCGCTCGGCACACCCCGTGCTCGGCCTGGCCGAAGACCTGGTCACGCCGTTGTGGAGCCGGCTGGCAGGCGGATGCCACCCGAACCGGAACACCACCGCCATGGTCGCCCGGGCGGGCCTCACGGTGCAGGCCCTGGAGCGCTTCGGTTTTTCGGTGCTCCCCGGCAACCCGCGGCTGGCCCACGTTCTCGGGGTGGCCCGCAAGCCCTGAGCCCGGGCGCGCAATCCAGCCCGGGCATACAAAAGGGGCGCCTGCCCCCTGGCAGACGCCCCTGCGTCAATCAGTCAGACCGGTTTGAGCCCGGCGTCTAGGCCTTTTTGGGCGGCAGCGCGAGCCTGAAGACCTTGGCCCAGGTGGAGCCGACCTGCTTCCAGATCGGGCCGGTGGTGTAGGTCAGGCCGTAGCGCTTGCAGATTTCCTGCACCTTGGGCGCCACCTCGGCGTAGCGGTTGGACGGAATGTCCGGGAAGAGGTGGTGCTCGATCTGGTGCGAGAGATTGCCCGTCATCAGGTGCATGAATTTGGACCCGGAGATGTTGGCGGAGCCAATCATCTGCCGGACGTACCAGTCGCCACGGGTCTCGCCTTCGACCATTTCCTCGGTGAAGGTGTCCGTGCCGTCGGGGAAGTGCCCGCAGAAAATCACCGCGTGGGCCCAGACGTTGCGGACCGCGTTGGCGGTCAGGGTGCCGTACAGTGCCTGCTTGCCGGAACCGGTCAGCATGGCGACGGCGGGAGTGGCGGCGTAGTCCTTGGTGAACTGTGTGAGGGCCTTGCGGCCCAGGGCCTTGAGGTCCTTGACCAGGGCCTCCTTGGACTTCTTGCCCTGCTTGAAGTCCTCCAGCTCGAGGTCGTAGATCGCGATGCCCCATTCGAAGACCGGGGCCAGCAGCGCGTTGTAGAGCGGGTTGCCCAGGTTGAAGGGCTTCCACTCCTGGTCCGGGTCCATCCGCAGCAGGTTGTACCCGACGTCGTTGTCCTTGCCGATGACGTTGGTCCAGCGGTGGTGCAGGTCGTTGTGGGTGTGCTGCCAGGCGCGCGAAGGGGTGACGAAGTCCCACTCCCAGGTGGTGGAGTGGATGTCCGGGTCCCGCATCCAGTCCCACTGGCCGTGCAGGATGTTGTGCCCAAGCTCCATGTTCTCCAGGATCTTGGCAAAACTGAGCAGCGCGGTGCCGGCAACCCAGGCAGCCTTGTGCTTGCTGACCAGCAGGGTGGCACGGCCTGAGATCTCCAGTCCGCGCTGGATCTTGATCATCCGGCGGATGTAGGCAGCATCGGACGCGCCGCGCTTGGCGAGGATATCGTCCTTGATGGCGTCGAGTTCGCGGCCCAGTTCGGCGACCTGCTCGTCGGAGAGGTGCGCGGCCGATGGCGGACGCAGCGTCGGGCTGCCGAATTCGGCGAGTGCGCCCGGCCGCGTCTTTACGGGAGCGGGCGCCTTGGCTGAAACGGCGCCGGATGCTGCGGCCGTAGCGCCTTCGTCGGAAACGTCTGGCTTGTCGGAAACAATCGTCATGCTCTGGTACTCCTCAGATGTCGAGGTTTACGGGTCCGGCGGCTGCCGAGACACACGTTTGGATTAGTTGACCGGGCTCGCCATGGACTTCGTCCGTGCGCAGGTCACGAACCTGTCCGGCCCGGAGTGGGGTTAGGCAACTGTGGCAGATGCCCATCCGGCAGCCGCTGGGCATCAGCACGCCGGCGTCCTCGCCCACGTCGAGCAGCGAAGTGTCGCCGTCGGCTTCGACCTCGCGGTCCGAGGCCTCAAAGCTGACCAGGCCGCCGTCGTGCCCTGCGCCGCCGGCCAGCTTGGTGCTGAAGCGCTCGATGGTGAGGGTCGAGTCCGCGGCGGGTCCGGCGGTTTCGGTCTCCGCCGCCCACAGCGCCTCGGCGTCGTCCAGGAAGCTCTCCGGGCCGCAGGCGTAGGCGGCGCGCTCGCGCCAGTCGGGGCAAAGCTGTTCCAGCGCGGCAACGGAGCTGAAGTCCAGCCGGCCGCGTTCGCCGGTGAACCAGTGGATAACCCGGAAGTTGGGAAACTGGTCCGCCAGTTCCGCCAGTTCCTCGAGGAAGATGGCGTTATCCGGGGTCCGGGCGGTGTGGATGAGGACGACGTCGGAGTCCGGGCGGTGCGGGACAAGCGTGCGGATCATCGACATCACCGGGGTGATCCCGCTGCCGGCGGTGAGCATCAGCAGGGGCCGCGGGTGCTCCGGGAGGACGAAGTCGCCCTGCGGCGGCGCCAGGAAGAGCACGTCGCCGGGCTTCGTGTTGCGCACGAGAGTCCCCGAGACAGCACCCATGTCACTGACGGTGATGGCCGGGTCTTCGCCGGCGGGCGCGCTGAGCGAGTACGACCGCCAGTGGCGGACGCCGTCGAGTTCGACGCCGATACGGGCCCACTGGCCGGCAAGGTGTGCTTGCCAGCCGCGGCCAGGACGGAAGAAAATGGTGGCGGAATCGGCCGTTTCTGGAACCACCCGGGTAACCACGCCGCGCAACTGGCGGGCGGAAAACACAGGATTGAACAGCGACAGAATGTCTTCTGGAGCCAGTGGGGTGGTCAGTACAGATGCGGCGCGCGCCAGCTTACGGAGCCGGATCATTTATCAAGCGTATGTCAGATTGGGTCATACTTCTTCATTCAAGGCATACGATCGACTCAAAGAAACTGTCTCCCCGCAACAACTTAATGGAAGCCGACATGAACGCCTCGCCCGCCAGCCCTTCCGCCTCCCCCGCCCACGACCCTCCGTGGCTGGCCCTGCCGCGTGAGGTCAGCGACATGCTCCGGCCGATGATGCCCGGCATTGTCGAGGCGATCATCGACGCCGTGCCGCAGCTTGTGCCGGCCTACGCCCGCCCGATCGAGGGCCGCTTCGGGCGGGGGCTGCGCCGCGGCGTGGCGGCCGCACTGGACCGCTTCCTGCAGCTGCCCGGAACCCGGCTGCCCGCCCTGTCGGAGGAGAGCAGGCAACTTGTGGCCGGGCTGGGTAGCGGCGAGTTCCGGCAGGGCCGGAGCATGGATGCGCTGCTGAGTGCCTACCGGATGGGCGCCCGTGTCACCTTCCGCGAGATGTCCAGGGTGTCCGTGGAACACCATCTGGGCCAGAGCGTGGTGGTGGACCTGGGCGAATCGATTCTGGCGTACATCGACGAACTGTCCGCCGTCAGCGCCGAGGCGTATGCCTTCGAACAGTCGGAACGGGCCGGCGCGGTGGACCGGCGGCGCACCGAACTGCTTGACCTGCTGCTGCTGGGGCAGGCGGATGAGGCGGCCCTGCGCCAGACGGCGGCGATGGCTGACTGGGCCCTGCCGCAGCGGATGGTGGTGGTGACCCTGCCGATCGACCGGTCCGCGGGGCTGCGGCTCCGGCTGGGGCCAGGGACGCTGGTCATCGAGCGTGAGACCGATGCCGTGGCCCTGGTTCCGGCGCGGAGGGGCAAGACCGCACGGGCGGAACTGGAAAAGGCGCTGCGCGGCCGCGGGGCGGCCGTGGGACCGGCCGGTGACTGGGGAAAGGTCCCCGATTCACTGCGTCTGGCAGTGCTCGCGGCCTCGGCGCTGCCACCCCGGGAAGGTCCTGAGGACCCGCCGATCTGGGCCGACGAGCACCTGGCCGAGGTGATCCTCGGGGCGGAGCCTGTCGCTATCGCGGAACTGGCCAGCCGCCGCCTGGCGCCGCTGGAAGGGCTCCGGCCGGCCCAGCGCGAGCGGCTGGCGGAAACACTGCTGTCGTGGCTGCGGAACTGGGGCCAGCGCGCCCCAGTCGCGGCCGAGCTCGGAATCCACCCGCAGACCGTGGGTTACCGGGCGGCGCAGCTGCGCGAACTGTTCGGCGACGCGCTGGAGGACCCCCAGGCCAGGTTCGAACTTGAACTGGCGCTCCACGCCGGCCGGCGTTAAACACGGCCGGCGTTAAACAGAGCAGGTGTTAAACAGAGCAGGTGTTAAACAGAGCAGGCGTTAAACAGAGCAGGCGTTAAGCAGAGCCGGCGTTAAACACGGCCGGCGCGCGAAGCGCAGCCGGCGTCCCCGCCGTCGACTCCGGCTAACCGGCGATCGCTTCCCGGCTCTGCAGCCGCAGCTCCAGGTCGTTCATCACGATCGCGGCCAGGTCCTGCAGCGTCCGGGTGTCCTCGGCGCTGAACTCCCGCGGCTCCCGGTCCAGAATGCAGAACGTGCCCAGGTTGTAGCCGTCCGGGGTGCGCAGCGGGACCCCGGCGTAGAACTGCAGGCCGAACTCGCCCGCCACCAGCGGGTTGGCAAGGGTGCGGGGATCCTTTGTGGCGTCCTCAACAACCCAGACGTCGTCCTGCAGGATCGCGGAGGCGCACAGTCCCGGATCGCGGCCGATCTCGCTGACCCCGGTGCCGTGATGGGCTTTGAACCAGATCCGGTCATGATCCACCACGCTGACGATCGCCACCGGCACCGAGAACATCCGGGCCGCGAGGCCCGCGATCCGGTCGAAGGCGCCGTCCGCAGGCGTGTCGAGGATCCGGTAGCGGTCCACCGCACGCATCCGGCCTTCCTCAGCCACGGTGCTCGCAGCCTGGTCCCGGCGGTGCCGGGCAGCGCCGTTGATGACTTCCTGGCGCAGGGCCAGCGAGACTTCACGGGCTGCCGGGCGATCTGCCGGGTCGCGGGCAAGCATGGACGTCAGCAGCGAGGTCCACATCGGGGCGAGCTCTTCGGGGATGTCCGGATCGTGGAGCAGCCGCGCGACGGCGGACTGGACAGGCGCACCGGGGTAGGCCATCTTCCCGGTCAGTCCTTCGAGCAGCACCAGGCCCAGGGAATACACGTCACTCAGCGGCCCGGCGGGCTCGCCGGCAGCCTGCTCCGGGCTCAGGTACGCGGGGGTTCCGGAGGTTCCGCCGTCGTCCGCCACCGGGCCGTGGCCCGTCATGATGGCCACGCCGAAGTCGCTGAGTTTCGCCCGCGGGCGCCGGTCGTCGTTGCTGTAGTCCACCAGCAGGATGTTGGCGGGCTTCACGTCGCGGTGCACGATGCCATAGTGGTGGATGTTGGAGAGTCCATCCGCCAGGTCGTGGCCGATCACCGCCATGTGCGCGGCAGACAGCGGGCCCTCGGCGGCCCGGCTGCGCAGGTCCGGCCCGCGGACCAGTTCCATCACGAGGTAGCTCAGGGGCGCGGCCGGGTCGCTCAGGTCAGCGCCGGCGTCGAACAGGGTCACGAGGGAATGGTGGCTCATCCCGGCGAGGATGCGGATTTCCTGCCCCTGCCGGCGGGTGTGTTCAAGGTCGTCAGCGTCGGCCCGGAACAGCTTGATGGCCACCTGGCGCTGCAGGAGTTCGTCATGGGCGCGGTACACGGTGGACTGGCTGCCCCGGCCAATCAGGCATTCGATCCGGTAGCGCCCGCTCAGCAGGAAGCCTGCTTCCATGCCGGGTTTTCTGTTGTAGTCAGTCAAGCGTGTTCGTTGTCCCTCAGGTGCGGGGCCCGCCAATAGAATCGGGCGGATCAGTCCAGAAAGCCGAAAAATCACGGCGCCAGCAAAGTAGCAAGGTTACTTATGATACCGCGGGAACGGGTTTCCGGACGACCGGCGGCGCAGTTGTTTCTGCCCGGCCCAGGACCGCGGGGCGCTACTTCGCCGGATTGTGCGTGCCGATCGGCAGCAGGGTCAGGTCCGGGTGGTTCTTCTCGATCCGGCGCAGGGCCCAGACGTCGTTGAACAAGGCGAGGTATTCGCCGTCGGAGCGCAGCAGCACCTCGGCTCCGGGGACGGTGGCCAGCGCCGGCATGGCGTCCGCCGTCGAAATCCGGGCGATGGAATAGGGCAGGCGCTCCAGCCGCATCGGTGCGCTGAAATCGTGCGCCATGCGGTCCTCCACCACTTCGAACTGCATGGGGCCGACGGCGGCCAGCACCGGGGCCTGGTCGCCGCGGATGTCCGAGCGGAGCACCTGGATGACTCCCTCGTGCTCCAGCTGTTCGATGCCGCGGCGGAACTGCTTGAAACGGCTCGGGTCCTTGGAGCGGGCCACCTGGAAGTGCTCCGGCGCGAAGAGCGGGATGGCGGGGAACTCCACCGGCTGCTCGAGGAAGAGGCTGTCGCCGACCCGCAGCGAGGACGCGTTCACCAGGCCCACAACGTCACCGGGGAAGGCTTCGTCAATGACCTCGCGTTCCCGGCCGAAGACCTGCTGGGCGTACTTGGTGGCGAACGACTTGCCGGTCCGGCCCTGCGTCACCACCATGCCGCGCTCGAAGATGCCGGAACAGACCCGGATGAACGCGACGTGGTCCCGGTGGGCCTTGTTCATGCCGGCCTGGACCTTGAACACGAAGCCCGAGAAGGGGGCATCGACGGGGCGCGCGTCGCCGTCGACGTCGGGCCGCGGGGCGGCCGGCGGGGCGAAGTCCACGAGGGCGTCGAGGATCTCCTTCACACCGAAGTTCAGCGCGGCGGAGCTGAAGAGGATCGGCGTGGCCTTGCCGGCGTGGAAGGCATCGACGTCGAACTCAAGGTTGGACTCGATGACCAGTCCGGCCTCATCGACGGCGTTGGACCAGTCGTCGCCCTGGCTTGCCGCGGCCTGCTCGGGGGTGAAGTACTCGGTGAGGGCGATCTTGGCGCCGGCGTTGTTGCGCTGGAACTGGGCGAAACGGTCATTGCGCAGGTCCCAGACCCCGCGGAAGTCACCGGAGATCCCCACCGCCCAGGTCAGCGGCATTGGCTGGAGTCCGGTGCGTTCGGTGATCTCGTCCATCAGGGCCAGCGCGTCCAGGCCCGGCCGGTCCCACTTGTTGATCACGGTGATGATCGGCAGGTTGCGCTGCTTGCAGACCTCGAAGAGCTTCATGGTCTGGGTTTCCAGGCCCTTGGCGGCGTCCACCAGCATTACGGCGCAGTCAACGGCGGCCAGCACACGGTAGGTGTCCTCGGAGAAGTCCGCGTGGCCGGGGGTGTCCAGCAGGTTGATCACAGTGTCCCGGTAGGAAAACTGCAGGGCCGCGGAGCTGATCGAGATGCCGCGGTCTTTCTCCATCTGCATCCAGTCCGAGACCGTCTCCTTGCGGTTGGATTTGCCACTGGAGGCACCGGCAGTGCCGATCACCTTCGCGTGCAGCGCGAGTGCCTCGGTGAGCGTTGACTTGCCGGCGTCGGGGTGTGAAATGACCGCGAATGTCCGACGCCGGGCCGCCTGCTTGTGAATCTCCTGGACTCGGGCGGGGCTAAGGACTTCTTGGGACACGGTGCTACTTTCGCTGCGGCTTTGGATGGTTGCGGTCCCGGACCGGCGGTAATCAGGCTGGCCCGGTGGGATCGCTGGTGGTTCTGCTGGGGTTCTGCGGAACTGCTGGGCGTGCTTGCCAATACGCGGCGGCGGCAGCCGACGGTACACCCAAGGCTTCAAGTTTATCCCAGCCCGCGCTGCCTCCGCGATGCGGGAAGAAAGCCAGGGCGGCGCCGGAGCTCAGCCGCGCAAAAACGCCGTTCTGCTGCATCGTCCGCGGGGCCATTCCCCGGGCGTTCCGCGAAGGTTCAGATGGCCCACTTTGGGGCTTGTCCGTGCGGAAGTTGACCTTCTTTGCCTCTACTATGGTGAGAACGGGCAACCGAGTACTTTTGATCCTGCCGGTAACTACTGGAAACCGGCGCACTTGCAGGCTGTGACCTGCACCTTTGAAGGGAAGATCTATGGCTCGGAGCCCTGAAGATTCACTCAAGGCGACCCTGGGCCGGGTGGCACCGGGCACCGCCCTCCGCGACGGTCTGGAGCGTATTCTCCGTGGACGGACCGGCGCCCTAATTGTGCTGGGCATCGACAGGACCATCGAGTCCATCTGCTCCGGCGGCTTCGACATCGGCATCGACTTCTCCCCCACGCGCCTGCGGGAACTGGCCAAAATGGACGGCGCGATCATCTGCGACAAGGACGCCAGCAACATCCTGCGCGCGGCCGTTCAACTGGTCCCGGACTCCAGCATCGAGACCCAGGAGTCCGGCACCCGGCACCGGACCGCGGAGCGTGTTGCCATCCAGACCGGCGTCCCGGTCATCTCGGTCAGCCAGTCCATGCAGATCATCGCCCTCTACGTGAACGGGCTGCGGCACGTCCTGGAGGGCTCGGAAAAGGTCCTGGCCCGGGCCAACCAGGCCCTCGCGACACTGGAGCGCTACCGTTCCCGCCTTGACCAGGTGACCAGTTCGCTCTCGGCCCTGGAAATCGAGGCCATGGTGACAGTCCGCGACGTTGCCGTGACCCTGCAGCGCCAGGAAATGGTCCGCCGGATCTCGGAAGAGATTTCGCAGTATGTGCTGGAACTCGGCGAGGACGGCCGTCTGCTCTCCCTCCAGCTGGACGAGCTCACCGTGGGCCGCGGTCCCGGCAGCGATGTGATCATCCGCGACTACTCCGGGCCTGACACTACCGCCGACGACATCGACAAGGCCGTGAAGGCGCTCGTTAACCTGGGCCCCACCGAGCTGATCGATCTGGGCAAGATAGCCGGAATTGTCGGCTTTTCCGGCGGCGAAGCCAACCTCGACGCCGTCGTCCAGCCGCGCGGACACCGGCTGCTCTCCGGGCTGAAAGCCGTGCCGAAGGCCGTCGCCGACCGCCTGGTCGACCACTTCGGCGGCCTGCAGTTCCTGATGGCCGCCACGATCGATGACCTGATGACGGTGGACGGCATCGGCGACCAGCGCGCCCGGACGGTCCGCGAGGGCCTGAGCCGGATGGCCGAGGCGAGCCTGCTGGACCGGTTCCTCTAACCCCGCTGGAGCAACCCCCTCCATTACCCCGTCGATTGCTCCGCAACCGCCCTTTTGAGCCCTCAAAACGGCGCCTACTCAGCAACCGATGGGGTTAGTTGAGCTGGAACACGGCTTTGGGGCTGGTCTTGTCCGCCAGCCGGGCCGTGAAGACGTAGTACGCGCCGCCGGCTCCCGGTTTGGCGTCGATGAGCTTGCAGCCCTCGACCGAGCGGTTGCGCTCCCAAAGAAAGTTGGCCGTCTCGCTTTGCCCCGGCGCGACGGTCTTTATCAGGTCGGTGGGGTCCGTCTGGCAGTCGGTGGACGAGAAAATCCGGTCCGAGCCGCTCGTGACCAGGAACTCCATCTGCGACGTGCCGATGTTGACCTGGCACGGCACCTTGTTGCCGTTCGTCACCTTGAGCGTAAGCAGCGGGTTTTCCCCGGCAGCGTAGGCGGGCTTGTCGGTGGCGGCCGTCACGGTGACGAGGTTCAGTTCGCAGCCGTTGCCTGTCGGCGACGCCGACGGGGACGCTGAGGCCGTCGTCTCTGGGGCCGGGGCCGGTTGCGTCTCCTGGCCCGACGGAGTCTCTCCTCCGCCGGATCCCGACTGCCCGGCGTTGAGGACGTTTGAGGCAGCGGCGAATCCCCCGAACGCGACGGCGATCACGAGCAGCAGCGCGGCGCCCACGAACAGGCGGCGGCGGCGGTAAACGGGGCTGACCGTTTTCCGGGCAGGCCTTCGGGCAGGCCTGCGCACGGTTTTGCCCGCGGTTTTGGGCCCGGTTTTGCGCGCGGTTGCGCGCGCCGCGCCGCGGTCTGCGGGTGCGCCGCTGCCGGGAACTTTCGGCCGGGAACCCTGCGGTCCGGAATTGTCTTGCCTGCCCATCCTTCTAGGCTAGAGAACCGCGCCGGGGATGCGGCCCTCCCACGCCGCAGGCGCGGTGTGGCCCTCATCTATTACGCCGAATCCCCAGCTAAATCCACCAACTGAATCCACTACGCTGTATCCATCAATGCTCTAGCCGATGCCCCCGCTGTCCCTGCCGCCGCGCGCCCGGGAGAACTTCCCGAACGCTCAGCGCTTGCCGCCCTGCATGAGGCCCTCGCCGGATGGTTCGAGCTCAACGCCCGGGATCTGCCGTGGCGGGCTGCCGACTGCACACCGTGGGCTGTGCTGGTGAGCGAGATCATGCTGCAGCAGACACCGGTGGTGCGCGTGCTGCCGGTCTGGGAGGAGTGGCTGCGGCGCTGGCCGGAGCCTGCTGCCCTGGCCCGGGAACCCGCGGGCGAAGCCGTCCGGGCCTGGGGGCGGCTGGGCTACCCGCGCCGGGCGCTGAGGCTGCACGCCGCCGCCGCCGCCATCGGTTCTGACCACGGCGGAAAGGTCCCGGGCACCTACGCTGAACTGATCGAGCTGCCCGGGGTGGGCAGCTACACGGCGGCCGCCGTCGCAGCCTTCGCCTACGGGCGCCGCGAAACCGTGGTGGACACCAATATCCGCCGCGTGCACGCGCGCCTGTTTTCCGGCTCGGCCCTGCCGTCGCAGTCGCTGACCGCCGCGGAAATGCGGCTTGCCGCGCAGGCGCTGCCGGACGGCGCAGGCTCCTCGGTCCGCTGGAATGCCGCTGTGATGGAACTGGGCGCCCTGGTCTGCACGGCGCGGTCGCCGAAGTGCGCGGAATGCCCGGTCAGCGCCTCCTGCGCCTGGCTCGCGGCAGGCGAGCCGCCGCCGACCTACACCCCAAAGGGACAGTCCTGGCACGGAACGGACCGTCAGGTGCGGGGAGCCGTGCTGGCGGTGCTGCGGGTGGCCGAGTCGCCGGTGGCCCCGGAGTTGTTCCAGCGGCCCGCCGCGGACCTGGGCTTCGAAGCAGCCGGGATCGGAATCCCGCTGGCCGCACTGCACCGGCTCAACTCGGCACCGGAGCAGCTGGAACGCGCGCTGGCCGGGCTCGTGGGCGACGGTCTGGCGCAGCTGCACCCCGCCGGCCTCCAGTTGCCGGCCTGAACTCCACCGCCAGCCCCTAGCAGCCCTGTCCTCCCGGAACTACCCTGAAACATGCGCACGTTCACTGCGCTCGTCGGCCTGGCTTGCACCACGCTCCTGGCCGCCGGGTGCCAGCGAGAGACGGCGTGCCCGGACATCGGCCAGGCACCGGTTGTTGCGCTGACCGTAGCGCGGGAGTACGCCGCTTCAGTGCACTCGCTCCGGCTCAAAGCCTGCCAGGACGGGCGCTGCACCGAGGCTGACCTTGAGCTTTTCCCGGGGAGCACCACGGTGGACCAGGGCTGCGAACCCGGGTACGGAAAGGACCGTCCGTGTTCGGCGACGGCCTCACCCGACGGCACCCTTATGGGAATGCTGTTCCTGGATCACCTCACGGAATCCCCCATCGAGGCCAGCGTGGGCGGTACCGGCCCCGGGGGCGTTCCTTTGCCGGGCCGGACCCTGACGTTCACGCCGCGCGTCGCCCACCCGTATGGCGCACAGTGCGGCAGGTTCATCTCGGCCGGAGTGCTGCTCGACGCCGACGGCGTCCGGCAGGCGGGCTAGCCCGCGAGCAGAAAGGGAAACGCCATGAACTCCAAGAACATCCGCCACTGGATCCGGGCAGGGCTGTGGGTCCTCGCCGCCTCGTGGCTCGTCACCGCCTGGGCCACGCTGGAGCCGCAACCGGACCAGGAGAAGGACCCGGATGCCTGGGCCCGGTTTGTCAGCTCCGATTCGTACCACCTGAGCCACCTGCTGGGCAGCACCGCCGGCACCATCCTCGCGATCTTCGGAGTCTTCGCCCTGGGCTGTTGCCTGGCCAACAGCAGGGTCGGCGGCCTGGCCCTGGCAGCAATGGTCAGCACCGCCGCCGGCACGGCCCTACTCCTGGTCCCGGCCGTGATCTCCACCTTTGCCACGCCCGCCATCGGCAAGGCCTACCTGGCCGGAAACCAGGACGTGATGCAGCTGGAATTCCCCGGGACAATGACAGCGGCGTTCCTGCTGGGCCTCCTGCTCGCTTTCCTGGGGAACATACTGCTGGGAATCGCTGTGTGGCGGTCCCACCAGCTGCCACGCTGGGCCGGGGTGCTATGGGCGGCCGGCGCCGCCCTGTTCTACGTCCTGGGCGTCGTCCTCGGGCAGGCGACAACGGGAAGCAGCCTGCCGACCCAGACCGCGGGCGCCCTGCTGATGGCGGTGGCCGGCGGATGGATCGCCTGGAGCGGATCCCGGCAGGCCCAGATGGCACCGGACCTGACTTCGGCCGGCACGGTCTGAAACGGGCACGGCCTGAAAGGGGCACGTTTGAACCGCGGTACGGTCTGGACCCATGCGGCACGAAAACCGTGCGGCAAGAGCCGTGCGGCGGGAACCCGTACGCTAGGGTTCGCCGAAACCCGCCGCGACCAGTCCACGCAGATAGTCGACGGCTCTCGCGGCGTCCGGGCCACTGGCTTCCACGTGCAGCACCGTTCCCTTAGCCGCTCCGAGCATCATCAGCTCCGTCATCGAGGCCCCGTCCGCGCCGTTGACGGTCACCTCGGCGTCCATGCCGGACAGGCCGCCGGCAATCTTCGCCGCCGGGCGGGCATGCATGCCGGCCTGGTTGACCAGTTCAAAGTCCCCGGTCGCCTCCGGGGGCCGGCCCCCGTGCGCATGCGTCGGCGCGGCGGGCGGCCGGTACACCGCTTCCGCGGCTTCCTTCACGGCCTTGGCATCAGCTCCGGCCTGGGCCGCCACGGCCGCGGCGACCAGCCCTTCGACGAGGGGCGCATCGGCGATCAGCACGGCGGAGGGATCCGCCACGAACTCCACCGCGGACTCGGCCGTCATCACGGCCGAACCCAGGTCCGTGAGGACGACGATGCCGTCGCTGTTCGCGTCCGCTGCCTGTTCCAGCGCGGCCATGACCCGCTCGAGGCTGGTGCCGATCCGGCCGTCGTCGGTGCCGCCGGCGGGGAGGATCAGGACGTCGGGCGCCATCTGGGCGGCAAGCTCGACGGCGCCGTCGGCAATCTTTTCACTGTGGGAGACGACGACGAGCTTGACTGTCATTCCGCTGCCCCGACCGCGGCCCGCAGGATCAGGGCGGTCGACACCGCGCCCGGGTCCCGGTGGCCGATACTGCGCTCCCCCAGGTAGCTGGCGCGTCCCTTGCGGGCGAGCATCGGGTCGGTGGAGACGGCACCGGCTTCGGCTGCCTCCGCGGCGGCCGCCAGGACCTTGTGCACATCGCTGTCTCCGGCCGCGGCGGCGGCCGCGTCAACGGCGGGGGTCCACGCATCAACCATCGTCTTATCGCCGGATTCTGCCTTGCCGCGGGCCACGATCCCGTCCCGTGCGGCCTGGAACGCCGAGGCGAGGGTGGCGGCGTC
Source organism: Pseudarthrobacter sp. RHLT1-30-1 (assembly GCF_059383415.1). Lineage (NCBI taxonomy): Bacteria > Bacillati > Actinomycetota > Actinomycetes > Micrococcales > Micrococcaceae > Pseudarthrobacter > Pseudarthrobacter sp. RHLT1-30-1. The sequence continues at coordinate 395,129 of NZ_JBWZCG010000001.1, forward strand.
GACGTCGGCTGCGTCGCCCAGCGCCGTGGCCGCACGGAGGAAGGCCGTGCCGTAGAGCGGCCCCGCGGCCCCGCCGACCTTCGACATCAGCGTCATGGCGGTCAGCTTGAGCGCCGCCCCCGCCGTTTCCGGCGGCGCTTCGGCGAGCTTCGCCATCACCGCCTTGAAGCCGCGGTCCATGTTCTCACCGTGGTCCGAATCGCCGATCGGCCGGTCCAGTTCGATGAGCTCTTCCCGGTGCTCAGCCATGGCCTCGGCCGAGAGCGTCAGCCACCGGACAGCCCAGTTGACGTCCAGCCCCACGGTCAGACGCCCCAGCGGAGGGCCGGGGTGTGCACGGGAGCGTCCCAGAGCGCAGTCATCTCGTCGTCGAGGCGCAGGACGGTAATGGAGCAGCCCTGCATTTCGAGGGCGGTGATGTAGTTGCCGACCAGCGAGCGTGCCACCGTGATGCCCTTCTCGGCCAGCTGTTGCGCGGCGCGGCGGTAGACGATGTAGAGCTCACTCTGCGGGGTGCCACCCATGCCGTTGACGAACAGGAGCACGTTGTCCCCGGACGCCACACCCAGGTCGCTGATGACGGGTTCCAACAGTCGGTCGGTGATGCCGTCGGCGTTCTCCATCGGAATCCGCTTCCGGCCGGGTTCGCCGTGGATGCCGATGCCGATCTCGATCTCGTTTTCCTCCAGCATGAAGCTTGGCGCCCCGGCATGCGGGACCGTGCAGGCAGTCAGCGCGACGCCCATACTGCGCACGTTCTGGTTGACGCGGTCGCCGATCGCGGCCACGGCGTCCAGGCTGTCGCCCCGTTCGGCAGCGGCACCAGCGATCTTCTCCACGAGGACCGTTCCGCCGACGCCCCGGCGGCCGGCGGTGTAGAGCGAGTCCTGCACGGCGACGTCGTCGTTGACCAGCACCGTGCGGATCTGCACCCCCTCGGCCTCGGCCAGCTCGGCGGCTGTCTCAAAGTTCAGGACATCCCCGGTGTAGTTCTTCACGATATGCACGACGCCGGCGCCGGCGTTGACGGCGAGCGTGGCGGGAAGGATCTGGTCGGGTGTGGGCGAGGTAAACACGGCGCCCGGGACGGCGGCGTCGAGCATTCCCATGCCGACGTAGCCGCCGTGCAGCGGCTCATGCCCGCTGCCACCGCCGGAGACCAGTCCGACTTTCCCTGCCACGGGCGCGTCCTTGCGCACGATGTACTTCGGGTCCGCGAAGACGGTCACGAGGTCGGCATGGGCAAGCCCGAAACCCTCCACTGACTCGTCAACCACTGCGCGGGGATCATTGATGAGCTTCTTCATGGCTGTGCTCCCTGGATGGTGTCCTGGCTTGCTTGCTCACCCTACTACCGGGGCCCCTGCCAGCGGTAGGCTCCGAATTCCCGACTTCAGCAGCGGAAACGCGGTTCCGTGGCATGACAGCCCGGAGCGGAATGTTCTGGAGCCGGCGTCACGTTCCCTTGTCAGCCGATAACGGGAAATTAGGCCAGGCATCCCCGCCCAGCCAGGAGAACGGCGGCGCGGCTTGCCGCCCAAAACTAGTCTCAGCTGCCGGGCCGGCACCCGGGCCGGCAGCGAGGCGCAGAGGTGGAGCCTGCAGGTCCTGAGCGGGCGCTTCCCCGGCGTTCGGTTCCGAGGCGCGGTGAGCTGCAGCCGCGCCGTTCATCGTCATTTGGAAAGCGGAGAAATCTGGAAAAACGGCGCGCTCGTGCAATTTCTTGCCTCCGGAAGTCGGGTGGTCCACCCCCTGGACCGCCGTCAGTTTATCCATCATATTTACATATGGGAAGTGGCAGTCGAATTTTGTCCTGCGCGGCGCCGCCGACAGCCGTCAAAGCAGTTGCTGTCGAGGCGGCGGTAGTCGGGCCAGGCGTAGCCGAGCCAGACGCCGTCGGGCCAGGCGTAGCCGAGCCAGACGCCGTCGGGCCGGACGCCGTCGAACTACAGGGTTTTGATCATCCGGGTGTTGCCGAGCGTGTTGGGCTTTACCCGGGCGAGGTCCAGGAATTCGGCCACACCCTCATCATGGGAGCGCAGCAGCTCCGAATACACTGCGGGGTCGACGGCGGTCTGGTCGGCCATGACATCAAAGCCGTGCCTTTTGAAAAAGTCCACCTCGAAGGTCAGGCAGAACACGCGGGAGACGCCCAGCGCCTTAGCCTCCTCCAGCAGGCGCTCCACAAGCAGGTGCCCCACGCCCTTGCCCCGCCAGGCGTCCGATGTTGCGAGCGTGCGCACTTCGGCGAGGTCTTCCCACATAACGTGCAGCGCTCCGCAGCCGATCACTTCGCCGTCCGGGGATTCGGCGATCCGGAATTCCTGCAGGCTTTCGTAGTACGCCACAGTTTCCTTGGCCATCAGGATCCGCTGATCAGCCAGGGGCGCCACGAGCGTCTTGATCGCCCCGACATCGCTGGTGCGGGCAGGGCGGATGCGGATTGTCTCAGTCACCACCCAATCCTACGGCGGCGCTTGCCTGTGCCTGGGAAGTCTCCCGACGTCCGTTCGAAGGAGGCTGCGCCATGCCCAACCTCCTTCGCCGGTCGGCAGCCGCCTAAAGTCCCAGCTCGTCCGGTACCGGCAGATCCTTGTCCAGCAGGTTCCTTGCAAGGAAGTGCTCGACGACGCCGTACCAAACCTTGGCGTGCTGCGGCTGCAGAATCCAGTGGTTTTCGTCCGGGAAGTAGAGGAAGCGGTGCTCGGTCTCGCCGTTTTCGTCGGCGGGGAGCCGGGACTTGGCAAGGAGTTCGTACCAAAGCCGCAGGCCCTCGCCGATCGGGACGCGGTAGTCCTTGTCGCCATGGATAACGAGCATCGGGGTGCTGATGTTCGCCACGTGCAGGTGCGGGGAGTTCGCCAGCGCCATCTCGGCCGTCATCTCCTTGAGCCAGTACTGCGCGGCGTCGGTAGTGGGCCCGAACTGGTCCAGCGCCCAGAGACTGGCGTGGGTGACGATCGCCCTGAAGCGGTCCGTGTGGCCGGCCACCCAGTTGGCCATGTAGCCGCCGAAGGACCCGCCCATGGCGGCTGTGCGGGTCTCATCGATGTCCGGCCGCTGCACGACGGCGTCGGTGATGGCCATCAGGTCGGTGAACGGCGCATTCCCCCATTCGCCCCAGCCGCGCTGGATGTGGTGCTGGCCGTAGCCGGTGGACAGCGCCGGGTCCGGCAGCAGCACGGCATAGCCGCGGGCCACGAGCAGCCAGGGATTCCAGCGCCAGGTCCAGGCGTTCCAGGATCCGAGCGGGCCGCCATGGATCCAGAGCAGCAGCGGCGCCGGGCTGCCGGCGGATGCACCTTCCGGGAGGGCCAGGTACGCCGGCACGCGGGTGCCGTCCGGCGCCGTCGTCGCCACCCGTTCCAGCGCGCCCTTGTAGTGCGGGCGCTCTGCGGGGGCCGGGAGACGGAGGACGTCGCCGCTGGCGAGGTCGATCCGCACGGCTTCGGGCGGGAACTCGTAGGAGCTGCGCAGCGCGTAGGCGGTGCGCCCGTCGGGGGCGGCCACGACGTCGGTATACGCGGCGGTGTCGGCGGTCAGGCGGGCGACCTCGCCGGCTCCCCCGTCTCCGGTCACGCTGATTCGGAAGACCGGCGAGGCGCCGTCCTCGTCGGCGGTGACGAGCAGGGCCGAGCCGTCCGGCAGCCAGGTGGCCGGGCGGGGCCAGCGGTCCCAGCCGTGCGCGAGGGGCGTCAGGGCGGTTTCGCCCGCCGGTCCCGGTCCGGACGCACCGCCGGCGACGTCGAGCAGGTGCAGCCTGACCTGCGGGGCCTCCTCCGGTGTCGTGCCGCTTTCGCTGACCACCACAAGGGTCGAGTTGTCGGGGCTGACCGGCCCAGGGAAGTAGCTCATTCCCTCGGTATCCAGCAGGACGGTTCGGGTGCCGGTGGCGACGTCGATCGCGATAAGGACAGACCGTGAGTCCGCGCGTGCGAGCGGCTTGTCGAAGCTGCTGTAGATCGTCTTCCCGTCCGGGCTGACCGCCGACTGGGCATCCCGAAGTCCGGCGCCGGCGTCGGGGGTGAGGTTGCGGAGCGTCAGCGGCGCCACGGCGTCCACTGTTGCCGGTTTGCCGGGTTGCGGCTCGGCGCCCGGTTCGACGGCGAAGAGCCGCGGCTGGGCGGGGCCCAGGTCGGCGTCCCAGTAGCGGACGGGATATCCACTGTGCAGGATGGCGGCGACTTTGTTGTCCTTGCGCGCCTTGCGGCGTTCCTCATCGCTGTCCTCGTCCGTGGCACCGGCGAGCACGGAGGCGTTGACGAAGAGGGCACCGGTCTGCCTGGCGGCCAGGAGTCCGCTGATTCCACCGGCCCGGGTCAGCACGACGCGGGCCTCGCCGCCGTCCGCGGGCAGCATCCACAGGGCGTTGACAGGATCCGCGTCGGGGGTCTCCGGGTCGGGGCGCGCGGAACTGAAGTAGAGGTCACCGCCTCCGGCAAACACGGCGCCGGCCTCACCCTTTGCACTCCGGGTGACCCGGCGGGCCTGCTTGCGCCCCTCCGGATCAAGCTCCCACAGGGCGGTGCCGTATTCGGTGCCCTTTGCGTTCAGCGTGGCCACAGTGGTGACCAGCCTGCTGCCGTCGGGGCTCAGCGCCAGGCCGCTGACCCGCGGGATGGCGAGGTAATGGTCCAGGTCGTGGAAGGGTGTCTCGGGTTTTTCGTTGAGTGTCGCTGAATCGTCGGAAGCCATGCCCCGATTCAACACCCCAGCGTGGCCCCGGTCACGCAAATTCACTAAGAGTGAAACGCTGCTTTCAGAAGAGGCCCTGGGCTGACTGGATGCCGCCGTCGTCGGGCTGAAGGAGGTGACAACGCAACGGCCCCGCCTCCGTTTCCGGAAGGCGGGGCCGTTGGCTTGACTGCCTAGACGCTCGGAGCGATCTCCGGGATGCGCGGCTTGGTGTTGCCGGCGAAGGTGAACTTGGCGTCGTCGCCTTCGCCGTCCACATCCACTACAACGATGTCGCCGGCGTGGATTTCGCCGAAGAGGATCTTCTCGGAGAGCTGGTCCTCGATCTCGCGCTGGATGGTCCGGCGCAGCGGCCGGGCACCCATGGCGGGGTCGTAGCCGCGGGTTGCCAGCAGGATCTTGGCCGCGGGCGTGAGCTCGATGCCCATGTCCTTGTCCTTGAGCCGCTTCTCCAGCCGGCCGACGAACATGTCCACGATCTCGATGATTTCGTCCTGGGTCAGCTGCGGGAAGACCACAACGTCGTCAACACGGTTCAGGAACTCGGGGCGGAAGTGCTGCTTGAGTTCCTCCGTGACGCGGGCCCGCATCCGGTTGTAGCCGGTCTGCGTGTCCGTGCCGGACTGGAAGCCGGTGGCAACGCTCTTGGAGATGTCGCGGGTGCCGAGGTTGGTGGTCATGATGATCACGGTGTTCTTGAAGTCCACCACGCGGCCCTGGGAGTCGGTCAGGCGGCCGTCTTCCAGGATCTGCAGCAGCGAGTTGAAGAGGTCGGCGTGGGCCTTCTCCACTTCGTCGAACAGGACCACGGAGAACGGACGACGGCGGACCTTCTCGGTCAGCTGCCCGCCCTCCTCGTAGCCCACGTAGCCCGGAGGGGCACCGAAGAGACGCGACACCGTGTGCTTCTCCGAGTACTCGGACATGTCCAGGGTGATCAGGGCGTCTTCCTCGCCGAAGAGGAATTCGGCCAGGGCCTTCGCGAGTTCGGTCTTGCCGACGCCGGTGGGGCCGGCGAAGATGAACGAACCGCCCGGACGCTTCGGGTCCTTCAGGCCAGCACGGGTGCGGCGGATCGCCTGGGACAGGGACCTGATGGCCTCGTTCTGGCCAACAACACGTTTGTGCAGCTCGTCTTCCATCTTCAGCAGTCGCGAAGACTCTTCCTCGGTCAGCTTGAAGACCGGAATGCCGGTGGAGTTCGCCAGCACCTCGGCGATGAGATCCTCATCCACCTCGGAGATGTCGTCCATGCCGCCGGTCTTCCACTGGCGTTCCTTCTCGGCACGCTCGGCAATGAGCTTCTGCTCCTTGTCCCGCAGCGAGGCGGCACCTTCGAAGTCCTGCGCGTCTATCGCGGATTCCTTCTCCAGCTTCATGGCTGCGATCTTCTCGTCCATGATCTTGAGCTCCGGCGGAGCGGTCATCCGGCGGATGCGGAGGCGTGCGCCGGCCTCATCAATCAGGTCGATCGCCTTGTCCGGCAGGAAACGGTCCGAGATGTAGCGCTCGGAGAGGCTCGCCGCCGACGCGAGGGCGCCGTCGGTGATGGTGACACGGTGGTGCGCCTCGTACCGGTCGCGGAGGCCCTTGAGGATTTCGATCGCGTGCGCGACCGAAGGCTCCTTGACCTGGATCGGCTGGAAACGGCGCTCCAGCGCGGCGTCCTTCTCGATGTGCTTGCGGTACTCGTCCAGCGTGGTGGCACCGATGGTCTGCAGCTCACCGCGGGCCAGCATGGGCTTCAGGATCGAGGCCGCATCGATGGCACCCTCAGCGGCACCGGCACCGACGAGGGTGTGGATCTCGTCGATGAACAGGATGATGTCGCCGCGGGTGCGGATCTCCTTGAGGACCTTCTTGAGGCGCTCTTCGAAGTCACCGCGGTAGCGGGAGCCGGCCACGAGGGACCCAAGGTCCAGCGTGTACAGCTGCTTGTCCTTGATGGTCTCCGGGACGTCGCCGCGGACGATCGCCTGGGCAAGACCCTCGACGACGGCGGTCTTGCCGACGCCGGGCTCGCCGATCAGCACGGGGTTGTTCTTCGTGCGGCGCGAGAGGACCTGCATAACGCGTTCCATTTCGGATTCGCGCCCGATGACCGGGTCCAGCTTGTTCTCCCGGGCAGCCTGGGTCAGGTTGCGGCCGAACTGGTCCAGGACAACGGAACCGGCGGGGGTTCCTTCGGCCTGGCCCGGGCCAACACCGGCTCCGGTGGTTTCCTTGCCCTGGTAACCCGAAAGCAGCTGGATCACCTGCTGGCGGACACGGTTGAGGTCCGCACCGAGCTTGACCAGCACCTGCGCGGCAACGCCTTCACCCTCGCGGATGAGGCCGAGCAGGATGTGCTCGGTTCCGATGTAGTTATGGCCCAGCTGCAAGGCCTCGCGGAGCGAGAGTTCCAGGACCTTCTTGGCGCGGGGGGTGAAGGGGATATGTCCGGACGGGGCCTGCTGGCCCTGCCCGATGATCTCCTGCACCTGCTCGCGAACGCCGTCGAGCGAAATGCTCAAGGACTCAAGGGCTTTGGCAGCAACACCTTCACCTTCATGGATCAGACCCAAGAGGATGTGTTCGGTACCGATGTAATTGTGGTTCAGCATGCGTGCCTCTTCTTGGGCAAGCACAACTACGCGACGGGCACGGTCCGTAAATCGCTCAAACATTTCGCCACACTCCTAGCTACGAATACTTTGATGCTACGTGCCCGGGTTCAAGATTTGGGGCTTGTTCGCCACAGGGGAAACCGGGACGCCGCGGCCGCGTCACATCAGGGGCATGTGGCGGCGCGAACGCGGAGCGGCTCGGCCCTCCGGCGGCGACCGCTCAGCCCTCCGACGGCGGCCGCTCTGCGATCCGACGACGGCGGCCGCTCAGCGCGACCGCGTCCCACGGGGCGTCCCGACGTCGGCATACTCAGCACGCGCACCTCATGAGAAAAGCCCCCGCCGGAGAGCGGGGGCTTTTGTCAGAGTTATTGCACAACGGAGCTCAGGGTGCGCACACCGTCCGGTCTTCCAGTTAGGAATTCGCCTTTTGGTAGGCTTCCTGAATTTCAGCCTGGATGCGGCCGCGGCTGTTTACCGCGTAGCCGTTATCGCGGGCCCACTGCCGGATCTGGGCGGAGTCCTGATTCCGGCCGGATGAAATCTTGGTGCGGGTGGGGCGGCCGCTTGAGGTCTTGCGCGCATGGGCTACAAACCGCTCCACTGACGACCGCAGCGCCGCAGCATTGTCCGAAGACAGGTCGATCTCGTAGCTGACACCGTCCAGGCCAAACCTCACGGTCTCATCCGCGGAACCCCCGTCGAGATCATCAACGAGGATGATTTTTACTTTCTGAGCCATAACTCCCTTTCCAAAAGGATGAGTATTAGGGAAAAGCGGGATCTATCTACTTGAAAGTATCCTCTGCTTTATGGCAATGAGTCAAAGTGAAATGGGCTTTCCAAAGGAAAACCCAAGGTTTTGAATATCCGGCTATTACTTCTGGCCGTTGGAATGACCGTCGCTGCGGGGGGTATCAGAGGCCTTGGCATTTGCGTCCGCTTCCGCCTGCGCACGCGCTTCGGCCTGGCGCTCGGATTTGTCCGCATTGAAAATCGATTTCATGGCAAACCAGAAAATCAGGCCGACCACAACGGAGGGAAGCAATACGGCTACGTACTCCATGATCAGTGTCCTTCCGGCTTCAGCAGCGGGAACAGGATGGTCTCGCGGATACCGGCGCCGGTGAAGAGCATAACCAGCCGGTCGATGCCCAGGCCGATACCGCCCATGGGCGGAGCGCCGTACTCCAGGGCCCGGAGGAAGTCCTCGTCCAGCTGCATGGCCTCGACGTCGCCGGCGGCGGAGCGGCGGGACTGCTCGGTGAGCCGCTCGCGCTGGATCACCGGGTCAATCAGCTCGGAGAAGGCCGTGCCGCGTTCCATCCCGCCGATGATGAGGTCCCACGCTTCGATCAGCCGGTCATCCTCGCGGTGCTGGCGGGCCAGCGGCTGGGCGGACGGCGGGTAGTCGTAGACGAAGGTCGGGTTCAGCAGTGTGGGTTCAACAAGCTCACCGAAGAGTTCCACCACGAGCTTCTCGGCATCCCAATTGGCGTCGACCTTGACCTCGTGCCTGGTAGCGAGCGCCAGCAGCTCCGACACCGGGGTTTCCGGGGTGACTTCCTGGCCCACGGTTTCGGAGAGTCCCGGGTAGACCGCCATCCAGGCCCAGTCGCCGTCGAGGTTGATCTCCCCGGCCTCGGTCTGCAGGACGCGGCCCACGCCGGCCGCGTCGGCGGCGTCGAGGATGAGTTCCTTGATGCGGTCGGCCATGACGAACTGGTCGGCCCAGGCCTCGTAGCTTTCCAGGGTGGTGAATTCCGGGCTGTGGGTGGAGTCCACACCTTCGTTGCGGAAGACCCGGCCCATGTCGTAGACGCGGTCGATGCCGCCGACGACGGTTCGCTTGAGGTACAGCTCGGTGGCGATCCGCAGGGTCATCCTCTGGTCGAACGCGTTCATGTGCGTCTCGAAGGGACGGGCCGTGGCGCCGCCGTGGACCAGCTGCAGCATCGGGGTTTCCACCTCGACATAGCCCTGGCGGTGCAGGGTCTCGCGGATGGAACGGGTGATGGCTGCCCGGGTGTAGACCATTTGGCGTGCTTCGTCGCGGACGATCAGGTCCACGTACCGCTGGCGGACGCGGGTTTCCTCGTTGAGCTCGGCGTGCAGCACCGGCAGCGGGCGCAGCGCCTTGGAGGCCATGGACCAGGACCCGGCCATGACCGAGAGCTCGCCGCGCCGCGAGGAGATGACCTCGCCCTTGACGAACACGTGGTCGCCGAGGTCCACGAGGGCCTTCCAGTCGGCGAGGGCGTCCTCCCCGATGTTGGCCAGGCTCAGCATGACCTGCAGCCGGACGGCTTTGCCGTCCACGCCACCCTCCTGGAGCGTGGCGAAGCAGAGCTTGCCGGTGTTGCGGATGAAGACGATGCGGCCGGTGACACCGACGACGTCGCCCGTGGTTTCGTCGGCCTCAAGGTGCGCGTACTTCTCCCGGATGTCGCCCAGCGAATGGGTGCGCTCAACACCCACCGGGTACGCCTCGATGCCGCGTTCGATCAGCCTGGCGCGCTTCTCCATACGGATGCGCGTCTGCTCGCTGGCGTCGTGGGAGTCGGCGGCGGTATTCGGGGCGGAAGTGTTTTGGGAAGTCACAATCCCCAAGTTTACCGGGGTTTCTGCCGGGGCAGGTCCCGCGCAGCTGTGGCCGGTTGCGGAATAGACTCAGGCTGTGGAGACGCGGACCATCAGCACCGACGACGGCGAGGGGCAGCTCGAGCTGCATTCCTTCGGTCCGGCCGCCGGGCCTGAGCGGGACGGGCCTGCCGCCACCGTGCCGGGATCGCCGCCCCGGGACCCGGGACCCGGCATCGTCGTCGTGCACGGCACGCTTGTCACCGATGCGCTGTACCGCCCGTTTGCGCGGAAGCTCGGAAAGCTGCTGGGGCGTCCGGTGCATTGCTACAACCGGCGCGGGCGGGCCGGGTCCTCTCCGCAGCCGGCCGGCTATTCCGTGTCCACGGAGGTCAGCGACCTGGCTGCGGTGCTGCGGGAGACGGGCTCGTGCGACGTCGTGGCGCACAGCTACGGCGGTTTCGTGGCCCTGCAGGCCGCCCGGACGTTATCGATCCGCCGGATGGTGACCTATGACGCAGCGGTTTCCTTGTCCGGCAACCTGACCCGGCGCTGGCGGCCCGAGCTGGAGCGTTCGGTGGCCGCCGGGCAGCTCGACGACGCGTGGGCGCACCTGGTCCAGGGCCTCGAGACGGCCGGGCCGGTGTCAAAACTCCCGCTCGGCGCTTTGCGGATGCTCAGCATCCTCTCCGCCCGGACCAGTACCGGCGCCGAGATGCGTGAACTGCTGCCCACCGCCGTCGCGGAAATGCGGGCGGTGCTGGACGCCGACGCCGAACTGGCCGACTTCGCTGCGGTGACCAGCCCCACGCTGATGCTGAGCGGCGGCTGGAGCCCCGAGTATTTCGCCGACACCGGCCGTCAGCTCGCCGCCGACGTCCCTTCGATTGAGTTCGCTGTGCTGCCCGGGCAGCTGCACGAGAGCCCGCTCCGGCCCGGCATCAGGCTTCCGCGGGCTGCTGCGAGGTTCCTCCTTGCCGGCGAAGGGGTCCTGCGGCCACTCTCGGCACGCAGGCCGCGGCTCAGGCTGGGCCGCTGAGGGGCGCGCCTTTACAATCGGTGGGCGACCCTTTCGAAAGGACCCCTTTGGCCAAGCTCTACTTCCGCTACGGCGCGATGAACTCCGGCAAGTCGACGGGCCTGCTGCAGGCTGCCTTCAATTATGAGGAACGCGGCCAGCGGGTGCTGCTGGCGAAGCCGGACGTGGACACCAAGGGCGACGCCGACGTGGTGTCCCGGCTGGGCATGACCCGCTCGGTGGACTTCCTGATCCCGGCCGGGGCATCCGCCCGCGGCGTGTTCACCGCCCATGCCCACGGGGATGACCCGGACGCCCTCCTGGAGCACGTGGAGACCCAGCCGGTAGCGTGCCTGCTGGTGGACGAGGCACAGTTCCTGGAACCGGATCAGGTGGACGACCTGTTCCGGATCGCCGTCCTGGACAACGTTCCGGTGCTGGCCTACGGCATCCGCACCGACTTCCGCACCCGAGCGTTCCCGGGATCGCTGCGCCTCCTTGAAATCGCACACACCCTCGAGGAACTCAAAACCATCTGCCGCTGCGGCCGCAAGGCCATCTTCAACACCCGCCGGGCCGGGGACCAGGTGGTCTTCGACGGCGACCAGGTCGCGATCGACGGCCAGGACGTCTGGTATGAATCCCTCTGCGGCTCCTGCTACCTCGAGGTCTCCGGCGGCCGGCTGGGGAACTAGGGCCCGCCACGCCTGACCGCGCCTGAATTGCCCCAGCGACCCCCGCAGGTGGACCTACTGCGCCGTAGCTGCAGGCTCGGCTAGGCTCGGAGCATGACCCGCGAGAACATCAGAACCCCCGATGGTGGAACGATCGAGCTTTTCAGCACGGGCGCCGAGCTTGCCTCGGCGGGCTCGGGCGTCGTCGTCGTTCCGGCCTCAATGGTGACCGCCGCCGACTACACCCGCTTCGCCCAGAAGCTCAGCGCATCCCTGGGGCGGCCGGTGCATACCTTCAACCGGCGCGGCCGCGGCTCCTCATCCCCGCAGCCGGAGGACTACACCCTCGATGTGGATATCAAAGACCTCGACGCCGTGATGAAGCACACCGCCAGTACTGACGTCTTCGGGCACAGCTTCGGCGGAGCCGTGGCGCTGCACGCCGCCCGCACGCTGCCGGTGGAACGCCTCGCAGTCTACGACCCGGCCGTTTCCGTGAACCACAGCGTCACCGCCGACTGGACCGCCGAATATGAGAAAGCGACGGCGGCGGGCGACGACGACCGCGCCCTCGCAGTGCTGCTCAGGGGCCTGGAGACCGGCAGCGCACTGTCCCGGATGCCGCTGTCCATGCTGACGCTGGCGAACAAGCTGTCGGCCGGCACGCCGATCGGCAAGCAGATGCGCGAGCTGATGACGACCGGCGTCCGTGAGATCAAGGCCATCATCGCCGCGGACATGCCGGCCGAGCCGTTCCTGGAGCTGCCGCTGGAAACGCTGATTGTCGTGGGCGAGAAGAGCCCGGCGTACTTCGGCGTGGCCTGCGGCCAGATCCACGACGTGCTCTCCGGCTCCAGCTACACGATCCTGCCGGGCATGGGACACGACGGCGTCAACAAGGCGCCGGACAAACTGATCTCCGCGCTCAGCGAGTTCTTCGCCAGCTGACTGCCCTCCCCCACACCAAGCAACGCGGGGTCACGTAGCGCCCATTCCGGCCGGCCGGAGGGACGCTACGTGACCCCGCGTTGGGTTGAGGGCGTGGGGTGCCTAGTGGAAGGCGGGCTGTTCCGCTGCGACGGTCTTTCGCATCATGGCGGCCAGGACGACGGCGGCCAGTGCGATGACCGATGCCGTGAGGAACGCCGCGTGCATTCCCGCGACGATTCCGGCGCCGGCGGACACCGCAGCGAATATTGAGACGAGCAGTGCCGTCCCGGCGGCTCCCGCGACTTGCTGCAGGGTGCTCATGATCGCCGAACCGTGTGAGTACAGGTGCGGGGGCAGCGGGTTCAAGCCCGTGGTGAACGCCGGAGTGAAGATCAGGGCCAGTCCCAGGCTGAGTCCCACATACAACGCGACGATCCACGCGACAGGCGTTTCCGCGTCGAGCAGTGAGAACTGGAAGAGGGCCACGACCAGGAGGATCGAGCCGGAAACCGTCAGCGGCAGCGGGCCGATCTTGTCGAAGAGCCGCCCGATGAACGGGCCCAGCAGGCCCATCGCGAGGCCGCCGGGCAGCAGGGTCAGCCCTGTTTCCAGCGATGTCAGGCCGCGGATTTCCTGCAGGTACAACGGCAGCAGGATCACCGCACCGAACAGGGCGATCATGGCAACCACAAGGAGCAGCACGGACACCGTGAACATCCGGAAGTTGAAGGCGCGGAGGTCCAGCAGCGGCGCCTCAGACGCCTGCAACCGCAACTGCCGGAGCACAAACGCGACCATGGCGATCACGCCCACGGCCAGCGCAATGACTGCGGGCGCGCCGGGGCCGCCTTGCCCGCCGCCGATCTGGCTCAGTCCGTAGACGAGGCCGCCAAAGGCAGGAACGGTGAGCAGCACGGAGGGCACGTCGAGCCGGGTTGATTCCTTTTCGCCGATGTTGGTCAGGAACCTCGCTCCGATCGCGAAGGCGGCCAGGGCGATCGGCAGGACAAAGACGAACAGGAAGCGCCAGGAGAAGTGCTCAAGGATAAAGCCGGAAACCGTGGGGCCCATGGCCGGCGCCACTGAAATGGCGATGCTGACGTTGCCCATCACGAAGCCGCGGCGCGCCACCGGGACCAGCGTGAGGATGGTGGTCATCAGCAGCGGGAGCATGATGGCCGTGCCGCCGGCCTGGACGATCCGGGCGAGCAGGAGGATCTCGAATCCCGGCGCCAGCGCCGCCAGCAGCGTGCCGCCGGAGAACAGACCCATGGCGAGCATAAAAACGGCGCGGGTGGACAGCCGCTGCAGGATGAAGCCCGTTGTCGGGATCACGATGGCCATCGTGAGCATAAAACCGGTCGACAGCCACTGCACGGTGGGGGCGGTGACCCCGAGATCGACCATCAGCCGCTGGAGCGCGACGTTCATGATGGTTTCGTTCAGGATAACCACGAAGGTGGCCACCAAAAGGGTGGCGATTACAGTAACCGACTCCCGGGACATCTTTGCCGGCGCCGCCGGAGGTCCCTGAGGTACCTGTGGTGCGGACCTTGCGGGTGGAGTTGGCGCTTCCGGGGCAGCAACAGCCGCGCCGGAAACCGTGCCCTGCGCGGGATCGCCGGCGGGCTGTGAAGAGACGTCTGTAGACATGGGGGTTCCCTCAGGGAGTTTTTGAATTGGGGTCTGCGAGCGTCGTCGTTGACTCATCCTCCAACAACCCGGTCCAGCAAGTAATTCCCGCCGCCGTAAAAACAACGCGGAGTCAGATCCGGCCCAAGTTTGGGCCCGGCATGGGCGCTACCTGACCCCGCGTTGGTGTGCGTTGGTGTGGGTTGGTGTGGTCAGGAGTCCAGCGGGACGTTGTCGATCAGCCGGACCGGGCCGACCTTGGCCGCGATCAGCACCAGGCCCTCGCCGCGGAACGGGGTTTCCCGGCAGTTCTCGGCCAGCGGTTCGAGGGTGCCGGGGTCCACCACATCGAAGTAGTCCAGTTCCACCAGCGGCTGGGACTCCACCAGCGCACGTGCGGACTCAAGGTCCAGCGGCTGGTGGGCGTTGGCCCGTTCCTCAACCAGCCGCAGCGCCCGCGACAGCACCAGGGCCGCCTCGCGCTCCTCGGCGGAGAGGAAACGGTTGCGGCTGGAGAGCGCAAGACCGTCTGCGGACCGCACGATCGGCACCGGCACGATCTCGACCGGGAAATTCAGATCCGCCACCATTCGCTTGACCAGGGTCAGTTGCTGGGCGTCCTTCTGGCCGAAATATGCCCGGTACGCCGGCAGTTGCCCGCCCGTGGCCGCGCCGGGCGTTCCGTAGTGCAGCAGCTTGGCCACCACGGTCAGGGCACCGTCGAAGTGCCCCGGCCGGGACGTCCCCTCCCACTTATCGGCCATGGGGCCTGAGCTGATCCGCACCCGGGGTTCCCCGCCGGGGTAGACCTCGTCCACGTCCGGGGCGAACACCAGGTCCACGCCCGCGGCGTCCAGCAGCGCCAGGTCCGCCTCCAGGGTCCGGGGGTAGCGTTCCAGGTCAACGGCCTCGCCGAACTGCAGCGGATTCACGAAGATGCTCACCACCACCACGTCGTTCTGTTCGACGGCGGTGCGCGCCAGCTCGGCGTGGCCCTCGTGCAGGGCGCCCATGGTGGGCACCAGACCCTGTGAGGAGCCGTCCTTCGCCTGGAGCAGGCGGGCGCTTTCGGCCCGGAGCTGGGCGGCCGTGGTCACGAGTTGGATCGCCACGTTAGGGACCTTCCTTAGGGTTGTTGCCAGTGCCGTCCGGTCGCTCGAGCGCCTGCGCGACGTCGTCGAGTTGCTCCGGCTTCAGCAGGCCCCGGCGTCCTGCCCGGCGGGCCGTCGCCCGGGCCATGGCCAGGTACGCCTCCAGAATATCGCCGCCCGAGCCGCCGTCGTGCTCCCGCAGGGACTCGGCATGCGCGGCCACGGTGCCCACATCCCCGCGGGCCACCGGCCCGGTCAGGGCCGCTTCGCCCGAGGCGAGCGCATTCTCCAGGGTCGCGCGCAGCAGCGGTCCCAACATGCGCTCGGGGGATTCGACGCCGATCTCCCGGAGCAGCTGCGAGGCCTGCGCGACCAGGGTCACGAGGTGGTTTGAGCCGTGCGCCAGGGCCGCGTGGTAGATCGTGCGGTCAGCCTCGGCGATCGCGACCGGTTCAGCGCCCATCTCCACCACGAGGGCCTGCGCAATGGGCAGCATCGCAGCGTCCGCAGTGACGCCAAAGGTGCAGTCCAGCAGCCGGGTCAGGTCCAGGCTCATCCCGGTGAAGGTCATCGCCGGGTGCAGCGCCAGCGGGATGGCCCCGGCCGCGCGGATCGGATGCAGGATCCCGACGCCGAACCGCCCGGAGGTGTGCGCAACGAGCTGTCCCGGCTGCCAGGCACCAAGCTTCGCCAGGCCCTCGACAAGCGGTCCCAGCGCGTCGTCCGGCACGGCCAGGAGCACCAGTTCGGCGCGCTCGACGATGTCGGGCACATCCAGCACGGGGACACCGGGGAGCAGGGCATCGGCGCGTTCACGGCTGGCCTCCGAGACGGCTGAGACACCGATGATGGCGTGCTCCGCGCCGCGCAGCGCCGCCCCCAGGACCGCGCCGACCTTGCCGGCGCCGATAATTCCGATGCCGAGTCGTCCTGGTTTAGCCATGCTGCCGGTCGTCCTGCCTGTTGGGATCTGCGCTGGGGAGGGGTTCTGCGGTGTTGGTTTCTGCGCTGTGGAGGGGTTCCGCGACAGGGGAAGGTTCCGCCACGAGCGCCCGGACCTCGTCGAGCCAGTGCTCGCTGGTCTGGCGTTTGCGCGCGGCCCGGGCGCGGGCCGCCTGTGCATCCAGCAGGGCACGCCCCTCGTCCAGGCCGGCCTGGATCAGCCGCGGGGACACCGGTCCGGCGGTGGTGTGCAGCACCAGGTCCGCTACCCGGAAGCGCCGGGCCAGCGGACCCTGCTCCAGCGACATCGACTGGGTGCGTTGGTGCGGGACCACCACGAGGTGCCGCCACCAGCGGCCCGAGCGGATCAGCAGGGCAGTGTCGGTGGCGGTGACGCCATTGCGCCGCCAGCCCAGCGGTGCCAGCAGCCGGGCGCGCCGCGGGGTGGTGACGAAGCCGCCGTCGTCCGTCCCCGCCGCCGGGTCCGCGAGGCCGTTAATGCCGGCAGTGAAGACCCGCACCGGGTCGGGGGTGCCCGGATCGGGCAGGACCAGGGAAAGCATCGTGAGGACATCGGGGAAGGTCCCTACCGGCAGCAGCGTGGTCCGGGAAGAGCTTTCGCCGTTGCTTCCGGCCGCGCCGTAGCCGGCGACGTTGACTTGGATCCGGTACCAGCCGAAAATCCGCCAGAGCGGCGGCTGGCTGACCCGCAGCGCCTGGATCCGGCCGGGCGGCACGGTCTGCGCCTGGGTGTCCAGCAGCCCGTAACGCAGCCGGATGCCGTCCGGGGAAATGGCGGCCGTGAAGTTGTAGCCCTTGTTGAAGGAGTTCCAGTACGCGGCTGCCAGGCCCAGGGCGGCCGGGATCAGGTAGAGGTAGAAGCCGCGGTTCTCGGTCACGGCGGAGAGCAGCACGGACGCGGCGGCGCCCAGGACCACCCCGGCGCTTTGTTCGCTGAGGAGCAGCGAGCCGACAAGCCGCGGCGGCGGGACGGTCAGCACGGCGTGTTCGGGGGCTTCTGCGGCAGCGGCCCCGGGGCTCGCCGGATCCGGCACCGCCCCGGCGGCGCGGGCCAGGATCGTGGCCCGGAGCTGCCGGGCTTCGTCCATCCGGAGATAGGCGAGCCGCACGGCGGACTCGCCGGCGTCGGCCACCTCGAATTTGAGCTCGGCCAGCCCGAAGATCCGGGCCAGCAGCGGCTGCACGATGTCGATCGCCTGGACCCGGTCCAGCCTGGCCTGCCGCTGCTGCTTGAAGAGGAAGCCGGTGTTCAGCCGGACGTAACCTTCGGCCACCTGGTAGCGGGTGAAGTACCAGCTCAGGATGTAGCCGAGCACGGTGAGCAGCAGCAGGATGCCGCCGCCGAGCAGCAGCCACGGCGCCCGGCCCGCGAACTGTTCATCCACGAGGGGTCCGCCCTGGAGCATCCGCTCAAAGGTGTCGCGGAAGAAGAAGAACCCGATGGCGGCCAGCGCCACCCAGCCGCGCACGAACGGTGAGGCCGGGTGCACCCGCAGCCACGCGACGTCGGGTGTTCCCGCCTCGGCGCCGGCGGTCGCTTCCGGTGCCACGTCCGGCTTCACAGCGGGACCTTCACAGCGGGAGCCTCACAACGAAACCCGTCACAGTCCGGCCAGCCGGGCTTCACCGCGGGCGGAGAGCTGCTCGCGGAGCCGGGCACCCTCGGCGGCGGGCAGTCCCGGGATCTCGGCGTGGGTCCCGGCGGAGGCGGTGTGCAGTTTCAGTGTGCACAGGCCCAGGCTGCGTTCCACCGGTCCGGCGCCGATGTCCACGTACTGCATCCGGCCGTAGGGAACCACGAGCGTGCGCTGGAAGAACATGCCGCGGCGGACCAGCAGGTCATCCTCACGTTCGGCGTAGCCGATGGCGCGGACCTGGCGCGGAATGAGCAGGAGCCGCCACAGGGCCAGGACCAGCATCACGGCGGGGGCGGCGACGGCCAGCCACAGCGGGAAGGACTGCCACCAGCCGCCGGCGACCAGCAGCAGCGGAACGCAGAGCAGCGCCACGACGACGAGGTTGGCCAGCGCCCAGCTGGCGAGCCGCACCGTCACGTACTTGGGTGAGACGCGCAGCCAGGTGATGCCCGGCGGATCAATCGCCTCGGTACGCATATTCACCCTCCGACTTGGGCTTGCGCTTTTCCTGCAGGCCCGGCGCCGTGTCGCCGTCGCTGTCCTCGGGGGGTATCCGGCAGAACCGCTCCACCATCAGCCCGACCACAATCATCACCAGTCCGCCGCCGGCCATGGCCAGGGCCTGCCACGCGAGGGTCTGGTCACTGCGCAGGTTCCAGAGCCGCAGCTGGTCCACGAAGATCCCGGCATGCCAGCCCAGCAGCACGCTGCCCGTGTAGGCCCCGGCCTGGGCGAGGACAAGGGTCCAGGCGGCGAGGAACGGGTTGAGCATCTTCTTTTTGTTGCCGTTCCGCCAGCGCAGCACCCGGATGCCCAGCACCAGGGTGAGCACCACGATCACGCCCATCGTGAGGAGACCGTTCAGCGGCAGCACGGGGGTGTTCAGGCTGTAGCGGGTGGTCAGCAGGGCCGCCAGCCAGCCGAGGATCCCCACGGCCACGCCGATCAGCAACAGCACCAGCGGGTTGGTCAGTTTCATCACTCCACCGCCCTGGCCACGCCGTGCAGGTTTTCGAAGCCGTCGAAGGGGATGAGGTCGGCGAAGTCGGCGGCCTTAACCGCGAGCTCGCCGACGCGTTCGCCGTTCAGCTCGGCTGCCGGGTCCATCAGCGACCAAGGGTACAGCACGAACGCCCGCTCGGCCGCGCGCGGGTGCGGAAGTGTCAGCTCCGGGTCGGAACTCACCAGTTCCCCGTAGGTGATGATGTCGACGTCGAGGGTGCGCGGGCCCCAGTGGATGTCGCGGACCCGGTGGTGTTTTTGTTCCACTGCGTGGCAGTGCCGCAGCAGCTCCAGGGGTGTCAGCGTGGTGTCCACGGCGATCACCATGTTCAGGAAGTCCGGCTGGCCGGCCGGCCCGCCGACGGCTTTGGTCTGGAAGATCGGTGAGATCGCCTGGAGCCGGACCTCGGGCGGGTCGACGATGTCCGCGACCGCCGCGGACAGGGTGTCGCTGCGCGCCCCGAGGTTGCTGCCGAGCGCAAGGACGGCCCGGGTGTAGGTCATTGCTGGTCCTGCCGGGTCCGCCGGACGCTGACGGAGACATCGCCGAACTCGACTTCGATCGGAGCCTTGGGTTTGTGCACGGTGATGTCCACCGTGGCGACGGGGAACTTCGCCAGCACGTCCTCGGCGATCCGCACGGCCAGGGCCTCGATCAGGTTCAGCGGCGCCCCCGTGATCCAGCTCCGGATGCATTCAGCGACTTCGCCGTAGTGCGCGGTGTCCAGCACGTCGTCGGACGCCGCGGCCCGGCTGAAGTCCAGGTGCAGCACGGCGTCGACGACGAACGGCTGCCCGTTGCGCCGCTCGAAGTCATGTACTCCGTGATGGCCGACGGCGGTGACGCCGCTCAGCGTGATCTGGTCCATGGTGGCCTGTCAGATCAGTGCTGGCCGGGCGCGGCAGCCGGCGGATGCGCCGGGGCCAGGCGGGCAGCGACCTTGACGGCGTCGAGGCTGGAGACGACGTCGTGCACACGGACCCCCCAGGCGCCCCGGTAGGCGCTGACGGCGGTCACGGCGGCAGTGGCGTCGTCGCGTTCGGCCGGTGCGGCGGCCTTCCCGGCCACGGTCAGGAGGCTGCCGAGGAACCGCTTGCGGGAGGCAGCGACCAGAACCTTGTGCCCCATTGCCTGCAGGACGTCCAGGCGGCGCAGCAGTTCCCAGTTCTGCTCCTCGTTCTTCGAGAAGCCCAGTCCCGGATCCAGGATGATCTGTTCCGGGGCGACGCCGGCCGCGTACAGCTTGTCGCGGACGCCGGCGAGTTCCGCCGCGACGTCCGCCGCGATGTCCGTGTACTCGGTCAGGGAGTCCATGGTGCTGGCGTTGCCCCGGCGGTGCGTGAGGATGTAAGGGGCCTTGCTGCGGGCCGCGAGTTCCGCCATTTCCGGTTCGATGGTCAGCCCGGAGACGTCGTTGATGATCACGGCCCCGGCGGCCAGCGCCGCTTCGGCGGTGGCGGCGTGGGTGGTGTCGATGCTGACGAGGGCGCCGGCCTTCACCAGGGCCTGGATCACGGGCAGGACCCGCCGCTGTTCTTCTTCGACGGAGACCTCGACGGCCCCCGGACGGGTGGATTCGCCGCCGACGTCGATGATGTCTGCTCCGGCGTAGAACATCCGCAGGCCCGCGGCGATGGCGGTGTCCGCGGTGGCGTGCTTGCCGCCGTCGCTGAAGGAATCCGGGGTGACATTGACGATCCCCATCACCAGCGTCCGGTCGGTGGGGAGGTCCGCGAATTTCGCCGCCGGCCGGGGCTTGCGCAGGACGGGCATGGGCGAGGTCGCGGGTCCGGTTCCGGGGGCTGCAGCCAGGGAGTCCATTGTCTGTGTTCTTACCTTCCGATGATGAGGCTCATGGCCTCGGCACGGGTGGCCGGGTCATGGAGTTGCCCGCGTACCGCGCTGGTGACGGTCTTGGCGCCGGGCTTGCGGATGCCGCGCATGGACATGCAGAGGTGTTCGCATTCGATGACGACGATGGCGCCGCGCGGTTTGAGGTGGCTGACGAGGGCTTCGACGATCTGCGTGGTCAGGCGTTCCTGGACCTGGGGGCGGCGGGCAAACATGTCCACCAGCCGCGCCAGTTTGCTGAGCCCGGTGACCTTCCCGTCATGCGAGGGAATGTAGCCAACATGCGCGACCCCGTGGAACGGGACGAGGTGGTGCTCGCAGGTCGAGTAGAACGGAATGTCCTTGACCAGGACCAGTTCCTCGTGGTCCAGGTCGAATTGGGTGGCCAGGATTTCCGCCGGATCGTGGTGCAGCCCGGCGAACATCTCGGTGTAGGCATTGGCGACCCGCTTCGGGGTGTCCAGGAGGCCGCTGCGGTCCGGGTCCTCGCCGATGGCGAGCAGGATCTCACGAACGGCCGCCTCGATTCGGGGTTTGTCCACCGCGGCCGGTTCGGGGACGGACCCGCCCGCCGCCGAAGCATCGGCGGCGGGCATGTCGTCATCGTCGTTGAAGAAAGAAGTCACGGATGAAGCCTAGCCGGGATGGCCGTCAGGCCCGAGATCCGTTACACCGCCCTGGAACGGCTCCTGTCCGGACGCAACGCCCTGGGCATGCGGCGGGAAGGCATCCAGCGGTTCCTCGAGGCGGGCTTCCTTGGCTTCAACCTGCGCTTCGCGTTCGGCCTTTTCCCGGCGTGATTCCACCGGCCCGATTTCCTGGATCGGGCGGGTCTCCTTGGACAGCCAGATCTCGCGGAAGTCGCGTTTCCGGATGTTGGTGAAGACCTGCGCGATTTCGGCCTGGTTCAGCGTTTCGCGTTCCAGCAGTTCGAGGGCCAGTTCGTCCAGGACGTCGCGGTTCTCGACCAGGATCGCGTAGGCCTCGTCGTGGGCGCCCTCGATCAGGCGGCGCACTTCCTCGTCGACGATGTAGGCGATCTGGTCGGAGTAGTTGCGCTCGTGGCCGGCGTCGCGGCCCAGGAAGGGCTCGCCGCCGCCCTGGCCGAGGCGCACCGCGCCGACCCGTTCGCTCATGCCGAACTCGGTGACCATCTTGCGGGCGATCCCGGTGGCCTTTTCGATGTCGTTGGACGCACCGGTGGACGGGTCGTGGAAGACGAGTTCTTCCGCGACGCGGCCGCCCATGGCGTAGGCCATCTGGTCGAGAAGTTCGTTGCGGGTCACGGAGTACTTGTCGTTTTCCGGAACCACCATGGTGTAGCCCAGGGCGCGGCCGCGGGGCAGGATGGTGATCTTGGTGACCGGCGCCGAGTTCCGCAGCGCCGCCGCCACGAGGGCGTGCCCGCCTTCGTGGTAGGCGGTGACCTTGCGTTCGTGTTCCTTCATCACGCGGCTGCGCTTCTGCGGGCCGGCCATCACACGGTCGATGGCCTCGTCGAGGGCGCGGTCGTCGATCAGGTTGGCGTTGGAGCGCGCGGTCAGCAGCGCGGCCTCGTTCAGGACGTTGGCCAGGTCCGCGCCGGTGTAGCCGGGGGTCTTCTTGGCGACGGCCTTCAGGTCGACGCCGGGAGCCATCGGCTTGCCCTTGGCGTGGACCTTCAGGATCTGGTCGCGGCCGATCAGGTCGGGGGCCTCCACGGAGATCTGCCGGTCGAAGCGGCCCGGGCGCAGCAGGGCGGGGTCCAGCACGTCGGGGCGGTTGGTCGCGGCGATCAGGATGACGTTGGTCTTGACGTCGAAGCCGTCCATTTCAACCAGCAGCTGGTTGAGGGTCTGCTCGCGTTCGTCGTTGCCGCCGCCGATGCCGGCGCCACGGTGCCGGCCGACGGCGTCGATCTCATCCACGAAGATGATGGCCGGGGCGTTCGCCTTGGCCTGCTCGAACAGGTCGCGGACACGGGAGGCGCCCACACCGACGAACATTTCCACAAAGTCGGAGCCGGAGATCGAGAAGAACGGAACCCCGGCCTCGCCGGCGACGGCCCGGGCCAGGAGGGTCTTGCCGGTGCCGGGAGGGCCGTAGAGCAGCACGCCCTTGGGGATCTTGGCGCCAACGGCCTGGAACTTCGCCGGTTCCTGCAGGAATTCCTTGATTTCTTCGAGTTCCTCGACGGCCTCGTCGGCGCCGGCGACGTCGCCGAACGTGACCTGGGGCATGTCCTTGTTGACCAGCTTGGCCTTGGACTTGCCGAACTGCATGACTTTGGAGCCGCCGCCCTGCATCCTGGAGAGCAGGAACCAGAAGAGGACGCCGAGGAGGAGCACGGGGATCAGGAGGGAGAACAGCCCGGCGAACCAGTTGTTCTCGACCGGCTGGTCGGTGTAGCCGCTCGGTGGCCGGGAGTCCGTGACGGCTTTGACCACGTCGTCGGCGCGGGCGTTGACGTAGTAGAACTGGATGTTCTTGCCCTTGTCCTGGCCGTCAACCTGAAGGTTTTCCTTCAGGACCAGGTCCACGCGGTTCTCCGCGTCGAAGATTTTAGCCTGTTCGATCTTGCCGCCATCGGTCAGCAGCGCAAGACCCTTGTCCGTGTCGATCCGGGCTGCGCCGGCCGGGGAAAGGGTGGCAAAGGCCAGCAGGAGCATGCCTATAACAACGACAATCCAGATGCCCGGGCCCTTGAAGAAACTCTTAGCTTTCATCTGTTCGGGGCAGGCCCCGTCCCTCCTGGTAGTGCTGCACGGCGACCGATCTGCGCGCGTGTGGTGCTGCATCAGCTTCTAGCTATACACCGTCGCAGTAACTCACGCACGGTGTAGGCCAAAAGTTCCCTGAGGGCGTAGCGGGACCGGCCAGGACCGGCGGCGTGCCGTCTGGCCGGGCCTGTCCTGCCGGACCCGGCGGCCGTCCGCTACTCGTAGACGTGCGGGGCCAGGGTGCCGACGAAGTCCAGGTTGCGGTACTTCTCGGCGTAGTCCAGGCCATAGCCGACGACGAATTCGTTGGGGATGTCGTAGCCGACGTACTTGACGTCGATCTTGACCTTGGCGGCGGTGGGCTTGCGGAACGCGGTGCAGATTTCGACCGAGGCAGTGCCGCGCGATTCCAGGTTGGTCTTGAGCCAGGACAGCGTCAGGCCGGAGTCGATGATGTCCTCGACGATCAGCACATCCTTGCCCATCAGGTCCGTGTCGAGGTCCTTGAGGATGCGGACCACGCCGGAGGACTGGGTGCCGGAGCCGTAGGACGAGACAGCCATCCAGTCCATCGAGACGTGGCTGTGCAGGGCGCGGGCGAGATCGGCCATAACCATCACGGCGCCCTTGAGCACTCCGACAATCAGCAGTTCACGGCCTTCGTAGTCCTTGTCGATCTGGGCAGCGAGTTCGGTGATCCGTGTCTGGATCTGCTCCTTGGAGTACAGAACGTGCTTGAGATCTGACTGGACGTCGTTTGAATCCACCAATAACTCCTGTGTAGATGCGGGGGGCGACTATATTTGGGGCGGTTTTTGAGGCCGGAATACTAGCTTCCCACAGCGGACCGCTTCGCGGGGCACACCTTCGGGGCCGGACTTCGCTTCGGCGAGGAGTTCCGCGAGCGAGAGCCGGTAGACGCTGACCCCGCCCGGGAGCTCGACGGGACCCGCCGATCCCTGCCGCCGAAGCAGTGCCTCTGCGGCCAGCAGGCGCTGGTAGCTGGGCTGCTGGCCCCCGACGGCGGCGGCGGCCTTCGCGATCACCCGGAACCTCAGGGCCGGCGCCAGGTCGCGCAGGGCTTCCTCCGGCAGGCTGATTGTGGCACCGGTGAGTTCCTTCAGCCGGACAAAGGTGTCTTCCGCCACGTCGTCGAGGTAGTCGGCGTCCAGCTGCAGGATGGCGGCCGTCCGCGCCAGTGATTCGGCCACCCCGGGACCAAGCTTGGCCTCCAGCAGCGGCAGCACCTCGACGCGGGTCCGGGACCTCGCAAACGACGGGTCGGCGTTGCTCGGATCGTGCCAGGGGTCCAGGCCCTCAGCCTCGCAGATAGCCAGGGTGTCCGCGCGCCGCAGTCCCAGGAAAGGCCGCAGCAGGCGCCCGCGGACGGGCCGCATGCCCGCCAGGGACCTGGTACCGGAACCGCGCGCGAGTCCCAGCAGCACCTGTTCGGCCTGGTCATCCAGGGTGTGGCCGAGCAGGACGGCCCGGGAACCGGTGTCGTCGGCCGCGGCCTCCAGGGCAGCATGGCGGGCGTCCCGGGCGGCGGCTTCCGGTCCCATCCCGGTGGGAGCGACGTCGACCGCCCTGACCTGCACGGGCGAGAGCCCCAGTTCCCGCAGCGTCGCCGCCGTGGTGGCGGCGACCTCGGCTGAACCGGGCTGCAGCTGGTGGTCCACCACGACGGCGCCCACGGCGACCGGGTGCCCGTCCACGTGTCCGCGGCGGGCGAAGTAGGCGGCAACGGCGGCAAGGGCGAGCGAGTCAGGTCCGCCGCTGCAGGCGACCAGGACCCGGTCCGGATAGCCGGCAGCTGCCAGGGCGTCCTGCAGCATTTTCCGGGCGGTACCAACAACGGGCGCCAGCCGGCCGGGCCGGCGTCGTCCGCGGGAGACGGGACGTTCGCCGGGGGCGGGATGCTCGCTGGAAGCGGGACGCTCCCCCGGGGCGGGACGGGAAGTCACGGAAGCTAGTGCCCCATCCGCTCGAGCCACAGCTTTGAATCGTGGATTTCGGTCTCACTTGGCAGGTGGTCGGCGGATTCCCAGACCTTGTTGAACCCCTCCATGCCGGCCACGTCCACCACCTCGCGGACGAACTTTGCGCCGTCGCTGTACTGCCGCATTTTGGCGTCCAGGCCGAGCAGGCTGCGGAGGAACTTTTCGAGCACGCCGCGGTCCGTGCCCCGGGAATTGAACCGCTGCCGGATGGTCTTCACGGACGGCACGATGCTGGAGTCGACGGCGTCCATCACCACGTTGGCGTGCCCTTCGAGCAGGCTCATCAGGGCGGTCAGGCGTGAGATCGCGGCCTTTTCCTCGGGGTTCTGCAGCAGGTCAAGGATGGCCCCCCGGCTGGGTGAACTCCCGGACGCAGTGCGGTCCCGCAGTGATTTCGCGGCGGCCGAGGCCCGTTCCATCAGGGAGTCGACGTTGCCGAGCAGCTGCCCGCTGAGGCTCTCGACCTCGCCGAGCATATGGTGGCGCAGCCAGGGCGCGGCGGCGAACTGCACGCGGTGGGTTTGTTCATGGAGGCAGACCCAGAGCCGGAAATCCTCGGGTTCGACGTTGATTTCCCGTTCGACCGAGATGATGTTCGGTGCGACGAGCAGCAGCCGCCCGCCCGCGGGGGCGGTGGAGTTCTCGGCGAGGGCGGAGAAGGGGTCGTACTGGCCCAGGACCTTGCTGGACAGGAAGGCGAGGATGGCGCCGAGCTGGCTGCCGGTGATGGCGCCGCTGACGCTGGCAGCGCCGGGGTTCCGCGTGCCGCGGCGGCTCTCGAGCATCTTTTCCATCGCGGGTTTGAGCATCACGGCGAAACTCTGGGTGTTGGCCTTGGACCAGGAGGCTCGGTCCACGACCAGGACCGAGGAATCCCGCAGGTCGCGTGCGGCCTCCAGCCCGGTGATGGTGTGGACGTGCGGCACGGAGATGTCCGCCATCCGCCGCAGGTTCTCCACGGCGGCGCCGATCTCCGCCGATCCCAAGGTGGGTCCGGAGGGCGTCAGGCGGGCTGCGGTGGAAGCGGCAAGGTCCCAGTTGATAAGGGCTTGGGCTGATGTCTCGGGGGCAGAGGACTCCATAGGCTCCATCAGAACACAGGGGCCTGACAATCCGCCGCAAATTCGTCGGCCGGCGAACGGTCAGCCGTCAGCGGCAGCCGCAGCCGGCCAAAACGGAGGCGGTGCGGTCCAGGGCAGTCCGGTTTGCCGCCCCGGGCGTCAGGCCGTTGCCGATGAAGGAGAACACCAGCAGCCGGCCGTCGGCGTCCACCACATAACCGCTGAGGGCGATCACCGTGTTCAGGGTGCCGGTCTTGGCCCGGACCAGCCCCGCACCGCCGGCGGTCGCCGCGTCAGCATAACGGTCCGCCAAAGTTCCGGTGAGGCCGGCGACCGGGAACCCGGCCAGCGCGGCCCGCAGCCGCGGATCGGTGCCCGAGGTGATGGCGCGGACCACGTGGGCGAGCTGCCGGGCCGAGACCTGGTTGGCGAGCGCCAACCCGGACACGTCGGCGGCGCGCAGCGTGGCGGCCGGCACTTTCATTCCCTCGAGCTGCTGCAGCACGGCCGCGACGGCGCCGTCGTTGCTGCCGGGCATACCGGCCGCGAGCGCCGCCATCCGGCCAATCGCTTCGGCCAGGTAGTTGTCCGAGGTCCGCAGCAGCAGGTCCACCTGCTGGCCGACCGTGGCGGACTGGACTTCGGCCAGGACCCGGGGCCCGTCCGTTCCGGTTTCCGCGTCCGGTCCGGAGGCGTCCGGGCCGGTTGCGGTTCCGGCGGGAGCCCGCGTGACGCCCGGTGCGACCGTCAGCCCGGCCGCTGCCGCCGCCGCGGCGAGCTCGGCCGCGAACGCCTCGGCAGCGCTCATCGACGCGTCCTGCGGGCGGGGCCCGGTGGTCGTGGCAGGGTCGAAGCGGGCCGAGTTCAGTGCCAGCGGGAACAACGGAGCCATCTCACCGGCGGCCACATCCTCCGGGTTCCAGGCCGGGTTAAGTGCGGGGCCGGTGAACAGGGAGTCGTCCAGCAGCACCGTGACAGGGACCCGGACGCCGTCGTCCGCCAGGGTGCGGATGGTTGACTTCGCCAGGCTGGCCAGTCCGGCATGGCCCAGCACGGCGCCTGGGTCCGATTCGCCGGCGCCCAGGAGCACGTCGCCGCCGCCGGTGAGGATGACGGAGCCGGGGGCGGTGCCGGCCACGGCCCGGGTGCTGAAGCGGCGCTCCGGGCCGAGTACGCGCAGGGCGGCTGCGGCCGTGAGGAGCTTCATATTGGAGGCGGGAACGCGGGCGGCGTCGCCGGACCGGTCGAAGAGGACCTCCCCGGTGCTGGCGTCCTGCACGACGCCGGTGAAGCTGCCGGCGCCGTCGGTCTTCAGGGTTTCGTTAAGCTGGCCGGCCAGCGGCCCGGGCGCCGGGAGGAGGGCCGTGCTGGTGAGCGGTCCGACGTCGTCGGTGGTTCCGGCCGTGCTGCCGTCCGCCGTGCCGTCGCGGGGTGCCAGCGTGCCGGGGGCCTGGTGCCAGGGCGGGGCGGCGGGTGCGGGGGCAGCGGGGCCGGGGCCCAGGAAAGCCGGTGCGACCGCGAAACCGGCGGGGAGGGCGAGCGCCACGACCAGCAGGGTCTGGAGCAGCAGCGGCAGG
This sequence comes from Pseudarthrobacter sp. RHLT1-30-1, assembly GCF_059383415.1. Taxonomy (NCBI): domain Bacteria; kingdom Bacillati; phylum Actinomycetota; class Actinomycetes; order Micrococcales; family Micrococcaceae; genus Pseudarthrobacter; species Pseudarthrobacter sp. RHLT1-30-1. The sequence continues at coordinate 423,146 of NZ_JBWZCG010000001.1, forward strand.
GACCGCGGCAGCGGCCCGGGTGCCGGGTCCGCGCCGGGGCGGCTGGTTCTGCGTTTCATGCTGCTGCTGGTCCTTTAGTCCTAAATGTCCCCACTAGTTCCTGAAACCAGGGCCTGTCGCTATATCCTCAATAGTAGTCGGCGGCACCGGCAGCCTTTTGTGTGTGCCGCGCACCCCCTGAAAACCGTGCACCCCTGAATTCGTCGAGGAGTATTCCATGAAGCATGACGTGACCATCGAGATCCCCAAGGGATCACGCGTCAAGTACGAAGTCGACCACGAAACCGGCCGCGTCCGCCTGGACCGCGTCCTGTTCACCTCCATGCAGTACCCGACGCACTACGGTTTCTTCGAGAACACCCTGGGCGAAGACGGCGACCCGCTGGACGCCCTGGTGCTGCTGCAGGACTTCGACCTGCACCCCGGCGTCATCGTTGAATCCCGCCCCATCGGCGTGTTCAACATGACCGACGACGGCGGCGGCGACGCCAAGGTGCTTTGCGTGCCGGTTGACGCCCGCTTCGACCACATCCAGGAGATCAGCGACGTCAGCGACTTCCTGATCAAGGAAATCGAGCACTTCTTCACCCGTTACAAGGACCTTGAGCCGGGCAAATGGGTCAAGGCCGAGGGCTGGGGCGACCGCGCCGCTGCCGAGGCCGAGCTTGAGGCTTCCATCAAGCGTTACGTCCCGCACACGCACTAACCCCTCCAACTCCAACGCGGGGTCACCTACGGCCCATCCGGCCACGGACAATGGGCCGTAGGTGACCCCGCGTTGCTGTTTAGGGGACTGTTCCGCGCGGGCAGCTGTCAGTGGCGGGTCAGGAATGTGTGAAATCGTTGCCCCATGAACGTTGCCCCGGCCTTTAATCCTCCCTGCGGCCCGATCACCGGGTGGCGTGACGGCGACGTCGTCCGCGCCACCGGGATCCCGTACGCCACCGCGGGACGTTTCCAGCCTCCGGTCAGCGCCCCTGACCGGACCGGCGTCCTCGCGGCCACATCCCTCTCCCCCGCCTGCCCGCAGGGTCCGGTGCCGTTCCTGGACGACATCCTGGGCACCCGCTACGGCGAACTCCCCGGCAGCGAGGACTGCCAGCGGCTCTCGATCACCATGCCGGCCGGCCTCGAGGACGACGAACGCGTCCCGGTGATGGTGTGGCTGCACGGCGGCTCGTACACCTCCGGCTCCGGCGACCTGGCCATCTTCGACGCCAAAGCCCTCGTCGCCGAAAACCGGGTCATCGTCGTGTCCGTGACCTACCGGCTGGGACTGTTCGGCTACCTGGCAACGGGCACCGGCCGGCCCGCGAACCTCGGCCTGCTGGACCAGCTCGAGGCGTTCCGCTGGGTGCAGCGGAATATCGGTGCCTTCGGCGGTGATCCCAAAAACGTCACCGCCTTCGGGCAGTCCGCCGGCGGCGACGCCGTCGCCCACCTGATGGCGACGCCGGAAGCCCCCAGCCTGTTCCGCCGCGCCATCATCCAGAGCGCACCGCTGGGCATCACCCGGGGCCGGGAAAAGATGAGCACCGCGATGGGCATCGCAGCGGAAACCGTCACCGAAGACACCCCTGCCATGGACGTGGTGGAGATTGAGGGGCACGTGTCGCAGGTGGCCCGGAAGTTCGGGCTGATCGCGGCCATGCCGTTCGGCACGCAGTACGGGCACGCACCCCTGCCGCCGGAATCCGGCATTGAGGACGCCTGGAATGCCACGGCACCAGGGATCGAGGTCCTGATCGGCCACACCTCCGAGGAGGCCCGGATGTTCCTGCCGCGCAACCGCGCCGTCAGCCTGCTCGGCAAGGTCCCGGTGGTTGGGGCCACAGTCCTCCGGGCCGTCAGCTGGGCCGTGACGGAGGCGGTGTACGGCCGGGCCGCCCGGAAATTCGCCCGGCGGCACGCCCGGGCGGGCGGCACGGCGTACAGCTACGTGCTGTCCTGGGCGGCGCCCGGTAACTTTTACGGGGCCGCGCACACCGTGGACCTGCCGCTGCTGTTCGGGGACCAAAAGACCTGGGCGGGGGCGGGCCTTCTCGTGGGCGCGTCCTGGGAGGAAATCGATGCGCAGGGCCGGGCCCTCCGCGCCGTGTGGGCCCGCTTCGCCGCCGGCGAGGGTCTCAATAGTCCCGGCGGCATTCCCGCCTTCCTGCGGTACAGCCCGGCCTGAGCCGGAGATGCGGTTGAGACCATGCTTCTGATTACCGTCCCTGGCGGCCCCCGGTGAAGACTCTCGGCGTCGACCTCGCCGCGGCAACCAGGAAGACCGCGGCCGCCGTGATCGAGTGGGGTCACGGCACCGCCCGCCTGGCCCACCTGGCCCTCGACGTCGGCGACGAGGAGATAGTCCGGCTCTTCGGCACCAGCGACATGACCGGCATCGACTGTCCCGTGGGCTGGCCGGACGCTTTCCTGCCCTTCATCGCCGGGCACCTGGCCGCAGCGGCGCACCCGGTGCTGGACCATGACGGGATCGAAGGCCGCCGGCTGCTGGCGTACCGGGACACCGACCGGTTCGTCACTGCCCGGACCGGGCTGATCCCGCTCAGCGTCTCCGCCGACCGGTTGGCGCACCCGGCGATGCGCTGTGCTGTAATCCAGGCGAAGATCGCGCGGGACCACGGGCCGCAGCCGAGGGACGGCAGCGGCCGCCTCGCCGAGGTCTACCCGGCGGCGTCGCTGAAAGGCTGGGGCCTGCTGGCCCGCGGCTACAAGGGGCGCGGCGGCGTCGAAACGGAGCGGCTGGCAGTGCTTCTTGGCGGGCTCAAGCAGGCGGCACCCTGGCTGGACCTGGCCGGGCTGGATGACCAGCTGGCGGGCTCGGATGACATGTTCGACGCCCTCATCGCATCCCTCACCGCGCGGGCAGTGGCGGCGGGCACGACCCTCCGCCCCGACGCCAGCCAGGCCCGGGCCGCCCTGAGCGAAGGCTGGATCCATCTCCCGACCGGCGGGCTGGCCGGGCTCAACGACCCCCAGCCGGGCAGCTAATCCCGGCGGGCCCAACGACCCCAGCTGGGCAGCTAATCCTGGCCGAGGGTCCAGCCGCTGATTTCCTTCGCGTCCTCACCGTGGTCCCGGGTCTGGTTATGGGCCCGGATCCGGCTGTCCTGCAGCGCCTGCCGCAACAGTGAATGCTTCTCCGCCAGTCCCGGCACGCGGTCGATCGCGTCGATGGCCAGCTGGAAGCGGTCAATCCCGTTGAGCATGGCCATGTCGAAGGCTGTGGTGGTGGTGCCCTCCTCCTTGTAGCCGCGGACGTGCAGCCCTTCCTGGTTGGTCCGCCGGTAGGCCAGCCGGTGGATCAGGGACGGATAGCCGTGGTAAGCGAAGATGATCGGCTTGTCCGCCGTGAAGATCCCGTCGAAGTCCCGGGACGTCAGGCCGTGCGGGTGTTCGCTGGCGTCCTGGAGCCGCATCAGGTCCACCACGTTGACCACCCGGATCTTGAGCCCCGGGGCACCGGCCTTCAGCAGTTCCGCCGCGGCGACCGTCTCGACAGTAGGTACGTCTCCGGCGCAGGCCAGCACGACGTCGGGTTCCTCGCCCGGAACTTCGGAGCCGGCGAACTCCCAGATTCCGAGGCCGCGCTGGCAGTGATGCGCGGCCGCGGCGGGGCCCAGCCAGGTCGGCGAGGGCTGCTTGCCGCTGACCACGATGTTGACGTAATCCCGCGATTCGAGGCAGTGCTGCATGACGGAGAGCAGCGTGTTCGCGTCCGGGGGCAGGTAGACCCGGATGACCTCGGCTTTCTTGTTCACCGCGTGGTCGATGAAGCCGGGATCCTGGTGCGAGAAGCCGTTGTGGTCCTGCTGCCAGACATGGGAGGAGAGCAGGTAGTTGAGTGAGGCGACCGGCCGGCGCCAGGGCAGTTCGCGGTGCACCTTGAGCCACTTGGCGTGCTGGTTGAACATGGAATCCACAATGTGGATAAACGCCTCGTAGCAGCTGAACACGCCGTGCCGGCCGGTGAGCAGGTATCCCTCCAGCCAGCCCTGGCACAGGTGTTCACTAAGGACCTCCATGACCCGTCCGGCACGGGCCAGATGCTCATCAAGTTCCTCGATCCGGTACTGCCAGACTTTGTCCGTGACCTGGTAGACGTCCTGCAGGCGGTTGGAGGCCGTCTCATCCGGTCCGAACAGCCGGAACGTCTCCGGGTTCTGGCTGATCACGTCGCGCAGCCAGGATCCCAGCGTCACCATGGCGCTGACCCGCTCGACTCCCGGCTCCGCGACCTCTACGGCATGGTCCTCGTACTTCGGCAGCTTGAGGTCCCGCAGCAGGACGCCGCCGTTCGCGTAAGGCGTGTCGCTCATCCTGAGCTGGCCCGCGGGGGCGTTCGCCGCGACATCGGGCCGCAGACGCCCGGCGTCGTCGAAGAGCTCGCCGGGCCGGTACGACTCGAGCCACTCCCCCAGCTCCACGAGATGCTCCGGGTTGGTGCGCACCTCGGACAGCGGCACCTGGTGGCTCCGCCAGGTGCCTTCGACCTGCAATCCGTCCACGATCCGGGGGCCGGTCCACCCCTTCGGGGAGCGCAGCACGATGACGGGCCAGCGCGCAGCGGGGCCGCCGCCGTCAGTCTGGCCGCCCTCAGGCCCGCCGCCGGAAGTCTGGCCGCTGGCCGGTCCGCCGTCGGGTCCACCCCGGCGCTCGGCCTGGATGGCCCTGATCTCGTGGAGGCACTCGTCCAGGACGGCGGCGAAGTCCCGGTGCGCGGCAGCAGTGTCGTCCGGATGTCCCACCGTGACGAAGTGCGGCTCGTGGCCGTAGCCGCGCAGCAGCTGCTCCAGCTGGGATTCGGGCATCCGGGCCAGGATGGTGGGGTTGGCGATTTTGTAGCCGTTCAGGTGCAGAATCGGCAGCACCGCGCCGTCATGCACCGGATCCAGGAAGTTGTGGGAGTGCCAGCTCGCAGCAAGCGGCCCGGTTTCGGCCTCCCCGTCGCCGATCACGACGGCGGTGATCAGGTCCGGGTTGTCAAAGACGGAGCCGTAGGCGTGCGCCAGGGAGTAGCCCAGCTCTCCGCCCTCGCTGATCGACCCCGGGGTTTCCGGGGCGGCGTGGCTGGGGATCCCGCCCGGGTAGGAAAACTGCCGGAACAGCTCAGCCATGCCCTGCTCGTCATCGCCGACATTGCTGTAGATCTCCGAGTACGTACCCTCCAGCCAGGCGTTCGCCACCACGGCGGGTCCGCCGTGGCCGGGCCCGGCGATGTAAAGCATGCTTTGGCTGTCCCGGCGGATGACCCGGTTCAGGTGGGCGTAGATGAAGTTCAGACCGGGCGTGGTGCCCCAATGGCCCAGCAGCCGTGACTTGGTGTCGGCGGCGCTCAGGGGTTTCCGCAGCAGCGGGTTGGCGCGAAGGTAGATCTGCCCCACGGAGAGGTAGTTGGCGGCCCGCCACCAGCGGTCCACGAGCTCCAGTTCGGTGTCGGCGTTCAGGTCACTGGTCAATGGAGTCCTCGCTTCAACGGGGGTCTAAGGCGGCACACAAGCTCCATCGCAACACGTCCCCGGACCGGAAACAAGCCCCGGGCCCGGCGTCCAGGGCGGCGCTTGCCAGTCCGTTACCACCGGGTAGTGTTGTCCCAGAATGTTCACGCTGACCATCAACCAAACCGACAGCCGGCGCGACGGCGACTGCGTGCCGCAGCTCCTCAGGGACCTGCGGCACATACCGGCGCGCCTCGATTTCGACCGCTCGGTGGAGGACGAGGTCCAGGGAATTGTGGACCGTCCCCAGCAGGCCGTCGAAGCGGCGCTGGTCGCGCTGCGGACCGGCAGCTGGTACGTCGGAATCGGCGTCGGCCCGGTCAATGAGCCGTTGCCGAACCAAATCAAGGACGCCTCCGGCCATGGGCTGATTTACGCCCGCCGGGCCGTCGACCGGCTGCGCAACGGCAAGGACCGGATCCCGGTGGCCGTGGAGGGCCCGCTGGCCGACGTCGCCGCGGAGTCCGAGGCAGTGCTGCGGCTGCTGGGTCACATCGTCCATGACCGCAGCGCCGCTGAATGGCGGGTCCTTGACCTGCTGACCCCGGGGGTCCGCGGGCAGCAGAAGGCGGTGGCCAAGGCGCTCGGCATCACCACCCAGGCGGTCAGCAAGGCCGTGGCGCGGGCGCAGTGGAATGAGGAACACGCGGCGCGGCCCGCCGCTGCCAGGTTGCTGGGCCTGATCCTCGAGGTGCGCTGACCGCGAGCCCGGGTCTGTTAGAGCAGCAGGCTGCGCAGCACGTGGGCGGCGCCGTCGTCGTAAACGGAGTGCGTAACTTCATTCGCCGCGGCGATGACTTCCTCGGGCGCCTGGCCCATGGCGACGCCACGGGCGGCCCAGCCGAGCATCTCGATGTCATTGCGGCCGTCGCCGACGGCGACCGTGCGGTGCGCCCCGATGCTCAGCCGTCCGCGGAGGACCTCCAGGGCGCTGGCCTTGGAGACGCCGGCGGCGGCGATGTCCAGCCACGCCGTCCAGCCCACCGAGTAGGTCACGCCGGCCAGGCCGATGTGACGGATTGCCGCGTTGAACTCCTCGGGGGTGTTCTCGGCGCTGAACACGACCACGCGCACGGCAGTGGCGGCCAGCATGGTCTGGAAGTCGACGCCGATTGCCTCCACCCCAAAGCTCGCGTCCTGGAAGCGCTCGGTGGAGAGGAAATTGCCGTCCTCGTCCTCCAGGGCGTACTTGGCCGTGGGCAGCCGCTTGCGCAGTGCCCGGAGCGCAGGGCCCGGGTCGAAGGTCGCCTTGTGAATGATCTCGTAGCCGTCGGACAGGCTCGAGTCCAGACGCAGGGTGACCCCGCCGTTGGAGCACACGGCGTAGCCGTTTTCGATCCCGATGTGCTCAATGATGGGCAGCGTTGCGTTCAGCGAGCGGCCGGTAGCGATCGTGACGTGGTGGCCAGCCGCCACGACGTCGCGCGCGGCTTCGCGGACGGGAACGGACATGTGGCCGTCGTGGTCGACCAGGGTGCCGTCGACGTCGAGAGCTACCATCAGCTTGTGGGCCGTGGCGTTCTGGTTGTTCTGGTTGTTGTCTCGCCGGTCATCGTTGCCGGCGACTGAGGTTTCAGTCAATGTTGTCATCCAATAAGTAGAGCAGACACCCCCGACCGCCGCTAGGACGCATGACACAGCGCGCGGTGAAACCGGGGTGAACAGCTGTTGACGGCCCGCGTGGCTGCCGCTGCGCTAACGGCTCAGATGACCGGGAAGACCGTCATGCCGCCGAGGTGCTTTTGCAGCGCCTTCGGGATGTTCACGGAGCCGTCCGGGTTCTGGTGGTGCTCCAGGATGGCGACGATCCAGCGGGTGGTCGCCAGGGTGCCGTTGAGCGTGGCGACGGCGCGGGTGCCCTTGGATGCCCCGTCCTCATTCACCACGCGTTCGCGGATGTTGAGCCGGCGCGCCTGGAACGTGGTGCAGTTGGAGGTCGAGGTCAGCTCGCGGTAGGCGCCCTGCGTCGGTACCCAGGCCTCGCAGTCGAACTTGCGGGCGGCGGAGTTGCCGAGGTCGCCCGCGGCGGTGTCGATCACCCGGTAGGGCAGTTCGCACTTGGCCAGCATCTCCTCTTCCCAGGCCAGCAGCCGGGCGTGCTCGGCTGGGGCCTCCTCGACCGTGGTATAGATGAACATTTCCACCTTGTTGAACTGGTGGACCCGGATGATGCCGCGGGTGTCCTTGCCGTGCGAGCCGGCCTCACGTCGGTAGCAGGAGCTTTGCCCGGCGTACCGGATCGGGCCGGCGGAGAAGTCAAGGATTTCGTCCGCGTGGTAGCCGGCAAGGGCCACCTCGGAGGTGCCCACCAGGTAGAGGTCGTCCTCGGCGAGGCGGTAGATTTCGGCGTCGTGCTTGACGTCGAAGCCGGTGCCCTGCATGGTCTCCGGGCGCACCAGCGTCGGGGTGATCATCGGCACGAAGCCGGCGTCGATCGCCTGCTCCATGGCCATCTGCAGCAGCGCCATTTCCAGCCGGGCACCGGCGCCGCGCAGGAAGTAGAACCGGGAACCGGAGACCTTGGCGCCGCGCTCCATGTCGATGGCGCCGATCAGTTCACCGATCTCCAGGTGGTCCCTGGGTTCGAAGTCGGGGAATTCGCGGGGGACGCCGACGGTTTTGACCACGATGTAGTCGTCCTCGCCACCCGCGGGGACACCGTCCTCGATCAGGTTGGGGATGCCGCGCAGCAGTTCCTCCTGGGCGGCCTGGGCGACGTCGGCCCCGGCGGAGGCGGCCTTGACCTCGCCCGCGAGAACCTTGACCTCGGCCAGCAGGGCCTGCTTCTCCTCGCCCTTGGCCTGCGCAACCTTCTTGCCGAAGGCATTCTGCTCAGCCCGCAGGTTCTCGAAGCGGATCAGGGCGGCGCGCCGGGCCGAGTCCGCGGCGATGATCGCGTCCACCACGGATTCGTCGGCGCCGCGGGCGCGCTGGCTGGCTCGGAACTTGTCCGGATTTTCGCTGAGGTCTTTTACGTCGATCACCAGACAAGAGTATCCAATCCAGCCAGCATTACCGGGCAATCCACGGGCAACCAGCCTCCGGCCGCCGGCGGGATAGTGTTGGAGCACCATGAGCGACTGGCTGCCGTACCTCATCATCGCGGCAGTGCTGGCATCTGCCGTCTCCAGTTGGTGGGGCGTGCGCAAGCTCAAGGCCAGGCACACGCGCAGCGCCGTGTGGGAGGAAACGCACAGTCCGGGCCTGGGCCAGCAGAAGGTGGCCGTGGTGATGAACCCGATCAAATCGCGGTCGGACGAGGCTCGCGCCATGATAAAAGACGCCTGCGCCGCAGCCGGCTGGGTGCCGCCGCAGTTTTTCGACACCACCGCCGGGGACCCCGGATTCTCGCAGGCGAGGGCCGCCGTCGAATACGGCGCCGACGTTGTGCTGGTGGGCGGTGGTGACGGCACCGTACGGGTCGTGGCCGACATCCTCGCCGGCACGGACACCGCCATGGGCCTGATCCCGCTCGGCACCGGCAACCTGCTCGCCCGGAACATCCACCTCGACGTCGGTGACCTGCACGAGAATGTCCAGACCGCCCTGTTCGGGCACCAGCGCTTCATCGACACGGCGCGGATGCGGGTGGAGAACTCCCGTACCAACGCGTCTGCGGAGTACACGTTCCTGGTCATTGCCGGAATCGGCATGGACGCCGAGGTCATCGGCGACACCAACGACGGCCTCAAGAAGGCTGTCGGCTGGCTGGCCTACACCGAGGCCGGCGTGCGGCACCTGCCCGGGCGCCGGAAGAAGGTCTCCATCTCGCTGGACGACCAGCCGGAACAGAGCCGGAAGATCCGCAGCGTCCTGTTCGCGAACTGCGGCCTGATCCCTGGCGGGATCGACTTCATCCCGCAGGCCATGATCGATGACGGCATGCTGGACGTCGTGGTGATGAGTCCGCGCAGCGCGATCGGCTGGCTGGCGATGTACTGGAAGATCGTGCTGAAGCACAAGAGGCACCTGCCGGTGATGACGTATTACCGCTCCGGCAAGATCACCATCCGCTGCGCGGAGCCGATGCCCACCCAGGTTGACGGCGATCCGTCCGGTGCCGCCACGAAAGTCACCGTGCAGGTTGCCCCCGGCTCGCTGCTCGTCCGGGTCAAGGACGGCACCGAGGGAGACTAGGCGCTGGCTTCCTTCCTGGCGGCTTCCTTGTGCGCGTCAGCGGTCACTTTCGCTTCCGCGGCGGCCTTCGCGGCGCGCGCTTCGGATTGCTCGCGGATCATGGCCTGCTCCTCTTCGAAGCGCAGGCGGTCCGCACGGTCCGCGTCGTCGCCGTCCCAGTCCTGGTTGTCAGCGGTCGGTTTGGGATTCACGATCATTCCCTGGCCGTCATTTTCAAGGCTGGTGTTTGCCATGATCTGCTCCCTCAGTAGAGACCTTCCCCAATATGGATCAGGCAAGCATACGCACTGTTTCAGGGGGGCGGAAGTGCCTAAACTGGCATTTGTCTACGCTGTGGGCGAAGCCTTGGACGTATATTCCGGCACCACAGATGCCCCGGACAGTATGTCTTTGACCCAGGCATGGGCGGACCGGAAGGCCTGATCCGACGTGTGTGGCTCCACGGCGGTCCGGTGCCCGTCGGCGCGGGCGTAGGAACCCACAAAACGGGTGGCCGGGCTGATCCGGTGCAGGCCGGCCAGGGCGTCCGCCATCCGCGCATCGGCCACATGGCCATCCGCGTCAATGCTGAAGAAGTAATGGCCCAGGTACTGGCCGGTGGGCCGCGATTCGATCCGGCTGAGGTTCACCCCGCGGGTGGCGAACTGGTCGAGGATCTCCATCAGGGCACCCGGGCGGTCTTCCGGCAGCGGAACCACCACAGTGGTCTTGTCCGAGCCGGTGGGCTCCGGCAGCTCGCCGGGCCGGCCAACGAGCACAAACCGCGTGACCGCACCTGGGTTGTCGCCGATGTTCTCGGCGAGCACGGCGAGTCCTGGCTGCTCGGTGGCCACAATCGGGGCGCAGATCGCCGCGTCGTAGTGGACGTCGTCTTCCAGCAGGCCCATTGCCGCCGCGGCCGTCGAGGAGCCCGGGATGTATTCTGCATCCGGAATATTATTGTCGGCCCAGAGCCGGCACTGCGCCCAGGCGTGGCTGTGCGTGGAGATCCGCCGGATGTCCTCGATCCGGGTGCCGGGCCGGGCCACCAGCACGAAGCTGATCGGCACCAGGGCCTCGCGCAGGATCCGCAGCTCCCGTCCCGTGGCGATCGCGTCCAGGGTGGCGGAGACGCCGCCCTCCACGGAATTTTCGATCGGCACCATCGCCGCGTCCGCCGAACCATCACGGACCTTGTCCAGCGCCGTGTTGACGTTGGACGACGGAATGCGGATGGCGTCCGCCGCACCGGGAACCTGCATCAGGGCCGCCTCGGTGAAGGTGCCCGCGGGTCCCAGGAAAGTGTAGGTGACGGGTGATGCGGGCATCGGCGCTTCTTTCTTCTACTACAGGATGACGGGCTTGAGTCCGTTGTCGGACACCAGCGGCATTCCGGTTTCCAGCCACTGGTCCATGCCGCCGGCGACGTTCAGGGCCGAATATCCCTGTCCGGCGAGCCACTGGGCGGCGCGGAAAGACCGCCCCCCGGTGCGGCAAATGACGTAAAGGTCCTCGTCCGGGTCGAGGTCCTCGAGTCGGGCCGGAAGCTGGTCCAGCGGGATGTGCAGGGCCCCCGCAGCATGGCCTGCGGCCCACTCGTAGTCCTCGCGGACGTCGAGGATCTTGGCCCCGTCAGGGATGTCGGACACGGTTACGGTGTCAAAGTCGCTCATGGTCGTCCCTTCGGCAGAATGCATGGTCTGACTCCAGCGTATCGCCAGCCGCACCCACGCACCTTCACCCCGCAGCAGGTTACGCTTCTGGCATGGCGCACAGGAGATCAAGGGCAGCTGCCCGGCCCACGGGCCCAGCGGCTCCCCGCTCCCCCACCCACCGGACATGCCCTCCGCCCGGCGCCACCGCTGGGCGCAATCCCACCATGTCCACCAGCGCACGCCAGCACTGGGCATGTCCCCCGGAGCGTGCGGCCGGGGAATCACCGGGGCCGCGCCACCTTGGCTGAAATCCACGAGCTCTCCGCGGTGGAACTGCGCGCCGCCCTGCGCGCCGGCGAGCTGTCCGCGCGGCAGGCCACGGAGCATTTCCTGGACCGCATCGGCGCCGAAAACCGGCACCTCGGCGCCTTCATCACCGTCACCGCGGAGCAGGCCATGCAGGAGGCGGACGCCGCGGACAGGGCCCACGCCCGCGCGGGACGGGACGGGACCGGGCTGGCTCTGCTGCACGGCATGCCGGTGGCCTTCAAAGACCTGACGGACGTTGCCGGTGTCGTGACCACCCACGGCAGCGCCGCCCTGGACCACAAGCCGGCCCTGGCCGACAGCACCATCGTCGCCATGCTCAAGAATGCGGGGGTGGTCTCGCTGGGCAAGACCCAGGTTCCGGAGTTCGGCCTGACGGCGTACAGCGAGAACCGGATCGCTCCGCCGTCGCGGAACCCGCACGCCCTCAGCCGCAGCTCGGGAGGCTCCTCCGGCGGCAGTGCGGCCGCGGTCGCAGCCGGGCTGGTGCCCTTTGCCCCCGGCTCCGACGGCGGCGGTTCGGTCCGGATCCCGGCCGCCGCCTGCGGGCTGGTGGGGCTGAAACCCGGCCGCGGCCTGGCTCCCGCGGGCGAAAGCACCGGCGACCCGGCCGGCCTGGTCGTGTCCGGGCCGCTGGCCCGCTCCGCGGCGGACGCCGCGCTGCTGCTCGATGCCCTCGTGCCCGGCCCGGCCGGGGCCGGCCCGGCCGGGGCCGGCACCGCCGGGATTGCCGCCCCCGGATACCTTGAGCTCGCCACACAGGACCCGCCCAGGCTGCGGATCGGAGTGACCCTGGACAGCCCGTGGCAGACGATCTTCCCCTTCACCCCGGACCCCGAGGCCCTCGACGCGCTTGCCGAGGGCATCCGGCTGCTGGAGGCGGCCGGCCACGAAACCTCGGAGGCCTCGATCCGCTACGACAACCGCTACCCGGCAGCGTTCACCACTGCCTGGACCGCCGCCGTCGGGGACGCCCGGATCGTGCCCCAGCGCGAGGCCCTCCTGACCCCGCTGACCCGGACGTTCCGGCGCCGCGCGCAGCAGCGCGGGCCGGCCCAGCTGGCCGAGGCGCTCCGGTTCCTGCGGCTGTTCCGGCGGGACACCGTTGCCCAGTACTCCGGCTGGGACCTGATGCTGATGCCGGCCCTGGCCCAGACGCCCCGCCCGGTGGGCTGGTTCACCGGCGCTGCCCACGGGGACGGTTATTGGCCGGCGGCCGAGTGGACGGGTGACGCCGACGGCGACTACCGCAAGCAGTGCGAGTACGCGCCGTGGTCGTCGATGGTGAACGTGTGCGGGCTGCCCGCGATCAGCATTCCGGTGCACTGGACCGGCGGGTCCAAGGGTGCCGGGTTGCCGATGGGCATCCAGCTGATCGGACCGCTGGGCTCCGAGGCACTGCTGCTTCAGCTGGCAACGCAGCTCGGATGCTAGCGTGGCGACCCGCACGGTGTGGGTGATTTCACGCACCGGTGCGGCTACGGTTTAGCTGAGCAGGTCCGGACATGTCCAGTTTTGAGAGCTTCCCGACGAGAGGGATCAATGAAGATCACCGGAGCAGTACTTGAGGAAATCGGCCGCCCTCGCCCCTACGCGGATTCCCGGCCCATCAGCATCTCCGAGCTGGATCTGGCGGGCCCCGGGCCCACCGAGATCCTGGTGCGGATCGAGGCCGCCGGCATCTGCCACTCGGACCTGAGTGTTGTGGACGGCAACCGGGTGCGCCCGGTGCCGATGCTGCTGGGGCACGAGGCCGCCGGCCGCGTCGTCGAGGTCGGCACGGACGTTAAGGATCTGGAACCGGGCCAGCGCGTCGTGATGTCCTTTCTGCCGCGGTGTGAAAAGTGTGCGAACTGCGCCGAGGACGGACGGCTCCCCTGCACCGCGGGGTCGAAGAGCAACGGCGACGGCACGCTCCTGCACGGGTCCATGCACCTTGACCGCGGCGGCGAAAAGATCTTCCACCATCTGGGCGTCTCCGGCTTCGCCACCCACGCCGTCGTGGACCGCGCTTCTGCCGTGCCGGTCGGGGACGACATCCCCGCCGACATCGCCGCCGTCCTCGGCTGCGCCGTGCTGACCGGAGGCGGCGCCGTCCTGAACGCGGCCCGGCCGCGGCCGCAGGACAGCATCATGATTGTGGGCCTCGGCGGTGTCGGCATGGCCGCGCTGATCACGGCGATCTCGCAGGGTGTCTCGCGGATTGTTGCCGTGGATACGCTGGACGAAAAACTGGAGCACGCCCGCCGGCTGGGCGCCCACGAAACGTACACCCCGCAGCAGGTTGTGGAACAGGGCGTCAAGGCCAGGTACGTGATCGAATGTGCCGGGAACCCGCGCGCCTTCGAAACCGCCTTCGCCGCGACAGCGGTGGGCGGCACCACGATCACAGCGGGCCTGCCGCACCCGGATGCGCGGGCCCAGATCTCGCCGCTGACCGTCACAGCCGAGGCCCGGACCATCGTCGGCAGCTACCTTGGCTCCGCCGTGCCGGCCCGGGACATTCCCAAGTACGCCCAGCTCTGGCGCGAAGGGAAACTCCCGGTCGAGGAACTGATCTCGGCCCGCATCGCCCTTGCGGACATCAACCAGGCCATGGACCAGCTCGCCGACGGGAAAGCGGTCCGCCAGGTCATTATGTTCGACGCCGGGTAGCCCCGCGCCCGCCCGCCGGCTGCGCCCGGCCCACGCCGCGGCGCACCGCCCTCACAATGCGGTATCACGTACGGCTGCTATTCCGCGTCCAGAGCAGCATCCACTGACACGGCAACGGCGGGAAGCGGGGCACAGAGCGGGGGACCCGGGGGGCCAGAAGCCGGGCCAGCAGCCCGCCCCGCGGCGCCCGGAATGTGACATTCCCGCGTCCCACTGTCAGCATTAAGTAAATGAGCACTACTCATTTATCTGATCCCCCCGTTACAACGCCGGGCGATTCGTCCTTTTTTGGTCACCCAAAGATGCTGGCCAGCCTGTTCTCCGTCGAAATGTGGGAGCGCTTCTCCTTCTACGGCATGCAGGGGATCCTCCTCTACTACATGTACTTCACCGCCGCCGAAGGCGGCCTGGGGATTGAGCAGGGCCTGGCCGCAGGCCTCGTCGGCGCCTACGGCGGCGGCGTCTACCTCTCCACCATCCTGGGCGCCTGGCTCGCAGACCGGCTCTTCGGCTCCGAAAAAGTGCTCTTCGGCTCCGCCATCCTGATCATGGCCGGCCACATCGCCCTCGCGCTGCTGCCGGGCATCCCCGGCCTGATCGCCGGCCTGGTACTCGTCGCCGTCGGTTCCGGCGGCCTGAAGGCCAACGCCACCGCACTGGTCGGCAGCCTCTACCGGGAACAGGACGAACGCCGCGACGCCGGATTCTCCATCTTCTACATGGGCATCAACGCGGGCGCACTGATCGGCCCGCTGGTCACCGGCTGGCTGCAGGAAAGCCACGGGTTCCACTGGGGCTTCGGCGCCGCCGCCGCCGGCATGGCCGTGGGCCTGGTCATCTACGCGCTGGGCCGCAAGAACCTGCCCGGGGAGGCGCACCTGGTGCACAACCCGCTGCCCGCCGCCGAGCGCACCCGGTATGGCCTGCGCTTCGCCGGCATCGCCGCGGTGATCGCCGTGCTGCTGGCCACCGGCATCGTCAATGCCGGGAACCTGGCCCTGTCGATGGCCTACGCGGCGATCGGGGCGTCCGTGCTCTACTTCGGCCTGATTTTCAGCAGCAAAAAGGTCAACGGCACCGAACGCCGCCGGGTCGCGGCCTTCATCCCGCTGTACGTCGCCTCGGCTGCGTTCTGGGCGCTGTTCCAGCAGCAGTTCACCTTCATCGCGGTCTACTCGGAGGAGAAACTGGACCGGAACCTGCTCGGCTGGGAAATGCCGGCCGCCTGGGTCCAGTCCATCAACCCGGTGTTCATCATCATCTTCGCCGGCGTTATGGCCGCCCTCTGGACCAGGCTGGGCCGCAGGCAGCCCGGCTCGGCACTGAAGTTCTCCGTCGGCCTCTTCGTGATGGGCCTGGCGTTCCTGGCCTTCATCCCGCTCGCCGGGGAGGGCAAGACCCCGTTGCTGGCACTGGTGGGGATCCTGTTCCTTTTCACCCTGGCGGAACTGTTCCTGTCCCCGATCGGCCTGTCCGTCACCACGAAGCTGGCCCCGAAGGCGTTCCACACCCAGATGGTGGCGCTGTTCTTCCTCTCGGTGTCGCTGGGCACCACGCTGGCCGGCATCCTGTCCGGCCTGTACAACCCGGACGACGAGCTGCCCTACTTCATCGGCATCGGCGGCACCGCCATGCTGCTGGCCGTAGGCCTGGCGGCCGCCTCACCGGCGATCAAGAAGCTCATGGGCGGCGTACGCTGAGCCGATGAGTCCAGGGCAACGCGCACCGCTTGAGTCCCGCGTCCACGTCCCCGCCGCCGGCGAGGCGTCCGACGTCGAACTTCTGCCGGCGGGCGATGTCACCGACGGTGTCGTGCGGGTCGGCGGAACCGTCCGCCGGCCGCACCAGCCGCAGTCCCTGGCGGTCGCCGCGTACCTGGACTGGCTGGAGGACGCCGGGTTCGACGGTGCGCCGCGGTTCCTGGGCCGGGACGCGGAGGGCAGGGACGTGCTGACGTTCCTGCCCGGGCGGTGCGCCGGACCCTTCCCGGAATCCTGGGTGCAGTCCGAGGAGCTCCTGGCCTCCGTGGCGCAGCTGCTGCGCCGGCTGCACGCTGCGTCAGCCGGTTTCGTGCCGGACGCCCACCCGTTTCCGCCCCGCCCGGTCCGCCAGGATCCGGCCGAGCTCGTCTGCCACCTGGACGTGACCCCGCAGAACGTGGTGGTCCGGGAAGGCCGCGCCGCCGGGCTGGTGGACTTCGATTTGGCCGGCCCCAGCACGGCGTTCAGGGACTCCGTTAACACCGCGTCGCACTGGGTCCCGCTCCGGGATCCGGCCGATGCCTGGCCGGGCTGGGAGGCGACCGACCCGTTCCGGCGGCTCCGGATCTTCGCCGACGGCTACGGCTGGAGCGAGGAAGAACGACGCCGGCTGCCGGATTTCGGGGTCGAGGCGACGGCGCTCAGCTACCAGCGGATGGAACACAACGCCCGGGTGATCGGCGGCGGCTGGGCGCGGATGTGGGACGCCGGCGTGGGCGGGCAGATCCGCCGCCGCGGCGTCTGGCTCGAGGCCAACGCCGGACGGCTGGTTGCGGCACTGACCTGCTGACCCCTTGACCCGCTGACCGGGGGAGCCAGCGGCCTTAGCGGCTCACGGGTTCCGGGGCGCCCAGCAAATCGAGTTCCGCACGCCGGGGCATACCCTCCCAGTCGCCTGAAACGAGGCAGGCGTAGGCGCCGGACTTCACCGCGGTCAGGAGCCGCTGTTCGACCGGTTCCCCCATCAGCAGTTCGGCGAGGTACCCGCCGACGAAGGCATCCCCGGCACCAACCGTGTCCAGCGCCCGGATGGGGATGGCCGGCTGGAGGTAGGTCCGGCCGCCGGCGAGGGCGGCGCAGCCCTCCGCGCCCAGTTTGATGACCACCTGCGAGGGGCCGAGCTCGGCCACCCGCTGGGCCAGGGTGAGGGCGTCGCCGGCCGCGCCGACCGCGATTGCCGCCTCGTCGTCGCCCGCGAAAACGATGTCCGCCTGCCCGATCAGCTCCCTGAAGACTTTCCCGGCCTCGTCCCGGGACCACAGGGCGGAGCGGTAGTTCAGGTCGAAGGACACCAGGGTGCCGGCCTTCCTGGCGCAGTCGACGGCGTACCGGGTCGCTTCAGCCGCCGGCGGGGACAACGCCGGCGTAATGCCCGTGACGTGCAGCAGCCGGGCGCTGGCGATCTTGTCCACCGGGATGTCGCCAGGCGCCAGCCTTGAGCCGGCGCTGCCCGACCGGTAGTACCAGACCTTGGCCGTCTCGCTGGTCCGGCGCTCCTTGATCATCAGGCCGGTCGGCGCGCCGGGATCGCGGATGCAGTCCACGTCCAGTCCCTCCGCCAGGAGCTCGCGGAGGACGAGGTCACCCAGGCTGTCCGCCCCGGCCCGCCCCACCCAGGAAACGGAGGCGCCCAGGCGCCGCAGGGCGATGGCCACATTGCTCTCGGCCCCGCCGACGCCGAGGCGCAGGGATTCCGTAAACGCCAGGGGGCCCGGAGTCGAGGCCTTCATCAGCGCCATGGTCTCACCGAAAGTGACAACATCGCTGGCCACCGTGGGCACCGTACCGGGCTGCTGCTTGCTCAACGGTCGCCCCGGGCCGGCAGGGCTGCTGCCACCAGCCGGCTGACTTCGGCCGCCCGGGCGCTCAGCTTGCCCAGGTCGCCGCCTTTGAAGGCATCCCCAAGCAGCGGGCCGCCGAGGCTGACCGCCAGGGCCCCGGCGCTGATCCAGGCGGCTGCGTCCTCGATCGCCACCCCACCGGAGGGGATGACCTGAAGGTCAGGGAACGGCCCGCGGAGCTGCGCAAGGTAGCCCGGACCTACTGTCGAAGCCGGGAAGACCTTTACCGCCGTCGCGCCGGCACGCCAGCCGGCAAACAGTTCCGTAGGGGTGAGGCCGCCGGGAAAGACCGGGACGCCGCGTTGGACGGCGGCGCGGACGATGTCACGGTCCGTCACCGGCGTGACGAGGAACCGCGCTCCGGCGTCGAGCGCCTCCTCAGCCTCCGCGGTCCCGGTGATGGTGCCGACGCCGATTTCCACCTCAGCACCGAAATCCCGGATCAGGTCAGGCAGGAGTTCAAAGACTCCCGCCGTGCTGAGTGTCAGTTCGATGGACCGTACGCCGCCGTCCGCGAGCGCGGCGATGACCGGCGCGTATTCCCCGGCATGCCGGGCACGCAGCACGGCGACCACGGGGTTGCGCAGCAGAATGGCGCTGGGAGCAGGGCGCTCCAGGCCCTGGCCGGACGTCATGTCACTGTTCCCAATTGCCATGGCACAAATTCTTCCTGTCCGAGGTCGAGTTCTTCGCTGACCGTCTGTTCGCCGGAAGCCACCGCGAGGATGCGGGCGAAGATCTGTTTCCCCAGCTCCTGCACGGTTGCCTCGCCGTCCACGATGACGCCGCAGTTCACGTCCAGGTCCTCCGGCATTTTGTTGTAGAGCTCCGTGTTGGTGCCCAGCTTGATGCTCGGGACCGGTTTGCAGCCGAACACGGATCCGCGTCCGGTGGTGAAACACACGACGTTGGCGCCGCCGGCCACGATGCCGGTCACCGAGACGGGGTCGTAGCCGGGGGTGTCCATAAAGACGAGACCGCGGCTGGTGATGGGTTCGGCGTATTCGTAGACGGCGGACAGTTCGGCCTGGCCGGCCTTGGCGACGGCGCCGAGCGACTTCTCCAGGATGGTGGTCAGGCCGCCGGCTTTGTTCCCTGGCGAAGGATTGTTGTCCAGGCTTCCTCCCCCGGCGGCGGCGTAGTCCTGCCACCAGGCGAGCCGGTCCAGCAGCCGCCGGCCCACTTCGGGCGAAACCGCCCGGCGGGTCAGGAGATGCTCGGCCCCGAACACCTCCGGGGTTTCCGCGAGCACTGAGGTTCCGCCATAGGCCACGAGCAGATCCGAGGCGACGCCGAGCGCGGGGTTGGCGGTAATCCCCGAATAGCCGTCCGAGCCGCCGCAGTTCAGCCCGAGGACAAGTTCGGAGACATCGACGGTTTCCCGCTGCAGCTTGTCGATGACCGGAAGCATCTGCTGGATCAGGGCGACTCCGGCTTTGACGGTGGCCCGGATTCCGCCCGAATCCTGGATGGTGAGCCGTTCAATGAGTCCGGCCGAGGTGTCCGCGTCGATGAATCGTTCTGTCTGCAACATTTCGCAGCCGAGCCCCAGGACGAGGAGCCCGGCGAAGTTGGGGTGCTGGGCGTAGCCCCGGAGCGTGCGGACCAGGACCTCGGCCCCGGCGCTGCCCAGCACCATGCCGCAGCCGCCCCCGTGGGTCAGGGCGAAGACCCCGTCAACGTTGGGGTAGGCGTCCAGCGCCGATCCGCGGAACTGGTCGGCGATCATTCGGGCCGTGCTGGCCGAGCAGTTCACCGAAGTCAGGATGCCGATGTAGTTCCGGGTTCCCACTTTCCCGTTCGCCCGCCGGTACCCCTGGAACGTGGGCCGCCCGCCGTCGGGGACCCCCGGAGTGACGCGGGCGGTGCCGAACTCGTAATCCTGGCGGACCTCGTCCATGCCGAGGTTGTGGACATGGACGTGGTCGCCGCGCCGGATGTCGGTGAGGGCACGGCCGATCGACTGGCCGTACTTATGGACGGGCGAACCGGCGGGCACGTCGGCGAGCGCTATTTTGTGTCCGCGCGGAACACGGGCGTGCACCTCCAGCGCAGTCCCTTCGGGAGTCCCGTCCGTGGCCCGGAGGATCGTGCCGGGCGTGAGGTCGCGGGTGGCCACTGCCACCTCATCACCCTCCGCCAGCCTGAGGGTTGAGCCCTCGATGGTTGCCGCAGCTGCAGCGGCGTCCGGTCCGTTCACGAGCCACGCACCGTCCTTTCGGCCGAACGGATCGTCACGGTTTGGCCCCGGACTTGCGGGCCTCGTAGGACTGCAGCGGCAGGTTGTAGGAGAGGTCGACGGCGGTTTCCACGGCTTCCGCCAAACCCAGGCGCCCCTCCGCGACCAGTCGGGCGAGGTAACCGGCGTCGATCCGCCGGGACAGATCGTGGCGTGCCGGGATGGAAGCCAGCGCCCGCGTGTCGTCAACGAAACCGCTGGTGTTGTAGAAGCCCGCGGTTTCGACGGCGGACTCCCGGAAACGCCGCATCTGTTCGGGACTGTCCAGGAACCACCAGGGTGCCCCGAGTTTCATCGCCGGATAACAGCCGGCCAGCGGCGCGAGTTCGCGGGAGTAGACGGTTTCGTCAGTGGTGAAGGCGATCAGACGGAAGTCCTTGCTCATCCCGAAACTCTCCAGCAGCGGCCGCAGGGAGCGGGTGAACTCAACCTTGACGGGAATGTCGAAGCCGCTGTCCGGCCCGTAGGAGTCGTAGACGCCGTGGCAATGGTTGCGCAGCACGCCTGGGTGAAGCTGCATGACGAGGCCGTCTTCGGCGGACATCCGCGCCATCTCCCAGAGCATGTTGGCGGAGAACGCCTGGGCCTCCTCCGGGGTGGCCTCCCCGCGGAGGGCCGCGGCGAAGACCCGCTGCGCCTCCGAGGCCGGCAGCGGAGTCGTGTCCGCCAGCAGATGGCCGTGATCCGTGGCCCTCGCCCCGGCGGCAAGAAAGGCGTCCCGCCGCTGCCGGAGCGCGGACAGGAAGGACCCGTAGTCGGCCACCTCCACGCCGGAGACCTCGGACAGCATCCGGACTTCCTCCTGCCACCGGGCATGGTCGACGTGCAGGAGGGAATCCGGACGGAAGGTCGGGACGACCCGGCCCGGCCCGAGGAGATCGCTGAGTTTGTTGTGCGCGGAGAGATCCGACAGGGCCGAATCGGTGGTCGCGAGAATTTCCACGTTGAAGCGGTCCAGCAGGGCGCGGGGGCGGAACGCCTCGGTCTGCAGGGAGGCTGCTATCTGGTCGTACAGCGCGTCGGCAGTGGCAGCTGAGGGCTGCAGTTCCGCGCCAAAGACCACGGCCAGTTCGTGCTCAAGCCAGTAGCGGGTCGGTGTACCGCGGAACAGCTTCCAGTTCTCGCAAAAGTGCCGCCAGATCGTCCGCGGGTCCCGCTCGGTCAGCGACTGGTCGTGGCGGGACGCCACGCCAAGCTGCCCCGGCGTGTATCCCTGCGAGACCAGCATCCGGACCAGATAGTGGTCCGGCGTAATCAGGAGGTCGGAGGGGTTCCCGAAGAAGTCGTTGTCCACGAACACCTCGGCTTCGACGTGGCCGTGCATGGATACGATCGGCAGCGCTGCCACCGCACCATAGATCTCCCGGGCGGTGCCGCGGGTTGCGGGATCGACTGGAAGGGCGCGGTCCGGATCGATCGCCCATTTCGGGGTCTCAGTCATAATTTGCCTCTCCTATGAAACAAAATGCAACAAATTCAGCATTTGAACTACGTATCAATATGCCCCCGACTCCCCAAGAAATCAATGATTTTTGGATTCATTGGGAATTCCAGGGCGGCTATTCGGATGTTTATAAGGAAAAGTCGTTGCAAGTCTTGACAGGTAAATGCAAACGATTGCAGGATGTGGTGTACCGCACATCACGGCTTCTCGACAACGACGTTAGGCGAAGCATCCATGAAGGGATCCATCACAGTTCGGGACGTGGCCAAGGCGCTGGGCGTATCGCCGTCCACCGTCTCGCGGGCGCTGTCCTCCTCCGATCTCGTGGCGCCGCGAACCCGGCAGCAAATCATCGAGAAGTCCCGGGAGATGGGCTATACCCCGAACAAGGCAGCCCGAGGCCTCGTAACGGGACGCAAGGGAACGTTGGGGCTCGTTGTACCGGATCTCGAAAACCCGTACTTCGCATCCGTCACGAAGGGCGTCCAGGCCAGGGCCCTGACCGCCGGCTACTCGGTGTTCGTGGCTGACTCCGACGAGGACGCGCGGCTTGAGCTCGAACTCGTCCGCAAACTCAAACCCCAGGTGGACGGCCTCATCCTTTGTTCCTCGCGGATGTCCGATCCGGATCTGGCATCCCTGGTGGGCGATACCCCGGTGTTGCTGATCAACCGGACCATGGACGGGCTGCCGCACATCACCCTGAATGACGGGGAAATCGTCCGGCAGGCCCTGGAACACCTCCACGCCCTGGGACACCGGCACGTGGGCTACGCGGGCGGGCCTACCGGGTCCTGGTCCGACGGCCAGCGGCGGATCGGCATTGAAAAGGTTGTCCCCGGTCTCAGCGGGCTGGAGGTCATTTCGCTGGGCTCCTTCGCCCCGGTTTTCGGCGGCGGGCAGTCCGCAGCCGACCTCGCCGTGGCGGCGGGGGTCACCGCCGTCCTCGCCTACAACGACCTGGTGGCATTGGGGCTCATGGCCCGGCTGAACGCCCGCGGCATCGACGTCCCCGGCGACATGAGTGTCGTGGGCATCGACGACATCAACGCCGCGACCCTGGTCTCACCCGCCCTCACCACCGTGCGGGCACCGCTGCGCAGGGTGGGCCTGTCCGCCGTCGACCTTCTGGTTGACAGCCTCTCCTCTTCCGCCCCGACCCGCCCCCCGGAAAACCTGCCGATCGAACTTGTCGTCCGGCAATCCACAGCCGTCCCTCCGTCCTCCGCACCAGAGCGCCCGTCCGGCAGTGCTGCCGGACGCAACGAAAGGAAATCGCATGCGAGCATCTAGAAGAATCCAGTGGTCCGCCACCCTTGGAGCGGCCGCGCTGCTTGCCACCGGTTGCGGGGCTCCGGGCAGTGACGGCGCGGCGGCAGCGACGCTGTCCGCCGGCAGCGTCCCCGAAAAGCCTGCCAAGGCCGTGACGTTGAACATCCTGGACGTGGCTGGCAACAAACAACTCACCGGCGCCATCTTCGACCAGTTCGCAAAAGACCACCCGGACATCATTTCCGCCGTGACCTGGGAAACGGCCGGCGCTCCGGACATGGCCGGCAAGGTGAAGGCGCAGCAGCAGGCGGGAAACCTGAAGATCGACCTCGTGCTCACCGGCACCGACGGGCTGGCGGCCGGCATCAGCGAAAGCCTGTTCGCCCCTATAGCCAAGGACTACAAGGACCGGCTCGGCAACATGGCCAACTACCAGGAGCCCGCCGCAGAAATGCAGAAGCTCGCTGAAGACCAGGCCGTGGCGCTGACGTACTACCCGTCCGGCCCGCTGCTGGAATACAACCCGGACAAGGTCCCCAACCCGCCCACCACCGCTGCAGAGCTGCTGACCTGGGCCAAGGAGCACCCGGGCCGCTTCGGCTATGCGCGTCCGGCCAACTCCGGCCCGGGCCGGACTTTCCTGATGGGTCTGCCGTACATCCTCGGCGACTCGGACCCCAAGGACCCGGTCAAGGGCTGGACCAAGACCTGGGACTACCTGAAGCAGCTGAATGAGTCCGTGACCAGTTACCCGACCGGCACCGGCGTCACGATGAACAACCTCAAGAACGGCACCTGGGACATGGCGGTGACCACCACCGGCTGGGACATCAACCCCCGCGCCCTGGGCCAGGTCCCGGAGAACTTCAAGACCCAGGCCCTCGAGGGGTTCACCTGGGTCACTGACGCCCAGTACGCTGCGGTGCCCAAGGGCGTCTCGGCGGACAAGATGTCCGCGATCCTCCGGGTCCTGCAGTACGCCCTGACGCCGGAGCAGCAGGCCAAGACCTACGACACCGGCTACTTCTACCCCGGCCCGGCGATCAAGGACGTCAGCGTCAGCCTCGCCCCGCAGGCAAGCCAGGACGTCATCACGAAGTTCGGCCGTCCCGAATACGACGCCCTGATCAAGGACAACCCCAAGGCCACCCCGATCGACGCCGCGGCAATCGTCAAAGCCTTTGACACCTGGGACACGCAGGTGGCCACCGGAAAGGTCGAACAGAAAAAGTGAGCATCCACGCGAGCAGTTTCGAGACCCTCGAACTTGAAAATGTGGCCCGCTCCTTCGGCGGCCAGAACGCGCTCCGGGACCTCAACCTGTCCATCCGGAGCGGCGAATTCATCGCCCTCCTCGGCCCTTCGGGTTGCGGCAAGTCAACGGCGCTGAACTGCCTGGCGGGCCTGTTGCCGCTGACCGGCGGCCGCATCCTGATGGATGGCAAGCAGATCGACCAGCTGCCGCCGGAAAAACGCGGCTTCGGCATGGTGTTCCAGAATTACGCGCTTTTCCCGCATCTCAGCGTGGAAAAGAACATCGCCTTCGGACTGGAAATGCGGAACATTCCCAAGGCGGAAATCAAGAAACGCGTGGCGGAAGCGATTGAGCTCGTGCAGCTGGGCCCGCACGCTTCGAAGCTGCCCGGCCAAATGTCCGGGGGCCAGCAGCAGCGCGTCGCCATTGCGCGCGCGGTGGTGCTCCGCCCGCCGCTCGTGCTGATGGACGAGCCGCTGTCCAACCTGGATGCAAAACTCCGGCTGGAAATGCGCACCGAGATCCGCCGCCTGCACCAGTCGCTGGGTCTGACCACGCTGTACGTGACGCACGACCAGGAGGAAGCGTTGTCCCTCGCCGACCGGCTGGTCGTGCTCCGCCTGGGCGAGGTGCAGCAGGTGGGCACGCCACGGGAGCTGCACGAGCATCCGGTGAACTGGCACGTGGCCGACTTCATGGGGTACCGCAATCTGCTCGAGGGTGTGGTGGAACGGGTGCAGGGCGCCGCCGTGACCGTCTCGGTACTGGGAACAACCTTGACCGGCTCCGCCAAGGATGCTCTCCGCGCCGGCGACGCTGTGAAGGTGGGGCTCCGGCCCGAGGACTTCGACATTGCGCCGGAAGGAACGGCGCCGGAGGGGCTGGCGAGCATCAGTGCCACCGTTGAGGTGGTCGAATACCAGGGCCGGGAATTCGCCGTCGAGGCACGCGCTGATGACGGACAGGCCCTGCACGTGCGCACGGCGCGGCATGTCGAGCCGGGGCAGCGGGTCACCCTGACCGCGTCCCACGACCGCGTCCTGGTGTTTCCCGCTGAGCTGGGCGGGGCCCCGACTCCGGTCCCGGAGCTTGAGGGGGCCGTGCTGTGACCATGACCGGGCAGAAACCTGGCCAGCTGAAGCAGGCGCCCGGTACACGGCCGGCACTCTCCCACCGACTGGCTGAGCGTGGCATCGACAGGCTGCTGCTCCTGCTGCTGCCTGCCCTGGTGTTCGCCCTGGTGCTCTTTGTGTACCCCTTTATTTACGGGCTGGGTCTGTCCTTCCAACCGAAGACCGGCGGCCTGTTCGGCGCGTATGCCAAGTTCTTCACCGACCCTTCCGTGCGGGGCCTGGAGTCCATCTGGGTGACGCTGCAGCTTGCGGTCCCCGCCGCCCTGATCAACGTGCTGGCCTCCGTCCCGATCGCCTACAAGATGCGCGGAAAGTTTCGCGGCAAGCGCGCCCTGACCACGGTGCTGGTCATTCCGATCACGCTGGGAACCGTCCTCACGGCCGAAGGCCTGCTGAACTTCTTTGGCCAGCGCGGCTGGCTGAACCGCTTCCTGGGGCTCTTCGGGTTCGAGCCGCTCCAGCTGGTCCAGAACTACTGGGGTGTGCTGTGGTCGCTGATCATTTCCGGTTTTCCGTTCGCCTTCCTCCTGATCCTGTCGTACCTCTCAGGCATCGACCCGTCGCTGGAGGCGGCCGCCCGGACCCTCGGCGCCGACTGGAAACAACGGTTCCGCCGCATCACCCTGCCACTGCTGGCCCCGGGCCTTGCCATCACGTTCTGCCTGACGTTTGTCCTGGCCTTCAGTGTCTTCCCCTCCGCGATCCTGGTGGGCGATCCGTCCGGCTCCACCCGCGTCATCGCCTACGTTGCCTACAACGCGTGGGGCCAACAGTTCGACTATCCGCTCGCGTCCGCGGCGGCCATCGTTATGGGCGCGGTCGAACTGATCGTCATCGTCCTGGTGCTGATCTGGCGTTCACGGATGTACAAAGGATCCACCGGAGGTAAAGGCTGATGAGTCTCACGCTGAAACGAACCCCGAAAGCGGGGCCGGCCGCGGCCAAGCGCCCCCTGGCGGCCTCCCCCGGGACCTTCCTGATCTGGGGCGGCATGACGATCTTCCTGCTCCTGCTGCTCGGCGTCGTATCGTCGGTGGTGGTCAACTCCTTTGCCCGCGAATGGTTCGACACCTGGATGCCCTCCGGCTACACCGCCACCTGGTACGCCGAAGCCTGGAAGGAGTACGACCTCGGCCAGGTCATCGGCACCACGCTGACGGTCTCCGTCGCCGTCGTCGGCATCTCCGTGCTGATCGGCGCGCCGGCATCCTACGTGCTGGCCCGGCGCAACTTCCCAGGCAAGAGCATCCTGATGCTGATCTTCCTGCTGCCCATCATGATGCCGCCCATCACCTACGGCATCCCACTGGCCACGTTGCTGACGTATTACCACCTGGCCCCGGGACTGACCGGCGTCATCCTCGCCAACCTCGTCCCGTCCATCCCGTTCGTCATCCTGACCATGACGCCCTTCATCGAGCAGATCAACCCATCGATCGAATCCGCTGCCCGGATGTGCGGAGCCAACATGCTCCGGCTGTTCACGAAGATCCTGGCGCCGCTGCTGATTCCCGGGATCCTCGCCGCCGCGGTTCTGGTGCTGGTGCGCACAGTGGGCATGTTCGAACTGACCTTCCTGACGTCGGACTCCACCTCGGACACGCTCGTGGTGGCACTCTTCACGGCCATGACCGGTGCCGGCATCCGCGCGCAACAGTCGGTAGATGCGATGGCCGTGGTCTACATGCTGATAATGATGCTGATGCTGGTCGTGGCGCTCAGGTTCGTCAATCCGACCCAGCTCGTCTCGCAGATCCGCGAAGACACCGACTGAACGGGCACCGGGTTCCGCCCGGATACCGCCTCCCCCGCCCTCCGTTGAAAGGTCACGCCATGTCCACAGGAACTCCCACGACGACGGCGCGGCTGTCCCTGGCGTCACTGGCTGCGACCAGCGGACGGCCGACTGTCGCCGGACCTGCCGTCGACCCCCGCGCGCTGAGCACGGGAATGGTCCACTTCGGCGTCGGCGCGTTCCACCGGGCGCACCAGGCCGTCTACACCGAGGACGCCGCGGCGGCAGCCGGCGAAACCCGCTGGGGAATCCTCGGCGTCACCGGCCGGTCGGCGAGGGTGGCCGAACAGCTGGGCCCGCAGGACGGGCTGTATTCCGTCCTCACCAAGGCACGCGATGCGGAATCACTCCGTCTGGTTGGGTCTTTGCGCAAGGTGGTCTTCCCGGGTGCCGATTCCGAAGTGGTGCTGCAGGCGCTGGCGTCGGACGATGTTCACCTCGCGTCGCTGACCATTACGGAAAAGGGGTATCCGCGCCTTCCCAACGGCGGACTGGATGCCTCCAATCCCGCGGTCGCGGCGGACATTGCGGCTCTCACGTCCGAGCTCGCGGGCCGCTCAGTCACCGGGGCCGCGCACACGCCCCTGGGCCTCCTGGGGCGTGGCCTGGCCCGGCGCTATGCCGCGTCCGGGGCGCCATTCGCCGTCGTGTGCTGTGACAACCTCATGTCCAACGGCCGGGTCACCCGCGGCCTCCTTCATGCCCTGGCCGGAGCCGCGGGCGCCGATGGCCTGCTGGACTGGCTCCAGGACTCGGTCACGTTTCCCTCCACCATGGTGGACCGGATTGTTCCGGCGACGACGGCGGCCAACCGGACCGAGGCGGAACGGATCCTCGGGGTGCGTGACGAAGGGCTGGTCGTCGCCGAACCCTTCGGCCAGTGGGTGATCGAAGACCACTTCCTGGTCCCCCGCCCCCACTGGGAGCGTGCTGGGGCGGTCCTGACTGACGACGTCGGCCCCTACGAGGTCGCCAAACTGCGGATGCTCAACGCCACGCATTCGCTGCTGGCCTATCTGGGCGCGCTGCGGGGTTATGCCACCATCGCCGAAGCCGTCGGCGACGAGTCCCTGGCCGGCGCCGCCCGCGGGCTGCAGCGCGACGACGTTATCCCCACGCTCACCCCGCCGCTCGGACTGGACCTCGAGGAGTACGGCGAATCGATCCTCAGCCGCTTCGCAAACCCCAACCTGGGGCACACCACCATCCAGGTCGCGATGGACGGATCCCAGAAACTGCCGGTCCGGGTGCTCGGCACGGTCGCGGACCGGCTGGCCGGCGGCGCTGTGCCCGAATACGGGGCGCTGCTTGTCGCCGCCTGGATGGTGTTCGTCTTCCGCGGGCACGACGTCAACGGAAAGCCGCTCCCGCTGGACGATCCCCTGGCGGCGAGCCTGCGCCAGGCCGCCGCCGGGTCCGAGTCCGGACTGCCCGACCGGCTGCTGGGCCTGCGGTCCGTCTTTCCGGACGAGGTTTCCGGGCACGACGGCTTCCGCCGGGCGGTCAGCTCCGCCGTTGCGCGTCTGCTGTCGGAGGTCTCCTGAGACCGCCGTCTGACTGGCTGGCAGGATCGCTGACCGGGGAGCCTAAGCCCCGTAGTACGTCCCGGAGGAGGCACCGAGGGCCAGCCCCAGCACGATGACCATGATCACCAGGACGGTCAGCGCGAGCCCCACGTAGCCCATCACCAGGCCGGCAATGGCCATGCCCCTGCCCGACGGCTCGCGCTTGAGCGCCATGTGCCCGAGGATGACTGCCGCGAGCTGCGGCAGCAGGAAAAAGCCCAGCCCCAGGAAGACGGCGATGCCGCAGCACAGGCTGGCGATGCTCAGGCTCTTGGGCTCCGGCGGCACCCCGTAATAACTCGGCTGCCCGTACGCGTTGAACGGGCTGCCCGGCTGGCCATAGGGCTGCTGGCCATAAGGAGCCGGCGCGCCATAGGGCTGCTGGAGGGGAGGCTGCTGGCCGTAGGGCTGCTGGCCGAACGGCTGCTGGGGCGCCGCACCGTAAGGCGTGCCATACGGGTCGGTCGGCTGGCTGTAGCCGGAAGCCGGCTGGCCATACTGCTCCCCGGACTGCCCCGGAGTCCCGTACGGCTGCTGACCGTAGCCCGGCTGCTCGATTTTCATCGTGTCAAACTTCTTCGCCTCAGGCGGCGCCGGGGCGTCGGACTCCTGCCCGGGAATGTACGACGGCGGCTGGTAGCCCTCCGGCGTCCCGTCTTGGTCGGGTTTCGGCTGGTCAGTCACGGTTTTCCCCCTTTGGACGTCTCTGGATTTCAGCCTACCGCCGTCGCGTTGTGCTGCGCAGGATATTTCGGCGTCACAGGGGCCGTAATCATGTCGTGGTTCGCGCCCTTCTGGCATGCTGGTGCCATGGCTAGCCGCGCGGGCACTGTTGCCCAACCCCAAGACCTTGTTGATCTCACTGCGCTCCTGGATGCGTACTATGACGTTTCCCCGGATCTGGGTGACCCCGGGCAACGGGTGGCGTTCGGCACCTCCGGACACCGTGGTTCGAGTTTGAAGGCGTCCTTCAACGAACCCCATATTCTCGCCATCACCCAGGCGATTGTGGAGTACCGGGCAGGTCAGGGCATCACCGGCCCGCTGTACCTCGCGAAGGACACCCATGCCCTGAGCGAGCCGGCGCAGAACTCCGCCCTGGAAGTCCTCGCGGCCAACGGCGTCAATGTCCTGATCGACGCCCGCCACGGCTATACGCCCACGCCGTCGCTCAGCCATGCCATCCTGACGCATAACAACAACTCCCCCTCCGGCGCTCCGCAAGCGGACGGCATTGTGGTGACCCCCAGCCACAACCCGCCCGGCGACGGCGGCTTCAAGTACAACCCCCCGCACGGCGGACCCGCCGACACGGACGCCACCGGCTGGATCGCCAACCGCGCCAACGAACTGCTGGAAAACGGCCTGCGCGGGCTGAAGCGGATTCCCATCGCGGAGGCCCTCAGCGCCGGCACCACGGGCAAGTTCGACTTCCTCAGCAGCTACGTGGACGACCTCCCCTCGGTCCTGGACCTCAACGCGATCCGCGACGCCGGGGTCCGGATCGGCGCCGACCCGATGGGCGGCGCGTCGGTGGACTACTGGGGCGAGATCGGCGAGCGCCACCACCTGAACCTCACGGTGGTCAACCCCACTGTCGACCCGCAGTGGGCCTTCATGACCCTCGACTGGGACGAGAAGATCCGGATGGACTGCTCCTCGCCGTCGGCGATGGCCTCGCTGATCAACAGGATGGCGGAGGCCGGTTCCGGCACAACGGCGTTCGATATCGCCACCGGCAATGACGCCGACGCCGACCGGCACGGGATCGTGACACCGGACGGCGGGCTGATGAACCCGAACCACTACCTCGCCGTCGCAATCGACTACCTCTACCGGCACCGGACCGGCTGGAACCCGCAGTCTGTGATCGGCAAGACCCTCGTGTCGTCCTCGATCATCGACCGCGTGGCCGAGAGCCTGGGCCGCAAACTCGTGGAAGTCCCCGTGGGCTTCAAGTGGTTCGTCCCCGGGCTGCTCTCCGGCGAAGGGGCCTTCGGCGGGGAGGAATCCGCCGGCGCCTCCTTCAACAAGATGGACGGCAGCGTCTGGACCACGGACAAGGACGGCATCCTGCTGGCCCTGCTGGCGTCAGAGATCACTGCGGTCACGGGCAAGTCGCCGTCGCAGCTGTACAAGGGACTCACGGACCAGTTCGGCGACCCGGTCTACGCCCGGATCGACGCCGCTGCCACCCGGGAGCAGAAAGCGGCCCTCGGCAAGCTCTCCTCGTCGGACGTCACCGCCACGGAACTCGCAGGTGAAACCATTACCGCCAAGCTGACGGAAGCTCCGGGCAACGGGGCCTCGATCGGCGGCCTCAAGGTGGTCACCGAGAACGCCTGGTTCGCGGCACGGCCTTCCGGCACCGAGGATGTCTACAAGATCTACGCCGAGTCCTTCAAGGGGGCAGAGCACCTCAAGCAGGTCCAGGCCGAGGCCAAAGCGCTGGTGGACGGGGTCATCTCCTAACCCCCGCTGCCCCAGCCGGGCAGCCTCGCCACAAGCGGGCGGGGTCCCCGGCCGGGTCGCTCAGGCCGAATCTTCCTCGAGGCTGCCGGCCAGCACCGAACGGTCCCTACCCAGCGTCTTGGCACGGTAAAGCGCGGCATCCGCGGATGCGATGAGGGCATCAAGGTCGACCCGGCCCGGCGCGGTGGACGTGATGCCGTAACTCGACGTGGGAAGCCGCGGGATCACCGGCGACGCCGCGGCATGCAGCCGGGCGCTGATGTCGCCGGCGATTTCGCCGGCCCGTTCCGGCGTCACGCCCGGCAGAAGCATGATGAATTCCTCGCCGCCATAGCGGCCCACGAGATCGGTGGAACGGACCGTCGCCGTGCAGGCATCCGCGAACACCTGCAGCGCAGTGTCACCCGCCGAGTGGCCATACTCGTCGTTGATGGCCTTGAAATGGTCCAGATCCGCCAGGATCAGCGACGCAGAGGTCCGGCCCCGGTTGAGGCGCCGCAGCTCGTCCCTCGCGAGGTCCAGAAATGCCGTGCGGTTCAGCAGCCCGGTGAGCCCGTCCACTGTCGCGCGGGCCCGGAGGTCCCGGGTCTGCTGCTCGTAACTCAACTCCGCCATCGTGAAGGACGCCACGACCATGATCACGATGGAAAATACCGTCATCGCCACGGAGCCGAAGACGGACTGGAACAGCGGTCCGTCCTGGCCCTCCGCCAGAAAGACAGCCAGGCGGCCCAGGTAGAACGTCGCCAGAATGCCGGAACCCACCGCCAAGGTGAGGTGCACACGCGAAAATTGCCGGTCCAACAGGATCAGTTCCCGGCAGCCGAGGCCGATGAGCAGGCCCATAAAGCCCAGATAGGCGGGCGCACCGGACCACACATTGGTGGCCGGCTGGTCCAGGGCCGAGGCCAGTGCCGTGACTGCCGGGCCGGCCGCGAGGTACCAGAGACTGGGAACCCTCGTCCGAAGCGACCGCGCCCCCGCCCAGATACTGGCCGCGCCCGCGACGAGGAGCACGTTCCCGAGCGGGTTGCCCCAGATTTGGTATGGCGTACCGTCCAGGAGATAGGCCGCGTTGCCGGACAGGAACAACAGCAGCGCCAGGCACCACCAGCCGCTGTAGGCCGAGCGTGTCCGGCGGAAAGTGATGAAGTAAAAAAGCAGCAGCAGGGTCAGATCGACTACCGCCAAGGCGACCCGCAGGGTTGCGGTGTCCAGCATCATGTAGTGGCCCCCCGGTCCGCTCGCAATTGCCCGATTTGCGCCGACTCCGCGCCGCAGGTGCCCTCAGTATTGCACCCCGCAGCACGATATGTGATCACCGTCTCCGATGTGACCTTTTGGACCGCGGGGCGTCCCGTGGTGCAGCACCACAGTCTCCAGCACCAAGCCAACCGGAGGCCCTGTGGTTACGCCCCGATGCGGACTAAACTGGGAAGCGGCCCCGGATGCGGCCTTGCGTTCAACCGCAGAATTGCATCCCGAGTGCCTCCGGCCTGTCCCCCATGGTGCCGGGGGCACTTCCGCGTCGCTAGTTCAGGGCACTTCCGCGTCAGCCCGGCGCCGGGGGAACTTCTGTGCCGGCCCGACGCCGGGGCGCGGCCGCGTGGGCCTTGCTGTCAGACCGTGCGGACGACGTCCTCATAAGCGAACTTAGGCTTCGCGGCACCCCAGGCGTCAGCTGCCGGCTGGCCGATGTTGACCACGAGGAAGCTCTTCTGGTCGCCGTCGGGGAAGAAAGCCTGGTCAATCGCGGTGAAGTCCGCGCCCGTCATCGGTCCGGCGGCGAAGCCCAGGGACCTGACTGCGAGGATGAAGTACCCGGCCTGCAGGTGCGCGTTGTTGTTGCCGGTGGCAGCGGCGAGGTCCGGGGCGGCGTCGTACATGGCCTTGGGTGCGTTATAGCCGGGCAGGAAGTTGTCCCACCGCTCCTGCCAGGAGGTGTCATAGCTGAGCACTGCAACGAGCGGCGCAGTGGCAGTCTTGGCGCGGTTGCCGTTGGAGAGGGTTTCGACCAACGTGGCGCGGGCTTCCGCAGACCGGACGTAGGTTACGCGCAGCGGCTGCGAGTTGAAGGCGGTGGGACCGAACTTGGTGAGTTCGTAGATGGCCCGGGCCTGCTCGTCGGTGACCTCGCCGGTGAAGGTGTTGGCGGTGCGGGCCTCCGCAAAGATGGCGTCCACTGCGGCGGCGTCGATTACTGCTTCGTCATGGGCGATGGTCATGGGCATCCCTTTCGCTGGATGTGTCCGCCTGGGCGGCGGCCACTCACTGCTCTCAATCATTGCAACTTCAACCTACGTCTCATGCTTCCCGTAACTCCCCGTGACGTCCGGCACAGCACCGCTTCCGGGGAAGCATGCCGGAAACACCGGCGCGGTAAAGTTGCTCCGGAAGATTCCTTCCCGCCCCGCCATACATTTCTTTGAAAGGCCTCCGGCAATGAGCATGCTCGGTACCAAATGGAAGCTCCACGGCAACGGCAAGTCCATCCGCCCCGGCGAGGTCGTGAAGCCGGATGAGCGCCTTGCCTGGCCCCTGACTATTGGCGTCGGAATGCAGCACGTTGTCGCCATGTTCGGCGCCACTTTCCTGGTCCCGATCATCACCGGCATGCCGCCGGCAACGACGCTTTTCTTCTCAGGCATCGGCACGCTGCTGTTCCTGGTGATCACCAAGGGCCAGGTGCCGAGCTACCTCGGGTCCAGTTTCGCGTTCATCGCGCCGATCATGGCCTCGCAGCAGCAGTACGGCGTCGCCGGCGCGCTGGGCGGCGTGGTGCTGGCCGGCGTCGGGCTGGCAGTCATCGGCGCGGTGGTGCAGAAGTTCGGGGCCGGGTGGATCAACCGCCTGATGCCGCCCATCGTGACCGGCGCAATCGTGGGACTCATCGGCCTCAACCTGGCCCCCGCAGCGAAGAACAACTTCGACGCCGCCCCGGTCACGGCCCTCATCACCCTGGCCACGATCATCGTCGTCAGCGTCTTCTTCCGCGGCATCCTCGGCCGACTCAGCATCCTCGTCGGCGTCGTGGTGGGCTACGTGGTCGCAATGATCCGCGGCGAAGTGGACTTCGCCAAGGTGGACACCGCGGCCTGGCTGGGACTGCCGTTCTTCCAGACCCCTGAGTTCCACCTCGGCGTCGTAGGCCTGTTCGTGCCGGTGGTGCTGGTGCTGGTGGCGGAGAACATCGGCCATGTGAAGTCCGTGTCCGCCATGACCGGGCAGAACCTCGACGGCGTCTCCGGGCGCGCGCTGATGGCCGACGGCGCCGCCACGGTGCTGGCCGGTATGGGCGGCGGATCCGGGACCACGACCTACGCGGAAAACATCGGCGTGATGGCGGCTACGAAGGTCTATTCGACGGCGGCCTACTGGGTGGCCGGTATCTTCGCCGTGGTGCTGAGCTTCTCGCCGAAATTCGGCGAAGTGATCGCCACCGTCCCTGCCGGCGTGCTGGGCGGCGCGGCGACGATGCTCTACGGCATGATCGGCGTCCTGGGCGTCAAGATCTGGGTCCAGAACAAGGTGAACTTCTCAAACCCGATCAACCTGACGACGGCGGCCGTGGCGCTGATCATTGGTATCGCGGACTACACCTGGACCATCGGGGACCTGAAGTTCACCGGCATCGCCCTCGGCTCAGCTGCTGCCCTGGTGATCTACCACGGCATGAAAGCGATCGCGAAGGCCCGCGGAACGGTTGCCGAGCCGGAAACCGAAGGCCCCGTGGCCGCCGCCACCGCTGCCATGAAACGGGCCCCGAAGAAGCGCCGCTAAGACTCAGTCCGTCCGCTGGACCTACTGGGGATGCTCTTACCGGCGCTGGGACAGGCCTCCGCAAACTGCGCGGTCGAGTTATCCACATAGCCTCGTTCCGGTCAACTGGGGGCCGCGGACCCTCGATATTCTGGGTTTATGGAATGTGCGGACTGGATTGCGGAGGGTCAGGAGGCACTGGCTGCTGTCGCGGCGTTGACCGCTGCGCTGGATTCCGTCACCCCGGTGAGCGCCGGACGGGCTGGCCCGTCCGACACTGATCATGGGGGTCCGTCCGCGGCTGGCCCGTTGTGGGACGATCCGTTGAGGGCTCTCGCGGATGATTGCCTGGATGCCCTGGCCGATATGGACCGGTGGGAGGCGCGGGCCGCAGCGCGGAAGGTGCGGTTGGCGGCAACCTATCTGCGGGCCGCCGAAGCCATGGCGGCCCCGGCGGATACACAGCTCCATGGGAGGCGCCTTGAACTCGCGCTGACAGCGGAGATCGCGTGTGTCCTGACCGTGAGCGAGGCGACCGCGGGGGCGTTCCTGGGCGAATGCGTGGCCCTGACCAAAAACTTGCCACTGACGATGGCGGCGCTGAGTGCGGGGACGATTTCCTGGGCGCACGCGAGGGTCATGGTGGACGAAACCACGAACCTGGACCCGACCGGGGCGGCGGCGCTGGAGGCGCACTTCCTGGACCCCGACGCGCCGGACCCGGCACGGGGCTGCCCGGCCGGGGAACTCGTCCCGGGCCGGTTGCGGGTCAAGGCCCGGACCTGGCGGGAACGCCACCACGCGGAGAGCATCGAGGCCCGCCACACCAAGGGCGTCGCGGACCGGCGGGTCGAATTCCGCCCGGACACCGACGGGATGGCCTGGTTCTCCGCGTATCTGCCGGCGGACACCGCGGCGGGGATCTGGGACCGGAGCACCGCGGCCGCCCGCGCCCTGCAGGGCCCCGCCGAGGCACGCACCCTGACCCAGCTCCGCGCCGACATCGCCGCGACCTGGCTGCTCAGCAGCGGCCCTGGCTGCACCGGCACCACCGGCACTGATGGGGTGAACGGCGGGTCCTGCACCTGCCCGGGCACGGGCGGGGGTGTGCCGTCGCCTCGGGCGCAGGTCCTGATCACCGTCCCGGTGATGTCCCTGCTGGGCGCGACCGAGGAACCGGCGATGCTGGACGGGTACGGGCCGATCCCGCCCTCGATGGCCCGCCGCCTGATCGCCGACGGCGCCGACTCCTTCTACCGGGTCCTGGTCGACCCGCGGGACGGGGCCCCACTGGAAATCGGCCGCACCAGCTACCGCCTCACCAAGGCGATCCGGCACTGGCTCCGGCTCCGCGACGGGAAGTGCCCGTTCCCGGGCTGTAACAACCACTCCCTGGACAACGACGCGGACCATCTCCTGGCCTGGGCCGACGGCGGCACCACCGGGATCACCAACCTCGGCGGGCCCTGCCGCAAACACCACGGCCTGAAACACAGCTCCGCCTGGACACCGGCCGGGGCCAGCAAAGACGCCCCGCCCGGCTGGACCTCCCCGACCGGAAGGCACTACGCGTCAGAACAACAGGACTGGGAACCACCCCACTGGCCACCCGGAATCCTGGACACGGAAGTGGTACCGGATATGGAAGCAGACATGAATGACGACATGGATGCTGCGATGGGCACGGACCCCGATTCGGAACAGGAACTGCCCGCCGATCACTTGCCGGATTGGGACCGCTTTGCGTCTGAGCACTCGCTCCGCGCCGGGGACAGTGACGACCGGCTGCAGCCAACTGCCTACCCCCAAACGCTATCCTCGCTTTCCCAAAGCGCCTGACAAACACGGTTGCATGCCGTCTAAGTCCGCGCACTTCGAAAGTTGCTGGCACAAAGCTTCAGCAGCAGGAAGGCCAGGACCGGCACCAGACGGTGCGCGCATCCTGACCGCCCGCTATGGGGCCTTACTCACGCCCAGCCTAGCCAGCGTCGAAGGCTTCCTCATCGTCGGCGTCGCGGTCCTTGGGGGCTTTGTCATCGGGCAAGTCTGTTCCAGATCCGTCAGGCAGACCGGCAGCGTCCTGGCCGGGCTCCGACGAGAAGGGTCGCCCGGCGTCGGGCTCTTCGGTGTTGGATTCGTCCATCTCCGCTTCCGAGGAGGGCATGGCTACCTCGGAATTCTCTGAAGCCTCGGCGTCGTAACCGGGCGTGGTGCTGGCGTTTTCTGAACTCATTTGTTCCTCCGTTCCTCCGAAGCGTCCCGCTCCGGGTTCTCCTGCACTGTCTTGGTCTTCAGAGCCAAACTGGCTCAGGTCTGGGGCGCCGGCCGGGTAGGTTTCCCCGTCCGGACTGTCCTGGCTGAGTCCGGCGGAGTCGAACGCTTCCTCTTCGCGGGGCTGGGCGAACTTTTTCGTGTCGCCGCCGGGCATTTCCTGCTCGGCTGTCGGCGTACCGTAGCCGCCGGCCTCCTCGATCGGATCCTGCTGCTTCTCTTCAGTCATGACGTTCCTCCCGTGCTTGAGATTGACGCTGGAATTCGAACTCTTTAGATTGCGGTCGGCTCAGACGCACTTGCCTGCGTGTCGGTTATCCAAGGGCGACTTTTCGGCCGTAGGCGCTGTCGGCCGTCGAAAGCTGCCCCCGTGACGTAAACAATTCCACCCTACCGGAAATTCATCAGCAGACTTAGTAGTTCTTGTATTTGGTAATGCTCAAGCCTAGGTTGAGTGTTAGCTGCCCCGCAGTTTGATCCGAAGTCTCCCGGAGGAGAACAGTGTCCAACCCAGAGCCGGAGTTCGTTGGAACCGAGCCCGCCCCGCCCGAGTCTGTTCAAAACGCGTCCGTCCCGCACGGGTCAGCTCAGAGCGGGTCAGCTCACGTGGGGGTCAATTCGGACCTGCGGAACGAGTCGGCCATCGAGAAGCTGGACCGCAACTGGATGGAACTGCTGCAGGAGCTGCGGGTGCTGCAGACCGGGGTACAGATCCTGGCAGGCTTCCTGCTGACCCTGCCGTTCCAGTCGAGATTCGAGTCCCTTGACGATTTCCAGACCAACCTTTACCTCACCAACGTGGCATTGGCGGCACTGACCACAGCGCTGATCCTGCTCCCGGTCAGCGTGCACCGCCGCCTGTTTCGCATGCATCTCAGGGCGGCCCTGGTGGCAAGCGCGGACCGGATCGCAAAGGTTGCCCTCGCCGGCATCGGGCTCCTCAGCGTAGGGACGTCGACGCTGGTGTTCGACGTGGCGGCGGGCCGGACGGCTGGGTTGACCGCCGCGGCGATGCTGTTGGCGTTGCTGCTTTTCCTGCTCGTTTACGTACCGAGCAGGCTCCGTCGGCAGGCCGCAAAAGGGATATAGACATGACGAACCCCGCGAGCAATCAACGCAGCACACAACCACGAAAGAACAGCGGGTGGGTCAAGGAACACGGATTGATGCTGGCCAACATCGGCCTGTTCCTTGTGTTCTTCGGCGGCATGGTCTTCAGCGGCGCCGCCGACTACAGCGAGGACCAGCTGGCCCACGGCGGGCCCGCCGTGACAGTGCTGCAGTACCTCGGAACCGGCGCCTTCCTGGAAGCTACCTTTGAGAACTGGGAGTCCGAGTTCCTGCAGATGGGCATGTACGTCATCCTGACGGTGTTTCTTTTCCAGAAGGGATCGTCGGAGTCCAAGCCCATGGACCGGGATGCCCCGCAGGACCAGGATCCCCGGGACGCCGCCCTGAAAAAATCCACCCCGCGGCCGGTGCGGCGCGGCGGCTGGGTCCTCAAGCTCTATGAACACTCACTGTCGATCATGTTCCTGCTGCTGTTCGTGGCGTCGATGGCTCTCCACGCGGTCGGGGGCAGCCAGGAATACAGTTCCGAGCAGCAGAGCCACGGCCAGCCGCCCGTGACCGTCCTGGAGTATCTGGCGACGAGCCGCTTCTGGTTTGAATCCTTCCAGAACTGGCAAAGCGAATTCCTGGCCGTCGCCGTCCTGGTCGGCGCGTCGGTGTACCTCCGCGAGCGGGGCTCCCCCGAATCCAAGCCGGTCGCGGAGCCGCACTATGAGACCGGCACCTGAGTGCTCAGGCCCCCTCAAGCACCTGGCTGGTGGCCCAGGTCAGGTACTTCGCGGCGTTTGCGACGGCGTCGTCCGGGCTACCGGCCACATCCAGCAGCTGCGCCGCGGCCACCACACCGTGCTGGGCAAGCTCTTCCGGGCTGACTAGGATGCGTCCTGCCACGACAATCACGGGTATTCCGAGGCTGTGGGCGGCGTCGGCGAGCGCAATGGGTGCCTTGCCGGTCAGCGACTGGGCATCGAGTGAGCCCTCGCCGGTGATCACCAGGTCCGCCTGCGCGAGCTTGCCAGCCAGCCCGGTGAGCCCGGCGACCAGCTCGAAGCCGCTTTCCAGTGCTGCGTTGCTGAATGCCAGGAACGACGCCGGGAATCCGCCGGCCGCCCCGGCGCCAGGAACGTTGACGTCCCGTCCGGTGGCCTGGCGCAGCACCGAGGCCCAGTTGCGGAGCCCGGCGTCGAGCAGCTCCACGGCGTCCTCGTCGGCGCCTTTCTGCGGTCCGAACACATGGGCTGCGCCGTCGCTGCCAACCAGCGGGTTCTGCACGTCGACGGCGATCCGGAAGGTCACCGCGCCCAGCCTCGGATCCAGGCCGCTGACATCGAGCTGGATCACCTCAGCGAGCGAACCGCCGCCGAGCGGCACCACGTTGCCCGCGGCGTCCAGCGGCTTCAGGCCCAGCGCGCGCAGGGCGCCGCTGCCGCCGTCGCTCATTGCCGAGCCGCCCAGGCCCAGCACGATCTCCGTCGCGCCGGCGTCGAGGGCGGCCGCGATCAGCTGGCCGCAGCCGTAGCTGTGCGCCCGCAGGGCGTTGGCCGGGGTGGGTTCCATGTGGGCCAGGCCGGAGGCCTGCGCGGTTTCGATCACGGCGGTGGCACCGCCGAAAGCGTCTTTCCGGATCGCCCAGGCGGCACCGACAGGCGCCAGGATCGGTCCGACGACGGCGTTCAGCCGCTCCTCGTACCCGGCGGCGACAGCCGCCTCGAGGGTTCCTTCACCGCCGTCGGCCACCGGAAAATGGATGGCCTCGGCGTCGGGATAGACCCGCAAGGCACCTTCGGCGATGGCGGAAGCGGCTTCGGCGGCGGTCAGGGAGCCTTTGAACTTGTCCGGGGCGATCAGAATGCGCATGGTCCCATCCTGCCAGCCGCGGCGCCGGCTCCCATGCCAGGGCGTCGGCGACAGGCACGGGCTTCGAGCGTATCGTGGCACCCACACGGAATCGAACCGGCCTCAGGGGGTAACGGTGGAGGAAAACGGAAAGACCCGCCAGGGCGTGACCGCGCGGCCTGGCACGAACAATCCGACCGGCCTGAACGGTCCGCCCGGCATCACCGAGCTATTGCTCGTCCGGCATGGCGAGAGCCAGGGGAACGTGGCGGCCACGCTGGCGCACCAGTCCGGGGCGCACGTCATCAACGTTCCGGCCCGCGATGCCGACGTCGAGCTTTCCGAAACCGGCCGGGAGCAGGCGCTGGCGCTCGGCCGCTTGCTGGCCGGATTCCCGGAGGACCGGCGTGCCGCGGTCTGGACTTCGCCCTATCTCCGGGCCTGGCAGACGGCGGAGCTGGCCGTCCACGCCGGAGGCTGGCAGACGCAGCCCCTGCCGGATGAGCGGCTGCGTGACCGCGAGCTCGGCATCCTGGACATGCTCACCTCCGCCGGTGTGGAAGCGAGGCTCCCGCAGGAAGCGGAGCGCCGGCGCTGGCTGGGCAAGTTCTATTACCGGCCGCCCGGCGGCGAATCGTGGGCGGACGTGGTGCTGCGGCTGCGGACCCTGCTGGCCGATCTGGACCGCCTGCACTCCGGCCAGCGCGTGCTGCTGGTCTGCCACGACGCCGTCATCCTGCTGTTCCGCTACATCCTGGAAGGACTGACCGAGCGCGAGCTACTGGACATCGCCGCGGGCTCCGCGATTCTCAATGCCTCCGTGAGCCGCTTCGTCCGGCCCGGCGGCAGCGGCCCGTGGCAGCTGGAGAGTTTCAACATGGCAGACCACCTGATGAGCGAAGGGGTCCCGGTAACCGAACACGCAGGAGATACCAATGTCCGCCCGCGGTGAACCCGAGGGCTCTGGGCCTGTTGACGAGCCTGTCCGCCCGGAGGCGGTCACACCGTCGCTGTTGCGCGACTGGCCGTTGCCCGGCGGCGGCTCCGGCAAGAATGACCGGGGATCGGTGCTGGTGATTGGCGGGGCCCGGATGACCCCGGGGGCCGCGCTGCTGGCCGGGGTGGCCGCCCTGCGCGCCGGCGCGGGACGCCTCACCCTGGCCGTGGCGGACTCGGTGGCGGTGCAGTTGGCCGTCGCGCTGCCGGAAGCAGGTGTGCTTGGGCTGCCGGAAACCGCGTCGGGTTCAGTCAAGGGTGCCGGGGCGGCATCAAAGCTCGCTTCGCTCCTCGAGGCCGCGGATGCCATCCTCATTGGGCCGGGCCTCGACGACAAGGACGAGGCCACCGCTTTGCTCCGAGAACTTCTCAGCGAGGAGCGGGGAAACAGGCCGCCGGGAAACAAGCCGCCTGCCATCATCCTGGATGCGTTCGCCCTGGGCAGCTTGCCCGAGCTGGCCAACGAGCTGGACCCATGGGCGCAACGGTTGATCCTCACCCCGAACGTCACCGAGGCGGGCATCCTGCTGGGGCATGACGCCGGGCAGCTGGACCGGGACGTTCCCGAGCTCGCAGAGAAGTACGGTGCCGTGGTGACCTGTCAGGGGGTGATCGCGCGCCCGCGCAGGGCAGCCGGCGAGGCGGACGACGCCGGATCCGGGGACTCGCTGTGGAAAATCACCACCGGACACAGCGGGCTCGGCACTTCGGGATCCGGTGATGTGCTGTCCGGGACAATCGCCGGGTTGCGGGCCCGGGGAACCACCGACGCCCAAGCCGTCTGCTGGGGCACCCACCTGCATGCGAGCGCCGGCGACCGGCTCGCGAGCCGGTTGGGCGGCCTCGGCTATCTCGCCCGCGAACTCACGGAGGAGCTGCCGCCGCTGATGATGGAACTCGGTTCCTGACCCCCACCCGGGTGGGGAATCAGCCGGGCCAGCCGCCGCGCTGCTGCAGGACTTCCTTGAGCAGGTCGGCGCGGTCGGTGACGATCCCGTCCACCCCCAGATCCAGCAGGCGGTGCATTTCCGCGGGATCATTGACGGTCCAAACGTGCACCTGCAGCCCGTGCCGGTGGGCCCGCCGGACGAAGCCGGGCGTCACGACGGGCACGGCTCCGTACCTGACCGGTACCTGCAGGGCGTCGACGCCGCGGAGCGCCCGGCCCGCCGTGAGACGCAGCAGGGGCGCCGGGAGAACGGGGCCCAGCAGGACAAAAAGGGCGTTGGATACGATTCCGGCCGAGCTCGCCGTGGGGCGGCTCAGCCGATTCAGCACGGCCCGGCGACGGCGGTCCGAGAAGCTGGCGATCAGTACACGGTCGTGCAGGCCATACCGTTCGATCGCCGCGGCCAGGGTGTCCACCGAGTTCCAGTCCTTGACGTCGAGGTTCAGCCGGACGTCCGGGAAGGCGGTAGCCAGTTCCTCGAACAGCGGGATGGGCTCCGTGCCGCCGATCCGCGCCAGCGCCACGGTCTCAGCCCGGAGTTCCGAGATCCGGCCGCGGCTGTCCGTGATCCGGTCGAGGGTTTCGTCGTGGAACAGCAGCAGCACGCCGTCGGCGGTGGTGTGCACGTCGGTCTCCAGATGGCGGAACCCCAGGTCGACGGCGGCGCGGAAAGCGGCCATCGAGTTCTCCCGGCCATCCCGGGAAAAGCCCCGGTGTGCCATCGCCACGGGATGCACCGGGCCGTCGCCGGCGGCAAAGAAGGGGTGCTGGGTGCTCACACCTGAAGCCTATCGGAGCCGGGGTCCGCGGGCGGGGCAGGCTGCGGCAAACGGGCTGCGGCTAACGGGCTGCGCTGAACAAACGCTGGCGAACGCTCGGGTGACCGGACGCCGCCATGCAGCGGAGGTCGGCTCAGTTCGCGGGCGGGAGGATCTCCACACCGTCACTGCAGTGCAACAGCGTGCGGCCACGGCCGCCGTCGAGATTCACCCACACGGCGCTGTGGTCCGCCGTGATGGCGTCCACCAGTCCCTCAGTTTCATAGCCGGGCGCCAGCCTGACGCTGACCCGGTCGCCCTGCCGCAGGCTCTTCCAGTGCTCGTCCGGCGCCACCCGGCGCAGCGGGGCGTCGTCCGTCTTCTCCGTGCGGTACTTAGCCATGATTTTCCCACCGTCAGTCAGCTGTTCCGTCGTGAAGTTCCAGCGTAGGGCGCGAAGGTGAACATTAGTTGACTGTCAGCTGGGAGTCCGGTGTCAGTGCGGTGCGGCTTCCTGCGCGCTGGTCAGCGACACCCAAAGGCCAGTTAGGGCAGCCGGATGCCGAGGGCCGCGAGCTTGGCCTCGAGGATCTGCGCGACGCCGTCGTCGTCGAAGTGCGGCGCCTGCTGCCCGGCGGCGAGGATGGCCTCGGGGTGGCCGCTCGCCATCGCGTAGCCGTCACCGGCCCAGCGCAGCATTTCGATGTCGTTGGGCATGTCACCAAAGGCCACCACATCGGCGGAGTCGACGCCCAGGGCGGCCGCGTATTCGGCGAGAGTGACGGCCTTGTTGACCCCGGGTAGGGAGAGTTCCAGGAGCGCCATGTTCGGCGCGGAGTGGGTTGCCGCCGCGAGGTGGGCGACGGCGGGAGTGACTTCGGCCAGGAAATCGTCGGCCGTGCCTTCCCGGACTATGGCGAGGAACTTCACCACGGAATCCGCC
This sequence comes from Pseudarthrobacter sp. RHLT1-30-1, assembly GCF_059383415.1. Classification (NCBI taxonomy): domain Bacteria; kingdom Bacillati; phylum Actinomycetota; class Actinomycetes; order Micrococcales; family Micrococcaceae; genus Pseudarthrobacter; species Pseudarthrobacter sp. RHLT1-30-1. The sequence continues at coordinate 466,762 of NZ_JBWZCG010000001.1, forward strand.
GCGGTGAGCGTGGTGTGCAGCGGCGCGGGGGCGTACTCGGCGAGGAGCCTGCTGGAGCCGTCCTCGATAAACCCGGGTTCCAGGTGGAAGCCGGTCAACGTCTCGGCGGCAAAGAGCGCGGACGGGCGCAGCCGCTGGATGATGCGGCGGGCTTCGAACACGGCGTCAAGCTGCAGGCCCCGGGCGGAGATCAGGCGGTCCGCTTCAAGGTCCCAGACGACGGCGCCGTTGGAGCAGATTACGGTGCCGGTGTGGCCCAGCTGCTCCTGGAGGGGGTGCAACCAGCGCGGCGGGCGTCCCGTGACGAAGACGAGTTCGACGCCGGCGTCCCGGCAGGCGTGGAACGCGCGGACGGTCCGGTCACTGATTTTGCCGTCGTGGCCGAGGATCGTTCCATCAATATCACTTGCTACCAACCGCATGCTGCCAGTCTACGTTGGCGGTGCGGTGACGCGTTCCGGACCGGCCGCCGTAGCGGGCCGGTCAGGACGGCCGGGTCGAGGTAGCGGGAGCCGTGCAGGACGGCGCGTTCCGGGCCTGTGCAGGACGCCGGATCTTCGTCGAAATCGCCGAAACGTGCTCGGGTAGCTGAAACGAAACGGCGAGTTCAAAGGGTTTCCCGCGATCTCGACGCGAGGCGGCGGGAGGCGGCGGGCGCGGGGCCTGCCGCGGCGCTTTCAGGAGCGGCGCGCGGTTAAGGGCCCGAGTTTAGTGGCGCTCGTAGATGCCGGTCAGGCTTGCTTTGGCCAGTGTGTGCGGGGCGAGGTGCGCTTCGAGTTTCGCCGGGTGGGCTCCGGCGTCGAGTCCCGAAGGGGCGACGTCGAGGGCGTGGACGGTGACGACGTACCGGTGCGGACCGTGGCCCTTGGGCGGCGCCGCACCCATATAGCCGCTGCTGCCGCCGTCGTTCTTCAGCTGGAAGGCACCCGTCGGCAGGTGCCCGGCCTGGCGCGATCCAGCCCCGGCCGGCAGGGACGTGACGTCCGCGGGCACGTCGAGCACAGCCCAGTGCCAGAAGCCGCCGCGGCCGGGGGCATCCGGGTCGAACATGGTGACGGCGTAGCTCAGGGTCCCGGCCGGGGCGCCGCTCCAGCTCAGCTGCGGGGACTCGTCCTTGGCCCCGGCCCCGGTGGAGGCGCCGCGCTGGGCCGGCGGCAGGGTCTGGCCGTCCTGGATTGACTCACTGCTGACGCGGAACGACGGGACATCGTGGTGTGCCATGGCTGCCTTTCAGTTGCTGGGGAGTTCTGCGCTTTCAGGATCACTGCCCACGGTGTCCCCGGGGTGCGGTGGCGGTGACCCCAGCTCCATCCGGTTCAGTTCCGCCCGGCTGGGCGGGTTCGCGCCGGCCCGGGAAACGGTGACCGCGGCGGCCCAGGCAGCATGCGCGAGAAGTGCGCGGAGGGTTTCGGCGGAGAGTTCCCGCAGATCCTTGCGGTTTTGTGCCCCGTCCAAGCCCAGGTCCACGACTGCGGACAGGAGCGCCGCCATGAAGGAATCCCCGGCGCCGACTGTATCCGCCACCCTCACGGCCGGGGCCGGGAAGTGCGCCTCGCCGGCGGCGTTGACGCCCCAGGGACCCTGCGCGCCGCGGGTGACCACCACCATGGCGGGGCCCTCCGAACCGCCGAGCGAGAGCCAGCGCCGGGCCGAATCCAGCGGATCGACTCCGGGATACAGCCACTCCAGGTCCTCGTCCGAGGCCTTGACCACGTCGGCCAGGGTGACGAACTTTTCCGTCTGCCGGCGGGCGTAGTCCACATCGGTGATGAGGCTCGGCCTGCAGTTGGGGTCGAAACTGATGGTCGCCATGGGATGGGCATGTTCGACGACGTTGAGCACTTCGGCGGCCCCCGGAGCCAGCATCGTGGCGATCGAGCCGGTGTGCAGCAGTGTCGTGGCCTGCAGCATGAACGGCAACCGCTCCGCGAGCCCGGGCAGCTCCCAGGCGAGCTCGAAAGTGTAGCTGGCGGCGCCGTCGTCGTCGATCAGGGCGGTGGCCACGGAGGTGGGGAGCTCGTCCGGGCCAACAGGGAGCAGCACCGAACTGGACTTCAGGTGGGCCGCCACCGCTTCACCGTAGGCGTCGCGGCCGTAGCGGCCGATGAACTGCACCGGATGGTCCAGCCGGGCCAGCCCGACGGCAACGTTGAGCGGACTGCCGCCGACGTGGGCCTGGACACCGGAGGAGCGCTGGACCACGTCGACCAGGCCCTCGCCAATAACTGTGAGCATGCTCATACTCTGCCAGAGAACGCGGCCCGGCGCCCCTGCGATTCGAGCGGGAGCGCCTGGTCAAGCCGGGGCAGCCGGGGCGGCCGGGGCGAGCCGGGAACTGTCCACCGGAATTCCGGCAGGCCCGGCGTCGGCGAATTTGGCGTCGACGTGGACCACATCCCTGCCGGCCCGCTGGAACAGGCTCGCAGCGATTCCGGCCCGGTAACCGGAGGTGCAGTGCACCCACAGCTTTCCCGCGGGGACGGCATCCAGCTGCCGCAGCAGTTCATGCAGCGGGATGTTGACCGCTCCGGCGACCCGCGAGGCGGCGTATTCGTCGGCACGGCGAACGTCGACGATGGTGTCCCCGGGAGCCCGGCCGGCGAGCATCCCGTCCCAGCCGACGCGGGGGTACGAGGCGAGGGCGGCGCGGGGCGCGAGGGTGTGCGGGTCCGTCCCGAGCGCGGCGTCCGGGGATTCGATGCCGATCCGGGAAAGGTCGCGGATGGCCTTTTCCACGTCGTCGCGGGACCCCACCAGGGTCAGCTGCTCGCCCCAGGGCAGGATCCAGCCCAGGTAGGTGCTGAAGCTGGTGCCGTATTCGAAGCTCACGCTGCCCAGCAGGTGGTTGCTGGCGAAGGCCACACGGCGGCGGAGGTCCACGACCCACTCGCCGTCCGCGAGGCGCCGAGTGAGTTCCGCGGGGTCGAGCGATTCCGGCACGGCCAGGTCCGCGGGACCGGGACCGGTGGCGTTGGCGACGCCCATGTGGGCGTAATAGGAGGGATGGGCCGTCAGGTTGGCGATGAGCTCCTGGACGAAGTGGTCCTCGTCCGGGTCCGTCAGGGCGTGGTTGCTGGCGAGCTGTTCCCGGATGGTCGAGGATCCGGCGCCGCTGGCCGGACCGGAGGAGCAGAACGATCCGAAGCCGTGGGTCGGGAACAGGGCGGCGTCGGGCGCGGCCTCCCCGACGAGGCGGCGCACGGAGGCGTACTGGTCATGCGTGAGGCCAAGCGTGTCCCCGGCGGCCACAAGATCCGTGCGTCCGACCGAGCCGTAGAGCAGGCTTCCGCCGGAGAAGACGGCCTGCTGCGCGCCGTCGTCGACGATGAACGACAGGTGGGTGTGGGTGTGGCCGGGCGTGGCGACCGCCCTGACCGTCAGCGAGCCGACCTGGACGGTCTGCCCGTCCGTGATCGGCTGCCGCTCGAACTTCACCGGGTCCGCGGCGTTCACGAGGTAGCTCGCCCTGTGCGCCCTCGCCAGTTCCAGCCCGCCGGTGAGGTAGTCGTTGTGGATGTGGGTCTCGGCGACGTGCGTGATGGTCACTCCGGCAGCTCGGGCGGCCGCCTCGACGCGGTCCGTGTCCCGCTGCGGGTCAATGACCAGCGCGGCGGAGCCGTCATGGACGAGGTAGCTGCGGTCCCCGAGCTGAGTGGTCTCGATGACGATAACGTCCACGGCTTCCTCCTGGCTTGCGTCGCGGCCTCGACCGGATGGCCGCCGGGATGCGTACCTCCATGATCAAACCCCCCAGGGTATGAACGCAAGCCTGGATTGCTGCGGGATACCGCCGACGACGGCGGCTTTCCGACGTCGACGGCGGTCTGCCGGCCCCGCCGCCTGGCGCCCCCCCGTCTGGCAGGTCGCCAGCGGCCTACCGGGCGGTGGGGTCCTGCTGGTACACGTCCGGAATCCCGTCGTGGTCCGAGTCGACCTTCTCCGCCTCTTCGGCCTGCCGGTACTGTCGGTTCCGGGTCCTCAGCACCAGCGTGGCGAGCAGGGCGGCGAGCATGGAGGCGGCGAGGATGCCCACCTTGGCGTGGTCGTCGTGGATGCTGCCGTGGCCGAAACTCAGCTCGGCCACCAAGAGCGAGACGGTGAACCCGATTCCTGCCAGCAGGGACACCCCAAAGACGTCGATCCATTTGAAACTGGTGTCCAGCCGGGCCTTGGTGACCTTCGTAAGCAGCCAGGTGGTGCCCATGATGCCGAGCGGCTTGCCGAGAACCAGCGCCATGATGATGCCGACGGCCACCGGCCCGGTGAGCGCGGAGCCGAGCCCTGCTCCCCCGCCCACGGCGACGCCCGCGGAAAAGAACGCGAAGATCGGGACGGCGACTCCGGCGGAGATGGGGCGGAACCGGTGCTCGAAGATCTCCGCGAGGCCCGGGCCGGCCGCCGGGCCGCCGCTGGCCTGGGAGCGGAGGACCGGGATGGCGATCCCGAGCAGCACGCCCGCCACCGTCGCATGGATGCCCGAGGCATGGACCAGAGCCCAGGTGACGGCACCGAGCGGGAGGAGGATCAGCCACGCAGCAGGAGCCTTCATCCCGAAGAAGCGCCGGTATTTGTGTGCCAGGTAGGTGTAAAGGGCCAGCGGAATGAGGGCCAGCAGCAGCGGCATCCATTGGAGGTCACTGGTGTAGAAGACGGCGATGATCGTGATGGCGATCAGGTCGTCGACCACGGCCAGGGTCAGCAGAAAGATCCGCAGGGCGCTGGGAAGGTGCGAGCCGATGATGGCCAGGACGGCGACGGCGAAGGCGATGTCGGTGGCAGTGGGGATGGCCCAGCCGCGCAGGGTCTCCGGACTCGCGAGGTTGACGAGGGCGTAGATCATCGCCGGGATGGCGACCCCGCCGACGGCCGCGGCGACCGGAACGATCGACTTGTCCAGCTGGCGCAGGTCCCCGGCGATGAACTCACGTTTGAGTTCGAGGCCGACGAGGAAGAAGAAAATCGCCAGCAGCCCGTCGGCCGCCCAGGTCCCCAGACTCAAATCCAGGTGCCACGGTTCGTAGCCGAATTTGAAGTCCCTCAGGGCGAAGTAGCTCTCGGAAACCGGCGAGTTGGCCCAGATCAGGGCGATCACCGCGGCGGCAACGAGCAGGGCGCCGCCGACCGTCTCCTTGCGGAGGATCTCGCCGATCCGGAGGGACTCGGCGTAGCTGCCGCGGCCAAAAATGGTCAGTCGCGGCGGGGCGGGAGGTGGTGTGGGGCTCATGCGGGAGTCCTAAAAGTTGGGTCGACAGAACTATGCCGACCAGACTTCCCGGCGCACCTGCCATCCAGTCTAGTGGGTCAGGACATTGTGCTGAACCGTTCGGCCTTGGCCTTGGTGCCCTGGACGATGATCTGGTCGTCGTCGTAAAGCACCGTTTGAACCGTCGTGTGGCCCCATTTTCCGCCGGGGCGTTTGACGGCGACGATCGTGATGTCATATTTGTCCCGGAGGCCGAGGACCCCCAGGGGCCGGTCGCGGGCGACGGTTGGCGGACTGGTCCGGATCATGACGAAGTCGTCCTCGAACTCCACATAGTCAAGAATCGACCCGAGCACAAGGTGCGCGACGCGCTTGCCCATGTCGTGTTCCGGCCGGATGACGTGCTCGACGCCGAGCTGGCCAAGGATCTCGGCGTGCGGCTCACTGATGGCCTTCGCCCAGATCTGGGGGCGCTGGAATTTCAGGATCCGCGATGTTGTCAGGATGCTGGCTTCGATATCCGAGCCGATCCCGACCACCGCCCGGTCGAATTCGTGGACCGAAAGCTGGCGCAGCACCTCTTCCTTGGTCGAGTCCGCCCGGACCACATGGGTGAGGCGCCCATTGTAGGACTGGACGATTTCCTCATTGGCGTCAATACCGAGCACCTCGGTGCCCTGCGCTTCCAGCTCCAGGGCGAGCGAACCGCCGAAACGGCCCAGCCCGATCACCACGACCGAGGACGGCTTGGCGCTGGCGGAAGCGGAATGGGAAGAGAAGATGTTCCTAGCCAATGAGGGGCCTTTCCTTGGGGTATTCGTAGAGCGGGGGTCGTTCACGCAGGGCCAGGGCCGCGCCGAGCGTGACCGGGCCCAGCCTCCCGACGAACATCAGAAAAATGAGGACGAACTGTCCGGCCGGCGGCATCGCGGCCGTGATGCCGGTGGACAGGCCAACCGTGGCGAAGGCCGAAATGACCTCGAGCAGGATCCGCTCCTGCCCGAAGTCCGTGATCAGCATCAGGAACATTGTCGAGCCGGTAACCAGGGCGATTGCCAGGAGCACCACGGTGATGGCCTGCCGGTGCACGGCACGGGACAGGCGCTTGCCGAAGATATTGACTGCGGTTCCCCCCTGCAGCTCGGTGCTGAGGATGAAGAAGAGCACCGCGAACGTGGTGATTTTCAGGCCGCCGGCGGTACCGGCCGGGCCGCCGCCGATGAACATCAGGATGTCCATGCCCAGCCAGGACACCGGGTTCATCTGGGCAATGTCGATGCTGTTGAAGCCCGCGGTGCGGGTAATGACGGACTGGAAGAAGCCGGCCAGCACCCGCTCAGCTGGATGGAGTCCGCCGAGCGTTGCCGGGTTGGCCCATTCGACGGCGGTGAGGAATACGGTGCCGCCGGCGAGGAGGACGGCGGAGCCGACGAGGACGAGTTTCGTGTTCATGCTCCAGTGGATCGGCCGCCGGTATTGCCTGCCAAGTTCGAAGAGGACCGGGAACCCGAGGCCACCGATGATCACGGCGGCGGCGATCGGCAGGCAGATCCAGGGGTCACCAACGAACCCGATCAGGTTGTCCGAATACAGGGCAAAGCCTGCGTTGTTAAAGGATGAGATGGAGTGGAACACCCCGTGCCAGGCAGCCTCGCCCAGCGGATAGCCGTATCCGGCCATGAAGTGGACCGTGAGAACCAACGCCAGTGCAGCCTCCACACGGAGGCTGATGAGCAGAACTCCAATCAGCACCCGGCGGACGTCACCAAAACCGCTCTTGGTCTCGGCGGCGGCGGAAATCCGTGACCTCAGGCCCAGCCGCCGCGCGGTCAGGACCCCGAGCAGCGTGCCGAAGGACATCACCCCGAAGCCGCCGATCTGGATCAGGACCAGGATGACCACCTGCCCGAAACCGCTCCAGAACACCGGCGTGTCCACGGTGATCAGCCCGGTTACGCAGACCGCGGAGGTCGCGGTGAACAACGCCTCCAGCACGCTGGCACCGCCCCCGCTTGCCGTGGCCACCGGGAGCAGCAGCAGTCCGGTGCCTGCGGCGACAGCGGCGGCGAAGCCCAGGACGATCACCTGGGCCGGGTGGCGCGGCGCAAACGCCCGGAAGAATTTGGCGAAGCCCGCGGCCAAGGGGCGCAGAACGTCGGGGACTTCGACTTGCATAGGGGCCACGCTACCACCGGGATTCGGCCGCGCCGGAGAAGCCTCAGCCGAGCAGGATTTGCACCAGTTCGCGGCACTTCCGGTAGGCGGCGGCCTTCGGATCGATCAGGGCGAAATGATCAGCCGGGACCTTGAGGAGCTGAACGGGGGCGCCGGCGGACTTGGCCGCCGCGGCGTAGGAGTCGGACTGGCTCAGGGGAACCGTGTCATCGTCGGTGCCATGAACGGCAAAGACGGGAATCTGCAGCGGCACTGCGCTCATCGGGTCCGCGTATTTATGCCGTTTCGGGTACTTCTCCGAGGACCCGCCGAGCAGGTTGCTGACCGCGCCGTTGCTGAGGTTGAGCCGTTCGGCCTCCGCGAGGTTGAGCAGGCCGGACTGGCTGACGACGCCGGTCAGGTGCACCGCATGCTCGCCGTTTTTCCGGAGCAGCTGGCGGTCAGCGTCAGGGGCGCCGAGCTGGGCGAGGCGGCTCCGTCCCGCCGCCCACACCGCCAGGTGCCCGCCGGCCGAGTGTCCCAGCGCCACAACCCGTTCCAGGCCGAACCCGTGTTCGCCGGAAACCTCGCGGAGCATGTCGATGCCGGCCAGCACATCCGCGAACGTATGGGGCCAGCCGCCGCCGTTGCCGGCACGGCGGTACTCCAGGTTCCAGGCGGCCATGCCGTGCGCTGCGAGGTCCTTGGCCAGGGGTTCGCCGAGTTCCGCGCCGTACTGCGAGCGCCAGTAGCCGCCGTGGATCACCACGACCACACCCTTGATTGCGGCGGTCTCCGGCAGGAAAAGCTCCCCCCACTGGCTGGGGTCATCGCCGTAGCTGTACTTATGCCGCTTCACGCTGTCCTCCTTGGGGCCAGGTGAACGGGTGGAGACTGCCCCCGGAGTCACCGCCGTTGCGGCCGCGATCACAGCGCGACGCCGCGCATCAGCCATGTGCCGAGCCTACCTTGAGCACCGCGCGGCGCCGGGTAACGCGGCGCGTGCCCGCGTTGACTGACCGATCCGGACCGTGCCCGGTGTTTCCGAGCCCAGGTGAATCCGAGCCCGGCTGATTCAGGACGCGGCTGATTCAGGACGCGGCTGATTCGGCTGGAACCAGTGTGGCCGGCCACCGCGGGGGTGTCAGCCCCGCCGCCGTCGTACCCCGGCCGTAAGCTGGACGCATGGCGAGCAACTGGGATCGACTGGACCCGAACCTGCGCGAATCCGTGCAGGAAAACGTGGAACTCTACGAGCGGGTGCGCCCTGCCCTGAAGCTGGTTACCCGCGAGGTCCTGCTGACGCTGCGGACCATGCTCAAGGGAACGGAGGTAACTCCGCTGTTCGTCACGGGCCGTACCAAAACGGTCGAGTCCTTCCGCGAGAAGATCTCCCGCACGGAGGAACCGCTGGAACCGGGCGGTGCACCGGTGCTGAAGTTCCCGGATCCGTTCCGGACGCTGAACGACATGGTGGGCATCCGGGTGATTACGAAGCTGCCGACGGAAAACGCGGTGGTGGCCAACCTGATCAAGCGCCAGCGCCAGCTCTTCGACTGCCGTGGTGACCGCGAGAAGGACATCGGTTCCATCGAGTCGGGGACCTACGGCTATTCCAGCCGCCATCTGATTCTGCGGACGATCCAGAATGAGGCTGTCAAGGAGTACCAGCAGACCTTTAACCCGGAGGTCCCGCCGAACGGCAGCTACTTCTTCGAATGCCAGATCCGCACCGTGTTCGCGCACGCCTGGAGCGAGATCGAGCACGACATCCGCTTCAAGGCCGAAGACCCGCGCGCCTGGACCCCGCACTTCGACCGGCAGTTCACCGCCACCGCCGCGATGCTGGAAACCGTGGAGGGGGCGTTCGCTGACCTGCACGAACGCTACGAAGAGGTCCGCAGCTACTGGGACATGGACGGCGAGGGCGCCGCGCAGCTGACCCCGAATCGGATCCGCGACGTCTGGCGAACGCTCCTGCCGCACGTTGACCGGAAGGTCGACGACGACTGGGGCTGGGCCGCGGAGCTGATGGCCGCCCACGGCCTGAACCAGACCGTGCAGCTCGCCGGGCTGCTCAGCGCCAACCGGATCACCGAGGTGCGCCAGGCCCTGGACCACCGCTACTCCCCCGGCCCGGACCGGCTGCTCGATGACCTGCTGCTCTGGCAGTACGGCACCAAACACATCGACCTCACCGCCGAACCGGCCGACGCCGTCCCGCACCCGCGGCGCGACAGCCTCCAGCGGCGGCTCAAGCAGATCGAGCGCTATCGGCTGTCCCAGGGCTAGGCTCTGGGACTATGACCCCGGCTACGCGGACGACGATCATGGATGCGTTGCTGACGGCGGTGGGGCTGTTCTCGCTGCTGACCGGCATTCTGGAGGCCGTTCGGATCTACGCCGTCGAACCCGTCGTCGACCCCGGGCTGGCGCGGCTGGGTCTTGCGGCCATGATCATTGGCGGCCTGACAACCGCGGCCATGGGCCTTGGCCTTTGGATAGGGCACGGTGAAGGATCCCTGCCCCGGACCATCGCGGGAGTTGCCGGCTGGATCATCATCTGGTTTCCGCTGACCATTGCCCTGGGAATTGCCACGGACAAGTACCCGGAGTCCCAGCTTGCGGCCACGGGCCTTTGTGTCCTCGGCATTTCCGCTGCGGTGGCTGCCTTCGTCCGGTCAAGGCGCGGGGTCACCGGGACCACGGACGCCGCCGGGCGGGTGGGCCGGCGACCCTAGAGTTCAATCGGCTCGAGCCGCTCCTCGATCACTTTAGGGTCTGAGCGGTCGGGCGAGCCCAGGCTAACCCGGTAGGCGGCCTTGCCGGGTGTTTCGGTTACCGCTTCGACCAGTTCGGTCCCCCGGTAGAGCAGGCCCACGCCGTCGTCGGTGCAGTGGGTCTCGCCCAGCGTTCCTTCTCCGACCAGACGGTGCACGAGCGGCCGGCGTGCGGCTTCGGAGTCGTAATGCACCCCGTTGTCGAAGGGCAGCAGCCCGAGTCCGTTGCCCACGGCGCGAAGCTCGGGGCCGAACGAATCGGTCGTTCCGCCCTTGAACCAGCAGATCGAACCGGCCGAAACTCCGGCCAGCACCACTCCTGCCTCCCAGACCCGCCGGAAGATCTCGTCCAGCTCATGGGCGCGCCAGACGGCGAGCAGGTTGACCACGGACCCGCCATTGACCCAGACGACGTCCTGGCCGAGCAGGTATTCCTCGACGTTGACGACGTTGGGCATGGTGAACAAGTTCAGGTGCGTCAGCTGGAAGCCGGCGACGTTTCCTGCTTCGCTGATCTCGTTGTTGAACCAGCGCTGATCGCCGCTGGCGGTACCAAGGTGGGCGACCCTGGGCGCCCGCCCGGTGATACCGGACAAGTCCACGGCGTGATGGACCAGTTTGTTGAATTCCAGACGTGTCCTCGCGCCGGGCTTGTAGCCCCCGGAAGTGGCAAGGATGGTCGGACTTTCAGCAGCCATGCGGAGGTTCTCCTGGGTCAGGGAATACGTTCTAGCACTCGAGACTACCCAACGCCCGCTCAGGCGTCCGGGTTTTGGAACCGGGCGACGTACTTCCGCTGCCACGGTGTCTCAACGGCGCCGCGTCGGTAGCGGGCTCGGACGAAGGCCACGGCCTCGGCAGGCGGCACACCGTCCAGGACCGCCATGCACGCCAGGGCGGTCCCGGTCCGGCCGCGGCCGGCCCAGCAGGCGACTTCAACCCGCTCGGTCTCGGCACGCCGCCAGGCTTCCCGGAGTGCGTCCAGAGTGTCGGCGTCGTCGGCCGGTATCCGCAGGTCCCGCCAGCGGACCCAGCGCGAATCCCAGGGCGTCGGTGCGGGGCGCCGCCCCAACAGGTACAGGCCAAATTCAGGCCGCTGGCCGGCGGGAACCGGCCGGAGCAGCGCGCGGCCGCGGATGAGCCGGCCGGACGGAAACTCAAGGACTCCCGGCTGGCCCGGATCCCAGGTCTGCGTCATGTTCCCGAGCGTAGTCCTTCCGCCGGCAGCACGCACCGGCCGCGTTTCAGCCCAGTTGCTCCCGGGTCCAGGCCCGGGCTCTTCCGGCCGCAGCCGAAAAAGCCCGGCGGATCCAGGGGACGCGGCAGGCATTCGTAGGTCCGGACTGAAGCAACTGGGCAGGAGCGCGCACTCCAGCCGCCGCCGCGCCGGGAGCCCACCGCGACAGCCATCATTCTGGAATCCTTGACTTTGGCTATACAACGTGTAAATCTAGTAGACAGGTAATCAAGGTCACATGCACGGGCAGTGCACTACGGCCCACGGGCGGACGTCAGGCTCCCCGGCGCATGGCTTCATTGGTTACCACCGCCTGCACCGAGTTCGGCGAGGAATCTATCCAGAGGTCGCGCGGTGCATGATCCTTCCACCGCGCTGCGCCAACGATGGCGTGACGCCGACGAAAGGTTGTGCCAATGACGGCTACAACGACTGTCGCCAGCAAGACCGTCAATACGGTCCTTGGCCCCATCCCCGCTTCTGAACTGGGTGTGGTTGCCGTCCACGAGGCACTGCTCTCGGTGGTACCCGGCGCCCAGTATGCCCCCGACATCAGCATGGACCGCGCAGAGATCTTCGAGATCCTGGCCGGAAAGCTGAACGACTTCCGCGACCATGGCGGACAGACGATCGTGGACAGCACGGGCATGTTCCACGGCCGCGACCTAAAACTGTATGAGGCACTGTCGCGCTCCACCGGCGTGAACATCGTCGCCTCGACGGGCATGGGACCCGAGGAAACACTCGGCGGCTACTTCCTGACTCCGCAAACCAACCCGCCGACGCCGTGGCCCGCGGAGAAGTTCGCCGACCTTTTCTCCAAGGAGGTCACGGAAGGCATGGTGGTACCGCGCGTCGAACGCCGCGCCGCCGCGGGTCTGGTGACCACCACGGCCGACCGGGCCGGCATGACGCCTACCGAGGAGAGCCTGTTCCGGGGCGCAGCTCGGGCCGCCCTGAACACCGGCGCCCCGCTGTCCATCCGTTATGGAGCCGACGCGCTGCACGACCTCGACATCGTCCTGGACGAGAAGCTCCCGGGCGACCGGGTGCTCGTCGGCGGGCTCGACCGCAAGGACGCCGCCGGCGCCGCCCTCATGGTGGCCGGCCGGGGAGCCTTCGTCGGCCTGGACCACGTGGGCCTGAACGACGACGCCGGGTATCTCACCGACCATGACCGCGCCGACCTCGTGCTCGAGCTGGTCGAGGCCGGCCATGCCGACAAGATCATCCTTTCGGGCAACTCGATCGGCGTCGCCAAGGGACAGCCGGACTACGACCTGCCTTTCAGCTACGTCGTGTCCACGTTCGTGCCCTTCCTCAAGGCCCGCGGCCTGAGCGAAGAAGACGCCCGGTGCATCCTCGTGGACAACCCGCGCAACCTGCTGACCGTGCGCTAAGCACGCGTCGGCCCACACAACAAGCTTTCGAACCCCTGAGGTGAACGAATGACAAAAGTTAACACCGTGCTGGGAACCATCCCGGCCGAAGAACTGGAAATCGTGGCGGTCCACGAACACATCGGGTACGGCATGCCCGGGTCCGAACTGGACACCAGGTGGTGGAAGACCCCTGAGCAGGCCTACGAGGAAACCGTGCCGAAACTGCGGAAATTCCGCGAATACGGCGGCGGGACGTTCGTGGACGCCACGGGCATCTGCAACGGCCGCGACGTCGACTACTACAAATCGCTGTCCCGGAAGACGGGCGTGCACATCGTTGCCTGCACCGGCTTCGTCGGCGGCGACACCGCCCTGCCGCACTTCTCCCGCGCCACCGTGGACTACCTCACGAAGGTGTTCATCCACGAGATCACCGTCGGCATCGGCAACACGGGCGCCAAGGCCGGCGTCATCAAGGTCGGCGTGAGCCGCGGCGGACGCATGACGGACCTGGACAAGCGCATCTACCGGGCCGCGGCCCGCGCCGCCGTCGTCACCGGAGCGCCGATCCTGACCCACCTGGCCATCGATCCCGAACCGGCCGTGAGCATCTTCAACGAAGAGGGCCTCTCGCTGGACCGTGTGCTTTTCGGCCACGCCGACGACGGCCTGAACGCTCCGATCACCCCGCACGACTGGATCTACGAGCAGGGCGGCCGGATCGGCTTCGACACCTTCGGCTACGATCTCGAACTGCCCGATCCGCCGTTCTGGGGCCGCAAGCGCGCCGAACGCATGGCGCACTTCGTCAACCTGGTGAACAAGGGCTACGCGGACAAGCTCCTCGTCTCGGCCGACGCCAACTGCAGCCCGCTGGGCTGGCCGGGCGTGAAGGGCCACACCATCAACTACATCTTCGAGGACATGATCCCCGACATGCGCGCGGCGGGCATCGACGACGCCACCCTCAAACTCCTGCTTGAGGACAACCCGGCCGACTTCCTGTCGCTCAGCGCCTGATCCACGTCAACCCCACCCACAAATTTTCCAGGTCCGCCCTGGGTCAAGAAAGCGAACCACCTAATGAAGACTTCAGAGATCAAGAACCTCAGGATTGCCATCATCGGCGGCGGCTACGGCGGGGCCTCCCTGGCCAAGGCCCTGCAGAGCATCGGGGCAGAAAACGTCCACGTCTACGAGCAGGCGTCCGCCCTCGCCCAGGTCGGCGCCGGGATCGGGCTGCGGCCGCCGTCGGTCGAGCTGTTCCGCCGGTGGGGCATCTTCGACGCGATCGCCGCGGTGAGCTCGCCCAGCGACCACCTCGAGATCCTCAGTGCGGACGGCCAGCACGTCCTCGCAAACGAGGAGTGGCCCTTCCTGCACGCCTACGAGCAGGTCAACCACAACCGCATGATCCACCGCGGGGACTTCATCGACGCCCTGCTGGGCGTGCTCCCTGAGGGCATGGTGCATCTCGGCTACAAGCTGGAAACCATCGAGGACAACGGCAACCACGCGACGGTGACCTTCGGGAACGGCGAGGTCGTCACCGCCGACCTCGTCATCGGCGCCGACGGTATCCGCTCAACGGTGCGCAACCAGCTGTTCTCCCAGAAGGAGCCGGTCTTCTCCGGCGAGCACGCCTACCGCGCGGTCATTTCGATCGACGACGCCCACGGACTCGTGACCGACGACAACCCGCGCTTCTACATGGGCCAGAACGGCACGATCGCCTACAACCTGCCGCTGCGCCACCGCGGGCAGCTTTCCTTCGACATCACGGCCCCGTCCGAGGACGGCTCGTGGGCGCCGGAGATCTCGACCGAGTATCTGGTGAAGATCCTGGCCGGCTTCGACGAGCGGATCGTCCAGGTCGCCAAGGAACTTGACCTGAGCCAGGTGACCAGCCGTTCGGTCTTCGACATCGATTCCATCGACTCGTGGCACACCGACTCGGTCGCACTGCTCGGCGATGCCGCCCACGCGATGCTCCACCACCAGGGCCAGGGCGCGAACTCGGCGATCCTCGACGCCGGCGGCCTCGCCGACGCGCTTCTGCAGGGCGACTCCGTGAAGGACGCCCTCGCGATCTACGAGGCCACCCGCAAACCGCTCACGGATGAGCTGCAGCGGGTGTCGCGCCAGGGCTGGCACGCCGACGCCGTGGACTCAGCCTTCCCGGCCCACCAGTAAGGAGGTCCCACGATGACTATTCACCCGCAGATCGCCGAGATCCTCCGCACCCTGCCGGCACCGGACGGTTCGCCGCTGGATCCGGCGGCCATGCGCGCCGGCGAGGCCGCGCAGGTCCCCCCGCCCGAGGACCGGCTGCCGCTGCACGCGGTCGAAGACCTGACAGCGGCGACGCCAGCCGGCGACGTTCCGGTGCGGATCTACACCCCGGTCGAGGAGGACACGTACGGCGTGCTGGTGTACTTCCACGGCGGCGCGTTCTTCATGGGCAGCCTGGACAGCCATGACCACGTCGCCCGGTCGCTGGCCAAGGAAACCGGCCACAAGGTCATCTCGGTCGGCTACCGGCTGGCCCCCGAGGCCGCCTTCCCGGCCGGCCTCGAGGACTGCTACGGGGTGGTCCGCTGGGCCGCCGAGCAGGGTGAGTCCCTCAAATGGGACGGGAAGAACCTTGCCCTCGCCGGCGACAGCTCGGGCGGCAACTTCGTCGCCGCCGTCGCCGCGAAGGCCCACGACGACGGGTTCGTTGCGGTCACGCACCAGGTCCTGTTCTACCCGTCCCTGGACCTGGACTTCGACGTCGACCGCTACGCCTCGATGCGGGAGAACGCTGAAGGCTACGGGCTGGAGACGGCGGGCCTGCTGCCGTTCAACTCCTTCTACCTTGAGAGCGGGGCGGATCCGGCGGATCCCCTCGTCTCGCCGATCAAGCGCGGGGACCTCGCCGGGCTGCCGCCCGCCCTGGTCATCACGGCCGAGCACGACCCGCTGCGCGACGAGGGCGAACGCTACGGCCAGCGCCTGACGGAGGCCGGCGTCAAGACGACGGTCAGCCGCTACGCCGGAGCCAACCACGGCTTCGTTCAGAACTTCGGCTGGATCCCGGAGTTCCACCGGGCCTTCCAGGAGACGGCGGAGTTCCTGAACGCGAGGGCTTCACAATGACCGAGCCAGTCGCTATCCATCCGCTGGTGTCGCCCTGGGGCCGATTCGGCCTCTACAGCTTCCTTATCGACGCTCCCGAACCGGCCATCGTCGACACTGGGATCGCCTCGTCGCCCGCCGAAGGCATGATCCCCGCGCTTGAGAAGCTCGGCCGCAACATCGAGGACGTGCGCTGGATCCTGCTGACCCACGGCCACATCGACCACCTCGGCGGCGCGCACGCGCTGTGGGAGCTTACCGGCCGCCGCGCCAAAGTCGTGATCCATGAGGCCGACGCCCACCTGCTGCGTTCCCGGCGCGCGCACGTTGACCAGTACGTGGACGTGCGCCAGCAGTACATCGACAATCCGAACGCCGTCGAGGAGCAGCTGGCGGCAGCGAACCATGTCATCTCCGGCGAGATGGAGCCGACCATGCTGGTGAAGGGCGGCGAGGAACTTTCCCTGGGCGGGGACGTCACCGTGTCCGTGCACCACATCCCGGGCCACACGGCCGGGTCCGTGGCCTACGTCGTGGACGGCCAGCAGTCGGTCTTCGTCGGCGACGCGGTGCAGATCCACGGGGCCGCCAACGGCTTCCCCGGCTACGAGGATCCGGCCGCTTACCGCTCGAGCCTGCAGTACCTGCGCGACGAGGTCCAGCCCGAGCACCTGTACCTGGGCCACCCGTACCGCGGCGCGGACGGCGTGCCCTGCGGCGTCGAGCTGGACCGCGAGGCGGCCCGGAATGCCCTGCAGGGGAGCCTGGACCTTGCGGCCAGGATCGACGACGCCGCCCGCCGGTACCTGCGCGGCGGCCTGCAGGAAACCGACTCGGTGTACTCCCCGTTTGCTCCGGTGGCCGGGGAGCTCGGCTACACGGGGGACCCCACGCTGGAGCCTTCGCCGTTCTTCATCACGCTGCACGGTCATCTCACGCAGTTCAACCAGACTTCCTAGCAGAGGAGCTTCGCAATCATGGATGAGTATCAGCTAATCGACTCCGGCGGACAGCAGATCGCCGTTCGCAAGGACCTCCGCGTCCCGATGCGCGACGGCGTCGAGCTCGCCGCAGATGCCTACCACGGCACCGAGGACAAACCGCGCCCGGCACTGGTGGCGCTGAGCCCGTACGGCAAGGAGCTGCAGGCGCTGGCCCTCACCACCCCGCCGCAGCGGCGCCCCAGCCCGATGTGGGACGGCTGCATCGAGGCCGGCGACATCGCCCGCATTGTCAAGGAGGAGTACGTCCACGTCATTGGCGACCTGCGCGGCTCCGGCCATTCCGGCGGCGAGCACATCGGCAACTACAACGCCGGCGGCGTTTCGCTGGGCCAGGACGCGTACGACTTCATCGAGTGGGTCGCCGGGCAGCCGTGGTGCGACGGCAACGTCGGCATGGTCGGCATCTCCTACTTCGGCTCCATGCAGGTGCTGGCCGCAGCCGAGCGGCCGCCGTCGCTGAAGGCGATCTTCGTCTCCGGCGGCCACTACGACTTCTACGAGACGACCTACCACGGCGGCATCATGTGGTTCATGCCGCGCGCGGCCCGCGAGGGCCGCGGCGGTGACTCCGGCTGGGCGTTCACCGACGGCGTCAAGTCCCGGATGATCGAAAAGTACTCCCCCGGGGAGCTGCAGAAGCTTGTCGCCAAGCGGCTCGAGGATCCCGACGTCGCCGCCTGGCCGAACCTGGTGCACGTGCTGAACTACCCGAAGAACCATGAAGCCTGGTTCGACATCGTGATGAATGAGCTCGACGGCGACTGGTACAAGGAGCGCAACCCGATCACGCTGGCCCCGAACATCGACATCCCGGTGTGGCTGCAGATCGACCAGGGCCGCGGCTGGACCATGGACGGCACGATCGAGCTGTTCGATTCGCTGAAGGGCCCCAGGAAGCTGGACATCGGACCCTACCCGCCGATGCAGTCCCGCCCCTTCATTGAGGAACACGACAAGATGTTCCGGTGGTACGACTACTGGATCAAGGGCGTCGACAACGGTGTGATGGACGAACCCGCCGTCAGCGTCTTTGTGGAGGGCTCCCGCGGGCTCGTGACCGGCGAGGCGTGGCCGCCGAAGGACGTCGAACACAAGGCCCTCTACCTGCGCCCGCGGCACAAGCTCTCGACCGAACCCGAACCGATGGGCGCTGAGTACGCAGCCCCGGACGGCTTCTACCAGGCGCCGCTGACGGTGACGGACAAGGTCGAGATCATCAGCTGGTCCACCCCTGTCTTCGAGGAGGACACCGAGATGATCGGCACCGGCGCCGCGCACATCTTCGCCGAGATCGACCAGCCGGACACCAATTTCATCCTGCGCCTGTGGGACTACGCCCCCAACGGCAAACGCCAGCTGATCACCAGCGGCTACCTTAAGGCCTCGCACCGCGAGCTCGACGAGCGCAGCACCGAGGGTAGCCCGCACCACCCGCACAACCGTGTGGTGCCGGTGGAACCGGGGAAGATCGAGGAGTACGTGCTGCGGCTCTACCCGTTCGCGAACACCTTCAAGCCCGGTCACAAGCTGACGGTGGAACTGTCCAACGGCGAGCCGCTGGCCGACGAGCACAACGCGCTGCTCCCGCCGGATGCCTTCCACCTCCCGGTGGGCCGGCCCGTCACCCACAAGATCTACCGCGACGTTGCGCACCCGTCCCGGCTGCTCCTGCCGTTCACCACGCGCAAGCCGGCGGAGCAGGCGGACTGACCCCAGCTCAGTGGCGAAAGACAATGCCGGCCGTAACGTTCAGGAATCTGCTCGTTACGGCCGACGGCGTTTGAGGCTGCGTTTAGGGCGTGCTCTGGTGCTGCCTGCTCATTCAGCCAGCAGGAAGCACCAGTTGTCGACCATCAAATCCAGCGAAACATCGCGGTCCACGGTCCAGCCGAGCCGCATCCAGCGCCGGGAAAAGAACTCCAGCTCGCCGAAGGCCAGCGCGCACCGCACGCGGCGGCCGGCAGCGTCGAACCGCCCGGCCCGGTCCAGGCCCGCCTGCATGGCGTCAATCGCCGTGTCGAACCACTGGTCCAGTGCCGCCTGGATGTCCGGCTCACTGGCCGCGGCCTGGTGCGCCGCCACCACGTAGGGGCGGATTTCGGCCCACTGCTCAAATTTGCGGGCGAGCCAGGCCCGGATCAGCTCACGGTCCCCCGATTCCACCACCGAATGCAGCGGGGGGACATCCGCCTCGGTCAGCATCTCGTTGGACCGCTCGACCAGCGACCGCATGAGCCGGGCCTTGGACGGAAAATGCGCGTAGAAAGTGGCCCGCGTGGTGCCCACGGCGGCGGCGATGTCGTCCACCGTCGTTGCAGCGAACCCCTTTTCCGCAAAAAGCTCCAGACCCTTTTCGAGCAGCAGTCGTCGGGTCATCTGCTTTTGAGCTTCTCGGATGCTTGCCACGCCCCCAGATTAGTGCAGATTTCCGCCGCATTCATTCACTTGACACTCTGTATAGTGACTGTCTATGCTGTTAGCAACATCACACTTCCCGTCCGGACCGGGCGTGAACAACACCCTGCTCCCCAGACCCGCACCGGGGAGCCCTGGCCCCGGCCACATCGCACGACTTCGACAGTCCCCAGGCGCTGACAGCCCACGGCGGACGGGCCGACGTCGAAACCGCCCCTCCCGATCGCTCGCATCAAACGAAGGAGTTTCCCATGAGCACAGATCCAGGCACCGCTCCGCCCCCGACCACACAGCCCTCGCCTGCCGCACCCCATGCCGCCCAGCTCGCGCTGCCGCGGCTGCGGGTGAAAGGCACCCTGGCGACCGCCGCCGCCGCCGTGATGGTCGCGCAGATCGCCAACGCATTGCCCGGCTCCCTCAACGGCGAATTCCAGCAGACGTTCAACACCGTGGGGTCGCAGCTGACCTGGATCACGGCGGCGTTCATGATCCCGGTGGTGGTTTTCGAACTGACCTTCGGCCTGCTGGGCGACAAGCTCGGCCACAAAAAGCTCGTCATCGGCGGCGCCCTGCTGCTGGCCTTCGGTTCGCTGGTATGCGCGCTGTCCCCGACCGTTGAGATGATGTGGATCGGCTCGGCGCTCAACGGCCTGGGCGCCGGTGCGATCTTCCCGGCTTCCCTGGCCCTGGTGGCCGCAGTCACCCACAACGCCAAGGAACGGGCCAGGGGCATCGCCATGTGGGCGGGCTTCCTGTCGGTCGGTGCGGCGCTGTCCCCGCTGCTGGGCGGTATTTTCGCCAGCCAGGGCGTGTGGCGCGGCGCTTACGGTGTGGTTGCGGGCCTCAGTGTCCTGACGGTCGTCCTGGCCGTCCTGGTCGCGGCCGAACACAAGGCCGCGCAGGGCCGCAAACCCGACTGGTGGGGCCAGACCACGTTCGCCCTCGGCCTGATCCTGGTCCTTTTCGGCCTGGTCCAGGGACCCGAGGACGGCTGGGCTGCCCCGCACGTCGTCGCCTCCTTCCTCGCCGGGGTGCTGTTGCTGGGCACGTTCATCCTCATCGAACCGCGGGTTGAGTCGCCGCTGCTGGACCTGCGGCTGTTCCGCAACCGCGGGTTCACCATCTCCTCGATCGTCGCCGTCGTCGGCATGTTCGCGTTCCTGGGCAGCCTGTTTTCGCTGAGCATGTGGCTTGGTCCGGTCCAGCACCAGAACCCGCTGAATATCGGGCTGCTCTTCCTGCTGCTCCAGGGCCCCACGTTCGTGCTGGTGCCGCTGATCTCCCGCCTGCTCACCAGGGTGGCCGGGCGCTGGCTGCTGACCGCCGGTTTCCTGCTGATGGCCGTTGGCGCGCTGATGGCCTCCGGCCTGGACGTGACCAACATGTCCATGACCCCGTTCATCACCCCAGCCCTGCTGCTGGGCGTCGGTTTCGCCCTGACCCTGAGCCCGATGACCGCAATCGCCCTGAACACCGTGCCGTTGCACCTGGCCGGCATGGCCAGTGCCACCACGAACCTGCTGCGTGACCTGGGCTTCGCTCTCGGTCCGGTCCTGGCCGGCGCGGTGGCTCTGAGCACCGCGGGCGCCAGCCTCGGCGCTTCGCTGCAGACCGCCACCCTGCCCGCCGATCAGGCCGGACCCGCCAACGTCATCTTCCAGGCCGGCGGTCCGATCGCCCTCAACAGCCTGCCGCCGGGAGCGCCCGGGTCCGCGGCCCACGAGCTCGCCCGGCAGGCCCTGGGCAACGGCTTCTCTCAGGCCTTCATCGTCTGCGCGGTTGCCGCAGCCGCCGCGGCCCTGCTCACCCTGATCGGCCTGCACGGAGTCAAGGACACCCACCCCTCCGCCGAAGCCTTCGTCGACCCGCTGGTGGAAACCCCGGCAGAACCCGGCGCGACGGCAGCGGCGCGCACCGGTTCAACCACCACGGCAACCATGCCTTCCGCCTAACAGGCAGCTGGCCTGGGCGGGGGCCACCGCGCTCCCGCCCAGTTGCACCCCCGCTGGAACTCAAAAGCCCGGCGTGTTCCCAAGGACACGCCGGGCTCTTGTGTGTCCGGACAACAGCAACCGGGCAGGAGCGCGGCCTATTCGCCGGCGTCGAGCTTTCCGGCGAGCCGTTCGCGCATCAGGAGGCTGGCCTCGTTGAGGCCCACCACGTCCACGGTCTTGCCGTGGCGACGGTACTTCTCGGTGATGGCATCCAGCGCGGCGATGGTGGAGACGTCCCACAGGTGGGAGGCGTGCATGTCGATGACCACCTGTTCCGGATCCAGCGCATAGTCGAACTGGGTATACAGGTCATTTGAGGAGGCGAAGAAGAGTTCGCCATCGACCGTGTAGGTGGCGACCGGTCCGCCGTCGACGTCGGCCACGGCGCGGTCCACCGTGACGAAGTGCGCCACCCGGCGGGCGAACAGCACCATTGCCACCAGCACCCCGACGCCGACGCCGATCGCCAGGTTGTGCGTGGCGACCACAACGGCCACCGTCGCCACCATCACGAGCGTTTCACTTTTGGGCAGCGCCTTCAGCGTGGACGGCCGGATGCTGTGCCAGTCGAAGGTGGCCACGGAGACGAAGATCATCACGGCAACCAGGGCAGCCATCGGGATGAGGGACACGATGTCGCCCAGGACCACCACGAGGAGAAGCAGGAAAACACCGGCGAGGAATGTCGAGATCCGGGTCCGCGCACCGGAGGCCTTGACGTTGATCATGGTCTGCCCGATCATCGCGCAGCCGCCCATGCCGCCGAAGCACCCGGTCACAATGTTCGCGACGCCCTGGCCCCAGGCCTCACGGGTCTTGGAGGAGCGGGTGTCCGTGATGTCGTCGACGAGCTTCGCGGTCATGAGGGATTCGAGCAGCCCCACAAACGCCATGGCCAGGGCGAACGGGAAGATGACCTGCAATGTGTCGAACGTGAACGGGACGTTGGGCAGGAACAGTGAGGGCAGCGAATCCGGCAGCGCGCCCTTGTCACCCACGGTGGGAACGGCGACGGCGGCCAGCACCGTAACAAGGGTGAGGACCACAATCGCCACCAGCGGCGCGGGCACGGCCTTGGTCAGCTTCGGCAGGCCAAAGACAATCAGCAGGCCCGCCGCGGTGAGCGGATAGACCAGCCAGGGGACACCGATCAGCTCGGGGACCTGGGACAGGAAGACCAGGATGGCCAGGGCATTGACGAATCCCACCATCACCGAGCGCGGGATGAAACGCATCAGCTTCGCCACCCCGGACAGGCCCAGGATGATCTGGAAGATACCAGCCAGGATCACCGCCGCAACCAGAAAATCCAGGCCATGGGATTTCATCAGCGGGGCAATCACCAGGGCGACGGCCCCGGTGGCGGCCGAAATCATTGCCGGCCGGCCACCGACGACGGCGATCGTGACCGCCATGGTGAAGGAGGCGAAGAGCCCGATCCGGGGGTCGACGCCGGCAATAATGGAGAACGCGATGGCCTCGGGGATAAGCGCCAGTGCGACGACGAGCCCGCCGAGGACCTCGGTCTTGAGTCGGCGCGGGGACCGCAGGGTGCTGCGGACGGATTGGAGCTGTTCCGGGGTCAGAACCGGAACAGCTCCGGTGGTTTTGGTGGCCATTGCTGGCTCCGTTCAATCTCGGGAAGGCGCGCCGCGGCTCGCACGGGCAGGGCAACTTTACCGTGGGGGCCGAGCGGGCCACGGCCCGGGGGCCGCACACACCGCAAATAAATCTGACATATTTGCCCGCGGAGCGTTCACGAACTGGCTGTAGGGCGCCCGCAATGGCACCATTCTTGGATGCTTGAGGCAACCAAAACCCCACAGTCCGTCCCGGAGACCAGCACTGGCGCGGTCCCGGAAAATCCCGCCCTCGCCGCCGAGGCCAAGATCGCGCGCATTGCGGTAACCGTTTTCCCGCTGCTGGTCGTTCTCGCAGGCGTCGCCGGGTACCTGTTGCCGGGCGCCTTCAAGCCGCTGGGACCCAGCGTGCCGTACCTGCTGGGCATCATCATGTTCTGCATGGGCCTGACCCTGACGCCGCCCGACTTCGCCTCCGTGGCCAAGCGTCCCTGGGCCGTGGTCCTGGGCATCGTCGCGCACTACGTCATCATGCCCGGTGCCGGCTGGCTGATCGCCGTCGGCCTGAACCTGTCGCCGGAACTGGCCGTGGGTCTGATCCTCGTCGGGTGCGCCCCGTCGGGCACCGCGTCCAACGTGATGGCATTCCTGGCCAAGGGCGACGTCGCCTTGTCGGTCGCCGTCGCCTCCGTGTCCACCCTGATTGCGCCGATCGTGACGCCGCTGCTGGTGCTGTTCCTGGCCGGCTCCTACCTGAAGATCGACGCGGGCGGCATGGTGCTGGACATCGTCAAGACCGTGCTGCTCCCCGTGATCGCCGGCCTGCTGGCCCGCCTGTTCCTCAAAAAGATTGTGGCCCGGGTGCTTCCGGTCCTGCCCTGGGCCTCCGCCGTCGTCATTTCCCTGATCGTGGCGATTGTGGTGGCCGGCAGCGCCAGCAAGATCGTCGCCGCCGGCGGGATCGTGTTCCTTGCCGTGGTGCTGCACAACGGCTTCGGCCTCGGTCTGGGCTACCTGGCCGGCAAGCTCGGGCGCCTGGACGACAAGGCGCGCCGGGCGCTGGCGTTCGAGGTCGGCATGCAGAACTCCGGCCTGGCCGCCACCCTGGCCACGGCGCACTTCAGCCCCCTGACCGCGCTGCCGTCGGCCGTGTTTTCGCTCTGGCACAACGTTTCCGGCGCAATTGTCGCGGCCTGGCTGGCGCGGCGTCCGCTGCAGGACGAGTAAACGCCGGCGCCTAATCCCGAAGCCGGGCGAGCAGCAGGGAAACCGCGCGTTCGAAGGGTGCGACCCCGCCGTCCGCGGCACCGTCCGCCCCGGAGGCCGCGGCAGTCTCAGGTGCCAGCACATCGAAGCCATCCGGCCGCAGGGTGTCCGAAAAGACCAGCAAAGCCACGCCGCGCTCGACGAGTTCGGCCATGGTCTGCAGCTCTTCGGGCGAACGGTCCGCCGGAACGGAGCCAAGGATAACGCCGTCGGCGCCCCCGGAGAGCACAAACGGCCGCCAGCTGTCGCCGACCAGGATGACCGGCTGGTAGCCGTGCCGGGGCAGGATACCGGCGGCGGCGGCGGCCAGCGCACGGTCCCAGTCGTCGTCGAGGTCGGTGATGGCCACGGCCACGACGTCGGTGCGCCCTCGACGCATCCCGCGGGCGGCCCGGTTGGGCACATAGCCCAGTTCGTTGGCCGCGGCATGGACGCGGTCCTGCGTGGGCTGGCTGATCCGGGTGTTACCCCCGGGGCGGCCGGATAGCACGTAGGACACCGTGGTCAGGGACACCCCGGCGGCCTCCGCGACGTCGCGGATGGTGGGCTTGGCTCCGTGCCGCACTGATGACTCCCGGGTGGTTCTCCGCCGCGGATCCGTGGCGCTGCTGAAACTGTCGTCCTGGGGTGGACCCCCTGTGAACTCTAGCCTCACCCCAACGCGGGGTCACTCTGCGCCCATCCGCGGCTTCAGGACGGGCGCAGAGTGACCCCGCGTTGTGGGGTGGCTGGCCCTGGCCGAGGGCATGCGTGGAGGTCCAGATGGGCAGGACTCTCCATCGCCCGGGCACCCGTTTGCCGATAGTGTTTCGGGAAACCGGTCTTCACATCACTTTGGGGGAAACGCATGGCACCTGGCATCTACGGCGCTGACATTGCGCAGCTAAGGTCGCTCTCCAAGTCCATCGGGCAGTCCGGCAATGCTTTGCAGGGCATCGAGGCCACCGTCAACAGCGTCGTCGGGTCTGCTGTCTGGAAAGGCGCCGACGGCGAACGGTTCCGCAGCGAGTGGTCCTCCACCCTGCGTCCGCTGCTGCGTAAATCGAGCGACTCGCTGCGCGACCAGGCGAAGAGCCTCCTGGCGCACGCGGATGAACAGGAAAAGACCAGCAGCGGCTCCTCCGGCGGCGGCTCCACCGGGTCCGGGGCCGGAAGCGGAGGCGGCGCGGCGCCCGGTTCTCCGCTGGGCCCCCTGCTGGCCCCGGTCCTGGACCCCGTCCTGGACGCAAACGGCAATCCGGTCTACCAGGGCGCCAACGCCGCAGCCTCGGGCGCCGGGCTCGCGTCCGACGTGCTGTTAAACCAGATGAACAAAGCCGGCCTGCTGACCAAGATGCCGTGGAGTGTGCTCGGTGCGCAGTACGGCCAGGCGCCGGGTCTGGGGTACCTCAAGGGAACCCAGCTGCTGAACGGGCTGTCCATGGTCGGCCGCGCTGCCGGCGTGCTGAGCGTTATCGGGGGAACGGCCCAGTTCGCTGACGGCGTGATCAGCGGGGATTCGAATGCCATGTGGGACGGCGGAGTCTCCACCGTGCTTGCCGCCGGTAGTTTCTTCCCCGTCGTCGGGCCCTTCTTCGCCGGGGCGAGTCTCGCCTGGGCGGGCATGGGTTTCCTCGCCAAGGACCTTGGCTACGGTTCCACTTCCGAGATGGTGGTGGATGGCGCCCAGAAGGTCGGTAGTGTCATAGCGGACGGTGCGGACGCCGTCGCGGACGGTGCCAAGAAGGTGTGGGGCTGGCTGGGCGGCTAGCCCCGCCACCCACCAAGGCTCCGGAATGATGACGACACAACGTGAGGAAAGAATGAACGACGAGACGCCGCTCCGCCTGACGGATCACGAACTGCTTGCCCTCCTTGCCGTGAGCCAGACGCCGTCGGCGGGCATCACCCGGGAGGTGTTCCGGCTCGCTCCTGTTGCGGACAACGAGTTGTTGGAGCAGGCTGGAATTACCACTCTCCTGGTCCGCGGACTGGCAGAGGTCTCGGGCGACGACATCGTGCCGGTCGAGAAGGGCGCCATTGTGGCCGCCGTGGTCTCCACTGCCGACGAGTGGCTAGAGGTCGCCCTGGTCACCCCGGAAACGGACCACGTCCTGTTCACGGCCGGATCCAAGGAGGGCGCGCTCCTGCTCAATCTCAGCCGGTACGGCGTCCACGAGGTCCAGCCTGTCGATCCGGCCGCGGGAATGTTGCAGCTCGGGCTGCAGATTGCCCGGCACTACCTTGAATCCGGTGCCGAAGGCTACCCTGCCGCGGCCATGATCAAGCACTACCGGCTGTCCGGCTCGCCGCTGACCGCACACCTTAAGGTGGAGGCGGACAAGTCCTGGACGCTTGCGACCGGCGACGACGGCGCGGACAAAACCGAGGCGATCGACGCCGCGGACGCGTTCCGGAGCTTCGAGTCCGCCCTCACGTTCTGATTCGTCCGCGGACCCGTCCGCGGAAGGCCTGCCCGATCGCACACCAGAAAGCCCAGCCGGAATGACCAACCCGCCCTACGCCAGCCCTTCCACCCCCCGGCAGCTTCCGCTCAGTTACTGGATCTCCGGGGAGGTCCCCTCGTCGGCGCAGGCACGGACGCCGAGCGCCCTGCGGGAGATGGCCTGGAACTACGGCCAGTTTCGGGGGCTCGCCGCCGCCTGCATCGGGGTCGGGGCTGCTTGTCTGGGCGGGGCGGGACTGACGCTGCTCACCAGCCCGGCCGCCGTCGCGGTCCTGCTGGGCCTGCTCATTGCCGGTGCCGCCCTCGTCTCCACCGGGGTACTGCTGCTGCGGCGGGTGAAGCGCCGCGTGCCCAGCGTGCGGCCGGTGATGGCCTCGCGGGCGCCGGGGAAGCTGAGCTCCGGCATCGGCCTCACCGTGTTCCTGTCCCTGGCGCTGGGCGTGCTGTTGCTTCCGGCGGCGCTGCTCCTGGCGGACGGCCCCGGCGGGATGACCGCCGTCGTCGCCATGTATGTCCTGTTCCTGGTGGCGACCAGCAGTGTGTTCGCACTGCCGGCTTACTTCATGGAGCATGCCCGGCGCGACTTCCGGGCCGCGATCCTGGCGGACCCGGAGCTCCGGGGCGCCCTTGAGGCCATGTCGCCGGTGTGGAAGGATCCGGTGGGCTACCGGGAGTTCGGCCCGCTCTAAAACCCCAGGCTACGCGGGGTCAGCTTGCGCCCATCCTGGGCCTCCGGATCGGCGCTAAGTGACCCCGCGTTGGTGTTTGTTTGCGGTGGGGAGGTCCTTGGTGAATCAACCACCGGGGATCCAGTGTTACCCCAGATTTCCTGCCGTGACGCCGTGGGACAAAAACCTAGGCCGCCCGGCCCGGCTCGCCTAGATTGCATAGAAAGCCCGCAGATCACAGGAGGTGTCGGACTTGTCGCTGACCACGCGCCGGACAACCCACCGGCTCACCATCGAGGCCCCGGCCGACCTCATCTTCGCGATGCTGCGCGACTCCTCGCACTGGCCCTACCTGGACGGCCTGACCGTCTACGCCGAGCGGGTCAGCGGCGACGACACCGACCACGAACTCCGGACCTCGGTCGTGGCGAACGGGACACTGAACTCCAGCCACTGCCACCGGATCTTTGATGCTGCAGGACACCGCGCCGAGTTCCGGCAGCTCGGCCTGGAACATCCGCTAATGACTCTCGGCGGCGGCTGGGCTGTCCGCCCGGCGGAAGGATCCTCCGAGGTCACGCTGGACCACGAGTTCGAGGTGGACGACGACGCCGCGGAGCTCCCGGAACAGATCCACCGCACGATCGACGAGTTCAGCCGGCGGGAGCTCGAGGCCCTACGGCTGAGCAGCGAACGCCTCGCCCAGCTGCTGCGCCAGCACTCCGCGGCCGGCCCCGCCGGCAGCGCCGCCGGCAGCACCACGAGAAAGGCCTAGATCCGTTGGCAGATGACCGATACACCACCGAACGGGACAGCTTCGGGCGGCTGCTGGCGGACCGCGAGGTCTGGCGGCAGGCGGGCACCATCCCGGCGGCCGGCGAGCTGACCGCGCGCTGGCTGGAGGGCCGGAGCCAGTACCAGCCGGGAACTTTCACCCCCGGTTTCGACGACGAGACGACGGCAATCGCCGGGGAACTCGCGGCCCTGAACCGGAACGGGCTCTTCACCAAGGAGTCACAGCCCGGCCTGCTCGCCGAAGGTCACTCGCAGCGCGCCTACGTGACGGGATTCTGCAGTGCGGCGTCGGCGGCCGCGCTTCTGGAGCTGTCCGGCCGGACCGAGCTGGTGACCGTGGCCCACGCCCCGGGCGAAGCCAGCCAGGCTTCCATTCCCGTGACCCTGCGGGACGGCGACGTGGTGACCGTTCTGGGCAGCAGCGAAAGCCCGGCCGGTGACGACCAGCTCCGCGACTGGTCCGAGGAGGCCAACGAATCCCTCGCCCTGCTGCTCGCAGAGTCCTGGTATGTGGAGGTCTTCGACCCGGTCTGGGGCCGAAACGGGGCCCTCCTGCCCGCAGTGCTCACGGCACTGGCCGGCGCGGAAACAAGCTAGGGCGAATCCCAGCCGATGCTGGCGGCCTCGTCCAGCGTGCGAGCCTCAAAATGCTCCAGCATCTCGCGCATGCCCTCCATGCTCTGCTTGAACATTTCGGACGCCCGCCACACTTCAGCCTGTTCCAGGGATTCCCACGGGCCGGTGCTGATGAACCGGTTCCGCACGTCGCGATCATGCATCAGCACCGCCTTCGCGTGCGGGAAGTCCTCCTGGGTCTTCCGGGCCAGATCCCGCCAAGCCTGCACAAAATCATTCTCGCGGCCGGGGTGTACCAGCCAGATTCCGAGCGTATAAACCGACACGTCGATCGCCTCCGTAGTCTGCAAGGGGTGGATACCCCCGATTATCGGCCCGGCATTCGTCTGGCCGGTAGGGCCGGATTACCCGACGGCGCCACCCCCACCAACCAACGCGGGGTCACTACGCGCCGGTCTGGGACCCCGGGATGGGCGCGAAGTGACTCCGCGTTGGGGTTGTTAGGGTTTCCGGTGGATCGACTTGTAGCTCAGGTAGGCGTTGAGGCCCTCGACGCCGTACTCGGTGCCGAGGCCGGAATCATGCCGGCCGCCGAACGGAGCGGCGTGGTTGGAGGCGAAGAAGTTGATGCCCACCGAGCCGGTGTCCATCCGGTCCGCGACGGCGAGCGCCGTCTCAGGGTCGGCGCCGAAGACCAGGCCGCCGAGACCGAATTCTGTGTTGTTCGCCAGCGCAACGGCCTCATCGACGCTGCCGCCGGCGTCGTTGTACTTCAGGATGCAGATGACCGGGCCGAAAATCTCCTCACGGGAAATCCGCATGTCCGGCGTGACGTCGGCGAACACGGTGGGCTCAACGAAGTACCCGCCTTCCAGCCCGCCGCCCAGTGACGCTGCGCGTCCGCCGGTGGTGGCGCGGGCGCCTTCGGCCAGGCCTGAGTCCACGTATTCCAGCACGGTCCGGTACTGCGACTCCGTGGCGCACGGGCCGAAGACCGTGTCCGGGTCCAGCGGGTCGCCCTGTTTTCCGGCGGCGATGGTGCGGGTGACCATGTCCACAACTTCCTCGTAGCGGCTGGCGGGGGCCAGGATGCGGGTCGAGATATAGCAGGTCTGCCCCGTGTTGCGCATCGAGGAACGGATCAGCACCTCGGACATCGCGTCCAGGTCCGCGTCCGGCAGCACGATGGCGCTGGATTTTCCGCCGAGCTCCAGGGTGACGGGGCGCAGCAGTTCGCCGCAGGCCGCGGCGATCTTGCGGCCCACCGGCGTCGACCCGGTGAAGGCGACCTTGTCCACGCCGGGGTGCTTCACCAGTGCATCACCCAGCCGGCCGGACCCGGTGATCAGGTTGACGACGCCGGCCGGGACGCCGGCCGCGGCCACGGCGTCGATGATCACCCGGAGCGACAGCGGAGTGGGCGACGCCGGTTTCATCACCACGGTGCAGCCGGCCAGCAGCGCCGGGGCGAGCTTGATGACCACAAGGTTGATCGGGAAGTTCCAGGGCGCGATCAGCGCACACACACCGATCGGTTCGCGCCGGACCACGGATTCACCGCCGCCCCGGGGGAAAGCCCGGACGTCCTCGCGCTCCAGATGGCCGGCGAGGGAGGCGAAGTAGCGGAAGATGCCCGCGGCGTTGGCCGCGGCCCCGGCGGATTCCGACACCGGCGAGCCGTTCTCGCGGGTGTTGGTCAGCGAGAGTTCCCCGGCCCGCTTCTCCACTTCCTCGGCGATGCGCAGCAGGTAGGCGGCCCGTTCGGAGGGCGCCAGCCGCGGCCACGCGCCGTCGTCGAACGCCTGACGGGCGGAGGCGACGGCGGCGTCCACGTCGTCGGCGCTGCCGTCCGGGACGGAGCCCCAGACCTCGCCGGTGGCGGGGTCGGTGACCGGGTTGCGGGCCGTGCCGCGGGCCGGGGTCCACGCGCCGTTGAGAAAGACGTCGTCCACGTGTGTGTACGGCAGGTTCAGGGCTGCCCGGGCGGCCAGGGCGGGGGCGTCGTGCGTCGCGGCGGTCATCGGATCACGGCCGTCTTGAGCAGGGCGGTGGAGCGGTCCAGGTCGGCGGTGGCCATGTCGTGGGCGGCCTGGGTGATGAGTTCGGGCACGATTTCCGTGGCCAGCCGGTCGGTGTAGGTGGCAGGGTCCATTTTGAACCAGGTGGAGGCCAGGGCGATTCCGGCCTGGTCGAAGCGCCAGAGCCGGTCGGCGTCGCGCATCAGCGCGTCCTCCAGGGAGTGGGCGAGCGGGCGGGTGTCGTGCCCGTCGATGATCGCGCAGACCCGCTCGATGAATTCCGCGGAGTAGCCCAGGTCCGGGAGCACCCGGCGGGCCACGTCGCAGCCTTGTTTCTCGTGTTCGTAGCGGATGGCGGCCTTGCGCCAGTCGCCCGCGAAGCCCTCGGAGATGATGCGGGATTCGTCCACGTGGGCCCAGCCGGTGTCGTGCAGCAGGGTGGCGACCCGGACCAGTTCGGCGTCGGCGTCGGGGTAGGCCCGGCAGAGCCGCTCGGCGAAGGCGAGCGAGATCGGCAGGTGGATGTCGTTGCCGCGGGTGCGGGTCTCGTGCACCACGGCCTGCCAGAGCCGGTCGAGTTCCTCGAGCGCCGCCGGGGTGGTGGCGATCGGGGCGGTGTCCACCGGTCCCTGCGCCGGGACCGGCCGGACAGGGTACGCGGCGGCGAACTCCGCAGTGGCGGAATCAACAGTCGCGGAATCAACAGCCGCGGGGTGGATGGCCGCGGGGTTTTCGGGAGCCGGGTTCGCGGTGCCGGTCTCGGTAACCGGGGTCTTGGGGGTGGTCATAATGCTCCTTCGGGTGGGGCCGACTCACTGTCTGAGTGGAGTTAGCTGTCCGTGGTGATCGTCTTGAGGGGGGTGGCCGGGTCCGCGGCGGCGTCGGCGGGGATGTTCTGGCCCTTGGCGAGAGCGTTCTTGACGGCCATGAAGTCCAGCGGGGCGTTGACGCAGTCCGCGGCGATGACCTGGCCCTGGCGGTAGTAGAGGACGCTGAATTTTCCGCGTTCCTCGTCCCGCCGCAGCACGGTCTGGTCGTAGCCGTTGCAGAGTCCGGCGATCTGGAGTTTGAGCTCGGCCTGGTTGGACCAGAACCACGGGATGCCGGCGTATTCCTCCCGCCGGCCGGTGAGTGAGTAGGCGGCCACCTTGGCGTGTTCGATCGCGTTGTTGACGCTTTCGAGCCGGATCCGCTCTCCCGGTTCCGAGCCGGGCACCGGGTTGGGCATGTTGGCGCAGTCGCCAATCGCCACCGTCGTGCCATCCGAGGCCAACGCGAAGCGGTCCACGACGATCCCATTCTCCACGGCCAGGCCAAGCTGTTCGGCCAGCTGGGTGTTGGGAATAACCCCGATGCCGACCAGCACAATCTGCGCGGGCAGCACGGTCCCGTCCTGGAGTTCGACACCGGCGACGGCCCGGCGGCCGTCACCCGGGGCGTCACCCGGGGCGTCACCTGCGGTGAAGCGTGTGGCGCTCGTGTTCAGCCGGATATCCAGACCGCGGGCCCGGTGGGCCTGCAGGAAGTACTCGGCGGTCTCCTCGCCGACGGCGCGGCCCACCAGCCGCGGCCCGAATTCCAGCACGGCGACGTTCTTACCCATCTTCTGCAGGCTGGACGCGGCTTCAAGGCCGATGAAACCGCCGCCGATCACCACAACGTCCTGCGCGTCCCCCACCCGGTCCTTGAGGGCCAGGGCGTCGTCGGCGTTGCGCAGGTAAAGCACGCCGTCGAGGTCCCCGCCGTCGATCTCCAGCTTCCGGGCGCGGGCGCCCACGGTGAGGGCCAGGCGTTTGAAGGGGAACTGCCTGCCCGAGGAGGAGTGTGCGACGCCGGAACCGTCGGCCTCCTTGTCGATCCTGGCGATGTATTCGCCCTTGACGAGGTCCACGTTGTGTTCGGCCCAGTACGCGTTGGAGCGGAAAATCAAGGACTCGCTCTCCACCGTGCCCTGCAGGAACTCCTTGGACAGGGCCGGCCGCTGGTAGGGGCGGTGGTCCTCGTCGCCGAGCAGGGTGATGTGCTCGGCGAAGCCGAGCGCCCGCAGCGACACCGCGAGCTGGACGCCGGACTGGCTTGCGCCGATGATCAGCAGGCCGGTGCGGGTAGCGCTCTCCGGCTGAGCGGCGGCACCGGCGGAGGTCTGCTCGGCCGCGGCAACATGGGTGCCCATTCCTACACCTGGGTTTCCGGGGTGGTGACGAACAGTTCGAGCTCGTCCGTCAGGCGGAGCTGGCAGGACAGCCGCGAGTTGTCCTCGCGGTCCACGGCGGTGCCGTACAGCATCTCGTCCTCCATGTCCTCCATCGGCGGGAGCTGCGGGAGGCAGTCCTCGCGGACAAAGACGTGGCAGGTGGCGCAGGACAGCGAACCGCCGCATTCGGCCACGATGCCGGGGACGCCGTTGCGCACCGCGGTTTCCATGACGGAGTCGCCGGGGTTGCCCTGGACATCGCGGACGGCGCCTTCGGCGTCGGTGAAATGAACCGTTGGCATTGGTCCTCCTTGGGGTTTGAAAGCTGAAAATTGAGTCATAAAGCGGGTCAGACGAACTGGCGGCCGCCGTCGACCACCATGGTCTGGCCCGTGTAGTAAGAACTGTCCGGCCCGGCCAGGAAGAGCGCCGCGCCCACGA
The DNA here is from genome assembly GCF_059383415.1 of Pseudarthrobacter sp. RHLT1-30-1. Lineage (NCBI taxonomy): Bacteria > Bacillati > Actinomycetota > Actinomycetes > Micrococcales > Micrococcaceae > Pseudarthrobacter > Pseudarthrobacter sp. RHLT1-30-1. The sequence continues at coordinate 500,032 of NZ_JBWZCG010000001.1, forward strand.
TGTCCTCCGGCTGGCTGGCCCGCTTGATCGCGCCGCGGTCCACGCCGTAGTTCTCGGCGTTCTCCATCAGCCCGTAGCTGGCCTCGGTGAGGGTAAAGCCGGGGGCGATCGCGTTGACCGTGATCCCCCGCCGGCCCAGTTCCTTGGCCAGCACCCGGGTCAGGGCCACCACCCCGCCCTTGGAGGCGACGTAGTGCAGCCACTGCTCCGAGCCGCTGAAGATCGTGGCACTGGAAAGGTTGATAACGCGCCCGCCGTCGGGCAGGTACGGGCTGGCCGCCCGGGTAACGAGCCAGGGCCCCTTGAGGTTCACGTTCATCACCAGGTCCCATTCGGCCGGGTCAATGTCCTCGAACGGGCTGCGGGTCACCCCCGCGTACACCGCCGCGTTATTGAGCACGACGTCGATGCTTCCGTTGCCGAAGTCCGCGCAGCTTTTCGCGAGGGCCTCGGTGGACTCGATGCTCGTGACGTCCGCGTGGAAGGCGGCAGCGTCCGCCCCGGTGTCGCGGACCAGCTTCGCGGTTTCCTCCGCACCTTCGAGATTCACGTCCGCCACCGCCACGCGGTAGCCGCGGCGGGCGAAGCCGAGCGCGAACGCCCGGCCCAGCCCGCCGGCGGCACCGGTGATCAGGACGGTGCGGGCGGTCCTGCCCCCCGGGCCGGCCCCGCCTTCGTCGTCATATTCCGCAACAGGCATATTTGATTCGGTCTTCCGCTGCTCAGACATGGCTGTGGCTGTGCGCCCCGGGTCCGGTGACCTGGAGCTCGGGTTCCTCAGCGTCGAGGATCTGGACCGTGCCCTTGGTGCCGTCCACGCGCAGCCGCTGCCCGGTCTTGATCGTGGTCGACGCCGAGCCGGTGCCGGTCACGGCCGGAAGGCCGTATTCCCGGCAGACAATCGCCGCGTGGCTCATCATGCCGCCGATGTCGGTGACCGTGGCCTTGATCTTGCCGAAGATCGGACCCCAGGACGGTGCCGTGACGGTGGCAACCAGGATCTCGCCCTGCTGAACCTCGGAGAGCTGGTCGGCGTCAGTGATCACGCGGGCCAGGCCTTCGACGACGCCGGGCGAGGCTGCCATGCCGCGCAGGCCGCCGCCCTCGACCGCTTCGCCGGCGCCCAGCCACTGCTGGACCTGTTCGGTGGTGATGCCCCAGAGCATCCGGGTGAAGGGTTCGGTGATGATTTCCGGCGGGGTGTTCAGCGCCGGGGCCGGCCGGGCGGTCTTCAGTGCATCCACGATCCCGCGGCGGCGCTCGATCTCCTCCGGCCAGTAGTCCGGGCCGATCGGCTTGGCGCCGACACCCCAGCCGGTAACCAGGTCAAAGAGCGCGTCGCGGACCTCGTTGCGGCCCAGGTAAAGCAGGTCGTCCGGTTCGGTCCAGAAGCCCTCGGCCTGCATCATCCGGGACAGTTCACGGATCTTGCGCCAGAAGACACCCATGGTCCAGTGCTCGATGTAGAAGTTGTGGTTCTCCACGTACGGGTAGGCGGTGGCGGCGAGTCCGCGCTTGGCGTCGAAGAGGCCCTGGTTTTCGCCTTCCAGCAGGTCCCGGTATTCCTCGATGATGCGGTCGCGTTCGATGATCAGGGCCTCGACCGGGCGCATGATTTCCTGGCCCTCGTCCACGCGGCGGATGTAGTCCGCGATGTAGCCGAGCGGGATTTCCTGGTGTTCGTTCCAGTACTTGTCGTGGCCGTAGAAGCCGTTGCCCACGGTGAAGTTGAACCACGGGTCCTTGGCGGCCTCGTACTGGGCCGTCCAGCGGTCCCCGCCGGGGGCGGCCGCGATGGCAGCCAGGGTGGCCTCGACGTCGTCCGTGTTGGAAAAATGCGGCTGCAGCTGGAGTTCGACGGCCAGCTTGGCCAGCCCCTTCAATTCGTCATCCGGGCGGAAGAGTTCCATGTCCACGCCCTGCACCATGGTCGCGATGGACTGGTCCGGGATGTTCGGGAACACCTGCTTGCAGAAGTTGAAGAAGTCCAGGTAGGCGATGTAGCCAAGGTTGAGGAACTCGAAGTGGTACTGCCAGTTCTGGTAAGCCAGCTGGATCAGCCGGTCGTAGCTCTCCAGCAGCTTCTCGGAGCCGTCCTTGCCCTTGCCGGAGAGGATGTCCTCCATCGGGACCACGTCCGGGAGTTTGGGGAAGGAGATGGTTTCCATCTCGTCGATGGTGCCCTTGACCTTGACGTGCCACTGCTTGAGCAGCTCGTCCCAGTTCTGGAAGTAGTGGCCCACCCGCTGTTCGAACAGGGGCACCCGCGCGGCGATCTGGTCCTCTGGCACCGGGATGGGCGACATGTAGAGGTAGCCCAGGTGGACGCGGAACTCGATGCCGTTGGCGTTGGGGATCATCAGGTGCCGGGCGTTGTACTGGCCCAGGCACTTGACCGCAAATTCGCCGCCGATGGTCTCAAAGGGCTTGAACACGGTGGGCCAGTGCTGGCTGTCGCAGAACCAGAACTTGGCGTCCTCCTGGTCCTTGAGCTTGTCCTGGAAGACCAGGTAGTACGGGTAGATCTTTTCCCAGCCCTCGGCGCCGGCGGGGACCGCAAGCTCGGAGGGCTTCGGGAAGGACTTCAGGGACATGGCGGTCCTTTCAATACGGGCTCGGCGGTGAGCCTGGGTGAGGGAGCGGACTAGCGGGTCAAAACTTGTTAGACGGAGGGCTTCAGCAGGGACGCGGTAATGCTGCCGAGGCTGAAGCCGGCGGTGGACGACGGCGTCGGGCCGGCTGTCGCTGTGCCTGCTGGCGTCGTGGAAGCAGGTGCGGCCGCTGGGGCGGCGGGGCTGAGTCCGCTGAAGTAGCCGCCGGCGGTGGCTGTGGACGGGACGGCCGGCTTGGAGGAGTGCACGGTTTCGGGGCGGGACTGCAGCAACAGGAGGTTTTCGCCGTCGGGCAGGTCCGCATCCAGGGCCCACTCGATGTCCTGCGGGCACTTGTAGTGCTTTTCCGCGCGCTTGGCCATCTGCGCGACGGCGGTCAGTTCGGCGTCGGAGAGGCTGCGGCGGCCGCGGCGTTCGGCGTCGACCTCCTGCTCCACCAGCCGCCCGGCAACGGCGTCCGGGACGAGTTCGGCGTGCTTGTCGCCGAGGTGTTCGTTGATGACGGTGAGGGTGACCTTGTCCAGCATGATGTTGTCCGGGGTGACCTGGCCCGAGACCACCATCTCGCCGACCCCGTAGGAGGAGTCGATGGTGATCTTGGAGCGGTCGCCGTTGGTGGGGTCCATGGTGATGGCGACGCCGGAGACGCGGGCGTTGACCATCTTCTGCACCACCACAGCCATCGACAGGCCCTCGTTGGGGATGTTGTTTTTGAGCCGGTAGATGATGGCGCGGGAGGTGAAGAGCGAGGCCCAGCACTGCCGGATGTGCTCGGTGACGGCTTTGACGCCGGCGAGCCACAGGTAGGTGTCCTGCTGGCCGGCGAAGGAGGCGTCCGGCAGGTCTTCCGCGGTGGCGCTGGAACGGACGGCCACCGGGACCGGCGCGTCGAAGCGGGACATCAGGGCACCGTAGGCGCCGACGGTGAGCTCACGCATCGCCTGCGGCACCGGGCGGGAGCAGATGTCCTCACGGATGGCGGCGGACACCTCGTCCACCTGGCCCATGTCCTCGGGGTCCAGGTCTGCGAGGAGCTGGTGGATATGCCGGGTGATGCCGGCTTCTTCCATAAACGCGTCGAACTGCGCCGTGGTGACCACGAAACCGGGCGGGACCGGCATACCGGCGGAGGTCATCGTGACCAGGGAGGCGCCCTTGCCGCCGAGGTTCTCGAGCTTCGGTTCGATGCCGCCGTCGAAAAACTGGATGTATTCGTTGCTTTGCATATTTCTCAGGCCTTCCAGCTGACGGGGACGGTCTCGGGGACGCGGAAGGAGAGGTTTTCCCGGAAGCCGATGGTTTCCGGGTTCTCCAGCTGCAGGCCGGGGGCGAGCCGGGCCACTTCCTCGAGGGCGATTTTTGCCTGGAGCTTGGCGAGCATGTTGCCCAGGCAGTAGTGGATGCCGAACCCGAAGGAGAGGTGCTCGCGGGCGTTGGGGCGGGTGATGTCGAAGTCCTCGCCGGCGCTGAATTTGTTCTCGTCGCGGTTGGCGGAGCCCATCAGGAGCAGCAGCTGCGCGCCCTCCTCAATGGCGACACCGCCGACTTCGGTGTCCTTGAGGGCCTTGCGGCGCCAGCCGACGATCGAGCCGGCGTAGCGCAGGACCTCGTCGATGGCGGCGGGGATCTTCTTGGGGTCCTCGATGAGCTGCTTCCACTGCTCGGGCCGGGCCAGCAGCTCGCGGAGGGCATTGGAGATCAGCGTGGTCGTGGTCTCGTGGCCGGCGAACAGCAGGCTGTAGAGGACGGAGGCGATCTCGTGGTCGGAGATCTCTGCACCCTCCTGCTGGGACTTCACGAGGTCCGCGGTGAGGTTGTCGCCGCCTTCCTCGTGGGCCATCTTGACCAGGCGCAGGCACTCCTGCCAGTACTCGACCAGGTTGTGGGCGTGCGGGATCTGTTCCTCGTCGCTGAGGTCGCCCCAGGTCATGGCCGCCCGGGAATCGCTCCAGCGTTTGAAGGTGTCCACCTGGGACACGTCGGCGCCGATCAGGGTGAGGATGGTGATGGTGGGGACGTCGTAGGCGAGATCCTTGACCATGTCGCCGTGGCGGTCCGGGCGGGCCAGCATCTTTTCGAGCAGCTCGACGACGTTCTGCCGGATGAAGGGCTCGAGTGCCTTGTAGCGGCGGGGCGTGAAGGCCTTCTGGACCACGGCGCGGATGCGGGTGTGCTCCGGGGGGCGGCGGGCGGAGAGGCCCGAGTACGCGGTGAAGCCGCCGTCTTCCATGATCTTCTTCGCTGCGGCGCCGCGTTCGCGGACGGGGGCCTGGGCGTTTTCGCTGGAGAAGGTCTCCCAGTCCTCGAAGACGGCCTTGATGTCGTCATAGCGGGAGACGACGTAGAGGCCGACCCGCTCGTCGAACATGACCGGCTGCTCGGCCCGGAGTTCTGCGTAGGCCGGGAAGGGATCCTTCATCTGGAACGGCTCGTAGCCGTGGTGCCCTGCGGGTGCCTCGGCGCCGTGTCCAAAGGGACAGCGGCCGGCCGTATCCGTCGACGATGACATCTAAGCTCCTTGGTGTTGGTACCGCCGGCCGCGCCAGTGCATGCCGGGGTTCTTCTCACCAGTGTGGTCCCGATCACTCCGGGAACGCAGGGTTTGCTTCCACTGGGCGGAAGCCGTTTTTTCCGCGGCTGCAGTGGGGCCGGGTAGCCCCTCCTCCGGCGACCGCGGTCCGGGCGCGCTGACCGCGGTCCGGGGGCACTGACCGCGGTCCGGGGGCACTTCGACACGGACACGCCGCCAACTAAGCCGCCGACGTCGACTATTGGCACCAAAGTGCCCCCGGACGGACGACACCGGGCCGCAACACAAGATTGCCGGGCAGCCCGGGCAGCCCGGCAGCCACTCCTCCGCCCACCGTGCCCCAATCGCCCGGTTACCCCCCCTGACAACGTCCGGCCAGGCTCAGGGCGCCCCGGCGGCGGTCCGGGGGCACTTCGACACGGACACGCCGCCAACTAAGCCGCCGACGTCGACTATTGCCCCTCAAAGTGCCCCCGAACGGACGACACCGGGCCGCAACGCAAGATTGCCGGCAGCCCGGGCAGCCGGCAGAGTGCGTTGCGTTGCTAGACCACAGCGGGGGCGGTGCCTGTCAGTCCGTGCCGGCGACGTGGCTGCCGAGCAGCGTTTGGAGTGGGATCCGGGCCGTGGCGCGCTCGATCTGGGCGGCGATGCCCCGGAGCACGGGCAGGTGCCGGGTCATCGTGGCGGCCTGGCTGGTGGGCAGCACAAGGCCGATCGAGGCGCCGATCCTGCCGGTATGGAAGACCGGGACGGCGATCGAGCAGGAGCCCAGCCGGACTTCCTCCAGGGTGGTGGCGTAGCCCTGTTCGCGGATCTGGGACAGCTCTGCGGCCAGCTTTTTGGGGTCCACATGGGTGTGCGCAGTGTGCCGCTCCAGCTGCCGGTTCAGATACGCGTCCCGGACCCAGTCCTCCTCGAAGGCGAGAATGACCTTTCCCACGGCGGTCGCGTGCATTGGCAGCCGGCCGCCGACCCGGCCGGCGCGGGGCACCCGCTTGGAGCCGTAGACCCGGTCGATGTAGAGCACCTCGTGGCCAGCGCGGACCGCCAGATGCGCGGTTTCGCCGGTGAGTGAGAACAGGTCCTGGACGTAGGGCCGCGCCGCATCGCGAAGCTGCCGCCCGGTGTTCTGGGCGAGCTCCCACAGCCGGATGCCGAGCTGATAGCGGCCGTTGGGTTCGCGCGAGAGGAAGCCCCAGTCGGTGAGTTCGTTGACCAGGCGGTGGGCCGTGCTCAAGGGCAGCCCGGATTTTTCGGCGATATCGGTGAGGCTGAGGGCGCCCCGGGACTTTTCGAAGGCTTCGAGGATGGCGAGGACCTTCGAGGTCACCGACCTGCCGGGTTCGCGGCTGCCGCCGGCCATCATGACCTCCTCGTTGCGGGCCTGATGCCAGCTTCGTTATCCGGCTGGGCCGTAGCGGGCCGTTGGGCCGCCCGGAATCGAGTGTAGTCCGCAACTGCCGGCACCTGGCCGCGCGGTCCGGAAACCAAGCAACGCGGAGTCACTTCGCGCCCATGCCGGGGCCGCCGATGGGCGCGAAGTGACTCCGCGTTGGGGTTTTGGTTGGGGGGTGTCGTTTGGGCGGCACGGTGGCGTATCGATGCGGGCAGTGCCATGACAGGATGGCGCCGCGGGAAAGTCTCCCCGCGGCGCCATCGGTTCACTGGGTCAACCGCGTTGCCCTCTGGGATCGCTGACCCCTACCCCGATACAACCGCCGTCGCGGGTTCACGGACCAGTTCACTTCCGAGATCGACGACGAGATCCCTGACAACCTGGTCGTACAGCAGCCCGCCCTTGGCTGCGCTGGAGCCGGCCGCCGATGACAGGCAACCGGTGGCGGGTGTCCGCGCCGGAACCACCGGGAGCCTGTCGAAGCGCGGGAGGACCGCGGCAGGACCGTCGACCAGGCGGTCAATGGCCACCCGGGCCGCTTCAAGGTGGAGCATGAGCGAGGTTTCCAGGACCCCGCCGTGCTCGATGTCCCAGCCCGGGAAGCCACCCGGATAGACCTGCTTCAGCGTGTCCTCGCTGACGAAGTCCCAGTAGGACAGCAGCAGCACGCTCTGCTCTGCCCCGGGTTTGATGCCCAAGTCCTCTAGGGCAAGGTCGATTCCCTCGTACAGGAACTGGTAGTTCTCGAAGTGGCCGTTGATGAATACCACGTGCCGGACGCCCTGGTTGAGGAAGGACTTGACCAGGTTGCGGGCCACGCCGGTAAGGGTGGCGCCATCCAGGCTGGTCGTACCGGAGAGGTGGTTGCCGCCGCCGGACTTCTGTTGCGACTTGTACCCGTACGCGATTGGCTGGGCAACAAGTCCACCCAGCCGCCGGGCAACACCCTCCGCGAAGTGGGATGACAGGATGGTGTCCGTTCCCAGCGGAAGGTGCGGACCGTGCTGCTCCAGGGACCCGACGGGAATGAGGACGATCGCGTCCCCGGATGCCAGGACTTCGCGGTAGGCGAAAGCATCCATGTCTTCCAGAAATACTGACTTGTCCATGCTGGTGGTGCTCCTCGTTAAGTTCAGTGTACAAATGGCGGCTGCAGCCGCCGAGTGTTGGGCGCTGACGGTGGTGCGGGCCGGGCCGGCGGGGAATCCGATGATTCCCCGCCGGCGGCTGGTCTTCCGGTCAGAGACCTGAGGTGGACGCGGACACGGCGGGGACGTGGGCCGTCCCAATGGCGGTTGCCTCGGGGGCGGCAGCGGGGGCCGGGACCGTGCCCGCATCGGCGCTGGTCAGGTGCAGGAATTTGCGGTGGAAGCGCGGTCCCATGATGGCGTAGGCTGCGGCGCTGGTCAGGCCGCCGGCGAGCCAGGAGAGGTCCCAGCCGCCGAGGGCGACGGCGATGGGTCCCTGCATTGCGGGAACCAGCCCGTACATGAACAGCCAGGTGGCGAAGATCCCGATCAGCAGGGATGCGATGCCTGCCGGGTTCACGCCGGGCAGACGCTTGGTACCGACGGCGTCGAACAGCCGGGTGGGGTCCCCGGGCCAGCGCTTGTCGAGCCAGAAGTAGTGCACCAGCATGACGCCACCCCAGGCGGCCACCCAGGCGACGAGGCCGATCAGCCAGGCATCCAGGACGGCGGCGAAGTCTTCCTGGAAGATGAAGAAGACTACGGCGGCGAGGGAGAACACTCCGACGAACAGGTTGAGCTTGCGGCGGCTGATGGTGATGTCCAGCGCCTGAGTGGCTACGGAGAAGGTGTAGATGTTCAGGATGTTGGTGGCGATGGGGCCGTGCAGGACCATGAGCAGCACCGGGAGTGCCATTACGCCGAAGTTCTGCACAATTAGCTTGCCGGGGTCGATCTCACCGCTGTTGGTGGCCAGGCTGGCGCCCAGGATTCCGAGCCAGACGACCGGGATGAACTGGCCCAGCACGGAGGCCAGGTAGAGCTTGCGCTTGGGGACTTCGGTGCTGACGAAGCGGGAGTAGTCGGCGGCGTAGGTGAACCAGGTGATGCCCCAGCCGATACCGATGGCGGTCATGACGGCGCTCATGGCGGCGATCCGCTCCGAGCCTTCCAGGATGTTGCCCGCCGGGCCGGCGTAGGACCAGTTGATCTTCATGCCGAACCAGGCGACGACGGACATCACCGCGAGGATGATGATGGTCGGCGGGACCGTCCACTTCTCGAATGCCGCGATGGCCTTGTAGCCGAACCAGGCGATGGCGACCTGCGCTGCCATGATGGCCGTGGCGACGCCGATCTTCCAGGCATAGTTGTGGGCGGTGGGGTCCACCCAGCCGAGGGTGCCGAACAGTGCCATGACCAGGTCCAGGATGATCCAGGTGTTGACCGCGCACCAGCCGATGACCAGCAGTGCCTGAATGGCGGCCGGGAGGTAGTTCCCCTGCCGGCCGAAGGCAGCCCGGGCCAGCACCATGCCGGTGGCCCCGGTCTTCTGGCCGAGGAGGACAAAGCAGCCAAAGAGCAGCATGCCAATCAGGTTCCCCAAAACCAGCACAATGACTGTGTCGGAGAATCCTAGGCCGAGGTGGATGCCGAGGGCGCCGAGCACCCAGTTGATCGGGGCGAGGTTGGCGCCGGCCCAGATCCAGAACTGACCGGAGACTTTCCGGGTTCGCTGGGATTCGGGAATGGGCTGGAGCCAGGCCTCGTGGTCTATGTGGTCTTCATTGACCACTGGACCGGCGGAAACCGCTGGGGAATTTTCACGCATTGGAGCCTCCGTGAGAGTTTTGGGGGTACTTCAAGGTTATGTGGCGTGCACCACATCCACCTATATAGAATGTGTCTAGTTAATGTTCGAAAAATGCGACGGAGTGTCATGTCAATACGTCTTCAGGATGTGCTCGACCATCCGACCCTCTCGGTGGCTGATCCCATCGTCAGGGCGGCGGCCGGCACGGCGGCCAGAACCCAGCTCCGCTGGATCCACTCCAGCGAGATCCTGGACATCGCCCCCTTGCTCGACGGCGGGGAGCTTCTGTTGACGGGAGGGGAGGCCCTCGCCCACGCCAGCGAGGAACGGCAAGTCATGTACATCCGCCAGCTGGCCGAGCGGGGCGTGGCCGCCCTGGCCATCGAGACCGGAATCGCCCTCCCCTCGCTCCCGTCCGCCATGGTGTCGGCCGCTGAGGCAGCCGGACTCCCGCTGATCGAGCTCCGAAAGGTCGTGCCCTTTGTAGGCGTGATGCAGGCCATCAATTCGACACTGGTCAGCGAGTCGGTTTCCCAGCTGCGGCGGGCGGACGAGGCGAGCCACGCAATGGCCGTCGAGCTGGCCCACGGGGGCAGTCTGGACCGGATTCTCGCCGTGCTCGCCGGCATCATCAACGCCGAGGTGACCCTGACGTCCCTCACCGGCGCAACGCTGGCCAGCGCGACGGCCGGGACGGCGGGGACGGCCGGGACCGACGACGACATTGCCGGCTCAGTTCCCGCCGGCCAGGAGCATGCCCGTCTGATCCAGATTGACGTGCCGGTCCGCGGGATCCTTGCGGCCCAGCTCATGCTGCGGGTCCCGGCGCACGAGGACGAGAATTTGGCCCGCACTGCCGGGAAGCGCTCGGTGGACATCCTGGCCCTGGCGATGTTGCAGCGGATGTCGCCCGGGCTCCGGGAGGTTGCGGGAGCTGCCCTGATCCGCGCGATTGATTCCGGCAGCCAGCCGTGGCGGCTGCAGCAGTTGGCGTCGGCCGCCGGCATTCCGGCCGCCGAACCGCTGGTGGCCCTTGTGGTCCGGTCGGATACGTCCCAACAGTTGCGGGCATCGGTTGAGCAGTTGCTGGCCCGTGCGGCGTATACCCACGCCACCTACGTCGACAACGCCGAGCTTCTCGCGGTGGCGGGTCTTGGCGGCGATGCTCCGGAAGAGAACCGGCAAAAGCTTCTGGCCGGCCTGCTGGAGCTTCCGGCCTTGGCCAGGACGCTTGCGGCGGTGGGTCCCTTGGTGGCGGGCGTTTCGGACGCTCCCTGGTCGCTGTCCGAAGCCAAGCTCACGCTGGAATTGGCGAGCGCCCGGGAGCAGTCCCGTTCCGAAGCCGGCGGCGTGCACGCTCCCGTAATCGACGCGGAGGCGTTTGCCGTGGAACGTCTCGCCATTCAGTCATTGGACCCGTACCAGCGCCGGAATTTCGTGCGCCAGCAGCTGGGGCCTTTGCTGGATCATGATGCGCAACGCAATTCGCGGCTGCTCGACACGCTGGCCGCATGGCTGGATTGCGGCTGCAACACCGCCCACGCAGCGAGGGAGCTGCATCTGGAACGCCAGTCGATGCACCAGCGGCTGCGGCGGATCTTCGAGCTCTGCGGCGGAGACCCCCGGGAAACGGGGCGGCTGTCGGCCCTGCATTTGGCCGCCAGCCTCGCCCGGCTCGTCTGAGTCGCCCCGCTGCCCGGCTCGTCTCCGGCGCCAACCTTTCCTAGTCGCTTGGCTGCCCGGATCCTAGCTTTGGCCGGCGCGTTCCGGGTTTCCCGGCGGGCGTCCGCCCAGCCGCGTGGTGACCCGGCCCGCCGCGGCGGCGCACGCTTCGCCCAGGCTTTGAAGCCGGTCGCGGGAAACGCGGAAACGCGGCGCCGGGATCAGGACGCTGGCCACGATGTCGCCGCGGTGGTCATAGACGGGGGCGGCGACGCCGACTTCGTCAATGGAGGATTCGCCGTAGTTGATGGCCCAGCCGCGGCGGACGACGTCGCCAAGTTTGATCTGGTAGCCGTCCAGGCTGGCGTCATCGAGCCCCGGGTAGGTGATGGCCCCGCTGCGGAGCAGGGCCCTGACCCGCTCGGCAGGTTCGGTGGACAGGAAGACCTGGACTGAGGCGCTCATGGCGTCCTGGTACCGGGCTCCCAGCGGGGTGGTGTGCTTGATCTGGTGGTGGCTGGCGATCTGTTCCACGCACATGGATTCTGCACCGTTCCACACCATCAGCGCACTGGTCTCGCCGGTCTGTTCGGTGAGTTCACGCAGCACCGGGTAGGCCACGCGCCGTTCCTCGAGTTCGGCAAGCAGCGGACCGGCAATCGCGATCAGCCCCAGGCCGAGGCGGAACCGGCGCGTTTCCGGATCACGTTCCACCAGGCGTTCCTGTTCGAAGGTGGCCAGGATCCTGGAAACGGTGCTTTTGTGCAGCCCGACCCGGTTGGCGACCTCCGTGACTCCGAGCAGCGGCTCTTCGGCGGTGAAGGTCCTCAGCACGGCAATGGCGTTGACGATGACGGAGGTGCCCTTGGTGTCGCCGTTTCCGTTGATCTCCGGGGGTTCTTCTTGGCTCATGGTGGTTCCATCATTCCGTACAGAGGCCGAAAAGCGGCGCCCCAGCGGGCATGGAGCACCCTCTTCCCTGACCCAGGGGTTGTCGTGTCCCCCCAAACGTTTCTCCCGTCC